>NZ_JAZDCI010000002.1:0-322185 GCF_036312245.1 Brachymonas sp. J145 | reverse complement strand
CCTGATAGTGTGTCGCGCAATACTGTATTCCCCTGTCCGAATGATGTACCAGCCGCTGGCGCGTCTGTCGCGTGCGCAATGCCATCTTCATCGCCTGCGCAACCTCCTCGGTCTGCAGACTCTCGTGCACATGCCAGCCCACAATCTTGCGTGAATACGCATCCGTCACCAGGCTCAAGTAGACGAACTTGCCTGCTGTAGGCAAATAGGTGATATCAGCGACCCATACCTGTTCGCTGCCTGTTGCCTGTACTTGCCCCTCTCCAACCTTGAGCAAGTTGGGGTGGCGTCTGAACCGGTGATGGCTGTCAGTGGTCTTGTGATAGGCACGGCGATGGGGCACGAGCAGGCGGGCGTTGCGCAGTACATCGAACAAGGTGTCGCGCCCCATCTTGATGCCCGCCTCTTGCAAGGGCTCGCGCAGCATGTGATGCAACTTGCGTGTACCCACGCGGGGCTGACGCATACGTTGCTGCCGCACCAGCTGCACTACGGTCTGTGCACGCTCCATGCACTGCGTGTGTCGCTGGCGCCCCTGGTAGTACGCTTGCCGGCTCATGCCCATGTACTGGCAGGCCCTGCTGATGCTCAGCCCTTGCACGAGCCCTTGCTCAAGGACTTGCCCGAAGGCTTTTTTACGACACGCACGCCGTAATCCTTCTTAAGGACGTCGAGCACCGCTTCAAACAACCTGGCCTTCTCCTGTGCTTGGGCCAACTGCACTTGCAGTGCCTTGATTTGCTGCTCTGGGGTAAGTTCGGTGGAGAGTTTGTCGATCGGCATGATCGCCGATGATGCCATGGAGTCCCAATTCTGGCGACCATGGCGGCGCAGCCACGTCAACACCGTTGAACGTCCTTGAATGCCATATCTGGCCTGCGCCTGCCTGTACGTCAGTTCGCCTTTTTCCACTTGTTCCACGACGGCCAACTTGAAGGCTAGCGTGTAATCGCGCTGTGTGCGCTTGACCCTTGTTTCCATGACTCTTTCCTTTCCTGATGAAGAAAAGTGTCAACCTATGGCAGGACGGGTCACCAGAGAGATAAAAAGCTTCCAGACCCTTGTGCTGGAAACTGATGATCATGGCTGTATTGTATACATGATGTATACGGCTAGCAAGTTGTTGCGATGTCTGTACTCTCCGGATGGCCGGCAATGTTGGAACATGACTTCCTCATGATTTAGATATTAAGTATTAATTATAGATTGAGGAATCCTGTCGAAAAAAAGACTGATGCAGAAAACAATCAAGCCCCGGCGGCAACAGACGCAGGGGCTTGTATCGCATCATCTGCCAGCTATTGCCGACAGAAGAAGCAGGCAACTTACATGCTGCCGTAGTTGGGACCACCACCGCCTTCCGGCGTGACCCAGACGATGTTCTGGGTCGGGTCCTTGATGTCGCAGGTCTTGCAGTGCACGCAGTTGGCGGCGTTGATCTGCAGGCGCTGGCTGCCGTCGTCGTTGGCGACGAATTCGTACACCGCCGCCGGGCAGTAGCGCGCCTCGGGGCCGCCGTACTTGGCCAGGTTGACGCTGACCGGCACGTTCGGATCCTTCAGCGTCAGGTGCGCCGGCTGGTTTTCCTCGTGGTGCACGTTGGCAATGAACACGCTGCTCAGGCGGTCGAAGGTCAGCTTGCCATCGGGCTTGGGATACTCGATCTTCTGGCACTCGGCGGCCGGCTTCAGCTTGACGTGGTCGGCCTTGGTGCGGTGCTTGGTCCAGGGCATGTTGCCGCCGAACAGCTTCTGCTCGATACCGGTCATGATGGTCGCCTTGTCGCGGCCCTTGCCGAACCAGTACTTGAAGTTGCGCGCCTTGTTCAGCTCGTCGTACAGCCAGCTGGATTCAAATGCGGCCGGGTAGGCGCTCAGCTCGTCGTGCTGGCGGCCTGCGACGATGGCGTCGAAGGCGGCTTCGGCGGCCAGCATGCCGGTCTTGATGGCGGCGTGGCTGCCCTTGATGCGGCTGGCGTTCAGGTAGCCGGCATCGTCACCGACCAGGGCGCCGCCCGGGAACACCGTCTTGGGCAGGCTCAGCAGGCCGCCGGCGGTGATGGCGCGCGCGCCATAGCTCAGGCGCTTGGCGTTGACATTGCCGTCCTTGTCGGTGAAGTACCACTTGATGTTGGGGTGCGTCTTGAAGCGCTGGAACTCCTCGAACGGGCTCAGCCAGGGGTTCTGGTAGTCCAGGCCAACGACGAAACCGACCACGACCTTGTTGTCGCCAAAGTGGTACATGAAGGAGCCACCGTAGGTATCGTCATCCAGCGGCCAGCCGGCGGTGTGCAGCACCAGGCCGGGTTCGTGGCGGGACGGATCGACTTCCCACAGCTCCTTGATGCCGATGCCGTAGGCCTGCGGATCCTTGCCGGCGTCGAGCTGGTAGTGCTCGATCAGCTGCTTGCCCAGGTGGCCGCGGCAGCCTTCGGCGAAGATGGTGTACTTGGCATGCAGTTCCATGCCGAGCTGGAAGGCGTCGGAGGGTTCACCGTCCTTGCCGATACCCATGTTGCCGGTGGCAACGCCCTTGACCGAGCCGTCGTCGTTGTACAGCACTTCGGCGGCGGCAAAGCCCGGGAAGATTTCCACGCCCAGCTCTTCGGCCTGCTGGCCGAGCCAGCGCGTCAGGTCGGCCAGGCTGATGATGTAGTTGCCTTCGTTGTGGAAGCACTTGGGCAGCAGGAAGTTGGGCAGGCGGCTGGCGGAGTTTTCCTTCAGTGTCAGGAAGGCATCTTCCTTGACCGGCTGGTCCAGCGGAGCACCTTTTTCCTTCCAGTCGGGGATCAGTTCGCTCAGGGCGCGCGGGTCGAAGGTGGCGCCGGACAGGATATGGGCACCGGGCTCGGAGCCTTTCTCCAGCACGACAACGTTGATTTCCTGCTCTTTTTCGGCCGCCAGCTGCTTCAGGCGGATGGCGGTGGACAGGCCGGCGGGACCGCCGCCAACGATGACCACATCGTATTCCATCGATTCACGCGGACCGAATTGTTCCAGGATTTGCTGTGGGGTCATGGTGTCTCCCTCTTGTTTCTAGCTAGCGGACACAGACACGAGCCTAAGCTGGCGTCTGCATGACAATTTTTCACATTGTAGGGACAAATGGTGCAGTGCACGCCCGGTTTCTGACAAAATCGACCGAATGTGCGCCTGCCATATGGCCTTTGTTCCACCTAGCGAAAACGAATCCCATGAAACTGCCTTTGCCCCAAGAGAAATACCAGGTTTATGAAACCGTGCTGTCCATGCGCTGGGGCGACATGGATGCCTTTGCCCATTTGAACAACACGCTGTATGTGCGCTATTTCGAGGAGGCGCGCGTGCGCTGGCTGGTCGAGGCGCGTGGCACCATGGTCGAGAGCGGCGAGGGCCCGGTGGTGGCCAATGTGTTCTGCAACTTCTACCGCCAGCTCGAATATCCGGCACAGCTGCGCATCCGCCTGTTCGTCAACAGCGTGGGCCGCAGCTCCTGCGACATGTGGATGACGATCGAGCACGATGGCCAGCCCGACACCATCGTGGCCGATGGTGGCTGCACCATGGTCTGGGTCGATTACGCCGCCGGCAAGGCGGTGGCGCTGCCGGACTGGCTGCGCGACGGCATCCTGCAGGTGCTGCCGGCGCAGTAAGCGCTGTCGTGTTTCAGGCTTCGGCCGGCTTCTTGCGCGGCTGGCGCCCCATCAGGTAGAACTCCGGATTCGGCTCCATGCCGGTAAAGGCGACGATGCGGTTGCTCAGGCCAAACAGGCCGGTGATGCTGGCGATATCCCAGATGTCTTCGTCGTCGAAGCCGTGCGCGCGCAGGGTCTCTAAATCGGCATCGCACAGGGTATGCGAGGCCTGATTGACCTTGCTGGCAAAGTCCAGCATGGCGCGTTCGCGCGGGCTGAGGTGGGCAGTGCGGTAGTTGATGGCGACCTGGTCAGCGATCAGCGGGTCGCGCTTGAAGATGCGCAGCAGCGCGCCATGCGCCAGCACACAGTACAGGCATTCGTTCTGGGCGCTGATGGCGGTGATGATCATTTCGCGCTCGGCCTTGGTCAGCGAACTCTCCTCGCGCAGCATCAGGGCATCGTGGTAGGCGAAGAAGGCGCGCCATTCGGCCGGGCGGCGCGCCAGCTGCAGGAACACGTTTGGCACGAAGCCGGTCTTTTCCTGCACCGCCAGGATGGTGTCGCGGATATCGTCGGGCAGATTCTCCAGGGCGGGGAAGGGGTAGCGCTGCTGGGTGTCGGTCATGGCGTGATGGGGGAAAGTAGGTACAGCCTTGCATGCTAGACCGGCTGGATGCGGTCTGCCTATCGGGTGTTCCACGGAATTGGCGGTCAGGGCGAACCGGCCATCAGCTTCTGGATCAGTGCGGCGGTGGTGCTGGTGTCGTACTTGCGCATCAGGCTGGCGCGGTGCACCTCGACCGTGCGGTGGCTCAGGTTCAGCACGCGCGCGATTTCCTTGGAAGTCAGGCCGGTCAGCAGCTGGCTGGCGACCTCGCGCTCACGCGGGGTGAGCGTGGCGCGGTCGGGCGTGAGCGGCTGGCGGCTATCGATGTCCTCGAAGCTCCAGATGCCGGCGGCATGCGGATCACTGCGGTCCAGCGCACGGCCGGCCACGCGGCACCAGAACAGCTCGCCGGCAAAGCGGCCACCGACGCGCCGCATGATGCGCTCGTCGCGGTAGCTGCCATGGTGCATCAGCGGCTGGGCGATGCGCTCGCCGGTACGCTGGAACTCGTCCTGGCTCGGGTAGAGGATGGCAAAGCTCTGCTGCAGCAAGTCCTCGCGCTCGACGCAGAAAAGCTCACAGACCTTCTGGTTGCAGTCGACGATGGTGCGCTGGCGTGACAGAATCAGGCCGATGGGCGCCAGGTCAAAGGCCCAGCGGTAGTCGGCGCTGGCGGGGAAGGGCGATTCCATGGGGCTGGATGGCATATGCGTGTTGTCCATTACGCAATACTACGTAGACGAATACGTAGTATCGTAGAGCTGTTTTGACATTATCAGGAGACAAGCGTGAACAAGATTTATCCGAGCGCGGCTGAAGCGCTCCAGGGCGTGGTGAAGGATGGCCAGCTGCTGGCCGTGGGCGGCTTCGGCCTGTGCGGCATTCCGGAAGCGCTGATCGACGCCCTGTGCGCCAGCGGCGTGAAGGACCTGACGGTGATTTCCAACAACGCCGGCGTGGACGGTTTTGGTCTGGGCAAGCTGCTGGAAACGCGCCAGATCAAGAAGATGATCTCTTCCTACGTGGGCGAGAACAAGGAATTCGAGCGCCAGTACCTGGCGGGCGAGCTGGAACTGGAATTCACGCCGCAGGGCACGCTGGCCGAGAAGCTGCGTGCTGGCGGCGCCGGCATCCCGGCCTTCTTTACCAAGACCGGCGTTGGTACGCTGGTGGCCGAAGGCAAGGAACTGCGCGAGTTCAACGGCGAAACCTATGTGATGGAGCACGGCCTGTTCCCCGAGGTGGCGCTGGTCAAGGCCGATGTGGCTGACCGCAGCGGCAACCTGCGCTTCAACCTGACGGCCCGCAACTTCAACCCGGCTGCTGCCACTGCCGGCAAGATCTGCATCGTGGAAGTCGAGCGCATCGTGGAAACCGGCGAAATCGCCCCCGATGACGTGCACCTGCCGGGCATTTACGTGCACCGCATCGTGCACAACCCCACGCCCGAGAAGCGCATCGAGAAGCGCACCACCCGCGAGAGCAAGTAAACAGATTCAGGAGACATCACCATGGCATGGACCCAAGACCAGATGGCTGCGCGCGCAGCCCAGGAGCTGCAGGACGGCTTCTACGTGAACCTCGGCATCGGCATTCCGACGCTGGTGGCCAACCATGTACCGGACGACAAGGAAGTCTGGCTGCAGAGCGAAAACGGCATGCTGGGCATCGGCCCGTTCCCGACGGAAGATGAAGTGAACGCCGACCTGATCAACGCGGGCAAGCAGACCGTGACCACCATCAAGGGCTCGTCCATTTTTGGCAGCGACCAGTCCTTCGCCATGATCCGTGGCGGCAAGATCAACCTGTCCATTCTGGGCGCCATGCAGGTGACCGCCAAGGGTGACCTGGCCAACTGGATGATTCCGGGCAAGATGGTCAAGGGCATGGGCGGCGCGATGGACCTGGTGGCCGGCGTGAAGCGCGTGATCGTGCTGATGGAGCATGTGGCCAAGAAGAAGGACGGCACCACCGACATGAAGATCCTGCCCGAGTGCACGCTGCCGCTGACAGGCGTGGGCGTGGTGGACATGATCATCACCGACCTGGGCGTGTTTGACGTGACTCCCGAAGGCCTGAAGGTGCTGGAACTGGCGCCGGAAGTGACTTTTGAGGAAGTGCAATCGAAGACGGGTGTGCCGCTAATCCAGTAAGCACTGGCATGCGCATTTGAACCACCGCCTGCAGCCTTGGCCGCAGGCGGTTTTTGTTTGTCGTTACATTTAGAAGAAAACAATCACCTTATTAAATTCAATTGAATTCATTTTTTCTGGCGTTTCGTGCATCATGCATGAACCTGCTCGACACTACTGCGGCAGGCCCTATTTCCCTTATCTATTCAACCAGGAGCGCCACCATGCAAGACGACAACAAGCCCCGCTGTCCCGTCACTCATCTGACCACCGATTTCGGTGCGCCGGTGCCCAGCAACCGCAACAGCCTGACCGCCGGCGCACGTGGTCCGCTGCTGGCGCAGGATGTCTGGCTGCAGGAAAAGCTGGCCAATTTCGTGCGTGAGGTGATTCCGGAGCGCCGCATGCACGCCAAGGGCTCGGGTGCTTTCGGTACCTTTACCGTGACCAAGGACATCACCAAGTACACCCGCGCCGCCATCTTCAGCGAAGTCGGCAAGAAGACCGAGATGTTTGCCCGCTTCACCACCGTCGCCGGCGAGCGCGGTGCGGCCGATGCCGAGCGCGATATCCGTGGCTTTGCCCTGAAGTTCTACACCGAAGAAGGCAACTGGGACATGGTCGGCAACAACACGCCGGTGTTCTTCATCCGTGACCCGCGCCAGTTCCCCGACCTGAACAAGGCGGTCAAGCGCGACCCGCGCACCAATATGCGCTCTGCCACCAACAACTGGGACTGGTGGACGCTCAACCCGGAAGCGCTGCACCAGGTCACTATCGTGATGAGCGACCGCGGCATTCCGGCCAGCTACCGCCACATGCACGGCTTCAGCTCGCACACCTACAGCTTCTGGAACAAGGACGGCGAGCGCTTCTGGGTCAAGATGCACTTCCGCACCCAGCAGGGCATCAAGAACCTGACCGATGCCGAAGCCGCCGAACTGGTGGGCCAGGACCGTGAAAGCCATCAGAAGGACCTGTACGAGGCGATCGAGCGTGGCGAGTTCCCGAGGTGGACCATGTACGTGCAAATCATGCCCGAGGCCGATGCCGAGAAGTACCCGCTGCACCCGTTCGACCTGACCAAGGTCTGGTACAAGGGCGACTATCCGCTGATCGAAGTGGGCGAGTTCGAGCTCAACCGCAATCCGGAAAACTTCTTTGCCGACGTCGAGCAGAGTGCGTTTGCCCCGGGCAACCTGGTACCCGGCATTGGTGCCAGCCCGGACCGCATGTTGCAGTCGCGCCTGTTCAACTACGCCGATGCACAGCGCTACCGCCTGGGCACCAACTACCAGCAGATTCCGGTCAACGCCGCGCGCTGCCCGGTGCACAGCAACCACCGCGACGGTATCGGCCGTGTGGATGGCAACTACGGCGGCCTGCCGCACTACGAGCCGAACAGCTTCGGCCAGTGGCAGGCACAGCCCGAGTTCGAGGAGCCGCCGCTGAAGATCACTGGTGACGCCAAGCACTGGAGCTTCCACGAGGACGACAGCAACTACTTCGAGCAGCCGCGCAAGCTGTTCCAGCTGATGACGCCCGAGCAGCAGGAAGTGCTGTTTGGCAACACCGCCCGTGCCATGGGCGATGCGCCGGAATTCGTCAAGTTCCGCCACATCCGCAACTGCAACGCGGCCGATCCGGCCTACGGCGCTGGTGTCGCCAAGGCGCTGGGTCTGGACCTGCAGAAGGCCCTGGACTCCAAGAAGGATGACCCGATGTTTGGCAACCCGCTGGTGGCACTGCCGGCCTGATGCCGTAAGATCGGCTTGACGGAGACCACCTCCGTCTGCACCAGCCCCGTCTGCTCCGGCAGGCGGGGCTGGTTTTGTTGATTCCACTGTTTCTCCCTGCCATTCCCTGCAAGACTGCCCCGAATGCAAGAACTGATCAATCTGCTGCACCAGCACGGCCTGCTGCTGGTTTTTCTGGTCACGCTGGCCTCACGCGTGGGCTTGCCGGTGCCGGCGGCACCGCTGATCGTGGTGGCAGGCGGCCTGGTCGCAACGCAGCGCATGGCGCTGCTGGATTTGCTGCTGGTGTCGGTGCTGGCCAACGTGATCGCTGACTGGGTCTGGTATGCGGCGGGGCGCCACTATGGCAGCCGCATCATGCGGCTGGTGTGCCGGGTGTCGCAGTCGCCGGACAGCTGCGTGCTGGAAAGTGAAGGCATGCTGACGCGCTGGGGCGGCGGCTCGCTGGTGCTGGCCAAGTTCATTCCGGGTGTGTCGCTGGTGGCACCGCCGATGACCGGTGCCATGCGCATGCCGTTCTGGCAATTCGTGTTCTATGACGCGGTGGCGGCGTTGGTCTGGACGCTGGCCTACCTGCTGCTGGGCCTGGTGTTCCGTCACCAGATCGAGCAGGTGCTGGCGGCGATGGAGCAGGCCACCTGGCTGGCACTCGGCCTGGTGGGCGTGCTGGTCGTGCTGTTTGGCGGCTATCGCATCTGGCAGCGGCACCGCCTGAAGCAGGTGCAGTCCATCGTGCGCATGGCACCGGAGGAACTGATGCAGCGCATGCAGCAGGGCTGGCAGCCGCTGATCCTGGACGTGCGCTCACGCGAGATGACGGCGCTGGAGCCGGACGGCCTGCCGGGTGCGCAGCGCGTGGACATGGCGCAGCTGCGTACACAAATGAGCGACGAGGAGCGCGAGCGCCCGATCGTGGTGTATTGCAACTGCCCGGGCGATGTCTCGGCGGCGCAGGCGGCGCGCCGGCTACGCGGACTGGGTTTCCGCCAGGTCTGGCCGTTGCTGGGCGGGCTGGATGGCTGGCTGGAAGCTGGCCATGGCGTGCAGCCGGTGTCGGAATATCTGCCGGCGCGCTGCAACAAGGCCGATGTCGTGCTGCAGCGTGGCGTATAAACCCCGGTTTATGCGGAATCTGCTGCAAGAACGGTCAGCATGCGGTAATATCAACGGTTTTCCACAATTGCACCAGGAGTCAGAAATGGGCAACAAGATCGTTACCGAAGCCGATCGCAAGGCTACTCCGCCCCTGCCGGGCGCCCCCCGCATCAAGCAGGGCGACGGCCAGCGTCGCAGCCAGGAGCGCGGCTCCCACATCCGCAACAAGAAGCGCCCCGGCAAGCGTCCGCACCAGGGTTGATGGTGGCGTCGGCCTATCCGGTCGCGCGCACCCACCGGCAAAGGCTACCGCAAGGTAGCCTTTTGTCGTTGTGGGCGGCCGGCATCAGGCCAGGTCGAGTTCGAGGTTGTCGATCAGGCGCGTCTTGCCCAGGCGCGAGGCGGCCAGGATCACCAGCGAGCGGTCATCGGCCGTGGCCGGCTGCAGGTCGTGCTGGCGGCTGATGGCGATGTAGTCGGTCTGCCAGCCATGCTGGTCGAGCAGCTGTTGGGCTTCGGCTGACAGGGCAGGGTAGTCGCGGCGGCCTTGCCGGATCGCATCGGCCAGCTGTTCCAGCGTGCGGCGCAGGCGGATCGCTTCGGCGCGTTCGGCATCGCTCAGGTAGCCGTTGCGCGAGGACAGCGCCAGGCCATCCTCGGCACGCTGCGTGTCCACGCCGAGGATCTCGATCGGCATGTTGAGTTCGCGCACCATGCCTTCGATGACCTTGAGCTGCTGGTAGTCCTTCTTGCCGAACACGGCCAGATCGGGCTGCACCAGGTTGAACAGCTTGGTCACGACGGTGGCGACGCCACGGAAATGGCCGGGACGGAACTCGCCGCAGAGCAGGTTCTGGATCGCTGGCGGTTCGACGAAATACTGCTGCTCGCCTTGCGGGTAGAGCTCCGGCACGGACGGGTGGAACACCGCGTCCACGCCGGCTGCCTGCAGTTTTTCGCAATCGGCCTCGAAGGTGCGCGGGTAGTTGTCCAGGTCCTCGCCGGGGCCGAACTGGATCGGGTTGACGAAGATGGAGACGATCACCTTGCCGCCCACGGCGCGCATGCGCTCTATGGCGGTGTGACAGAGCTGGATATGGCCGGCGTGCAGGTTGCCCATGGTGGGCACGAAGGCAAGGGTGCCAGCCTGCTTGCGCCAGGCGCGCAGGGCTTCGACAGTGGTCAGGATCTGCATGGAATCAGGAAACTCGGGGAATCAGTAGCTGTGTTCGGG
Source organism: Brachymonas sp. J145 (assembly GCF_036312245.1). Classification (NCBI taxonomy): domain Bacteria; kingdom Pseudomonadati; phylum Pseudomonadota; class Betaproteobacteria; order Burkholderiales; family Comamonadaceae; genus Allobrachymonas; species Brachymonas sp. J145. The sequence goes on along the minus strand of NZ_JAZDCI010000002.1, from coordinate 311,744 downwards.
TGCCGGGTAGCTGCCATCACGCACGGCCTGCACGTAGTTGGCAAAGGCCTCGTGGATGGAACTGGCGTCCTGCATGAAGTTGCGTACGAAACGCGCCTTGCGGCCCGGGAAGACGTCGAGCATGTCGTGCATCACCAGCACCTGGCCGTCGGTGTCCTTGCCGGCACCAATGCCGATGGTGATGGCCGGGATGCTGCGCGTGACCTTGGCGCCGAGTTCGGCCGGCACCATTTCCATCAGCACCATTTGCGCGCCGGCATCGGACAGGGCGCGTGCGTCCTGAAGCAGGCGTTCGGCCTGGTCGCCACGGCCCTGAACCTTGTAGCCGCCCAGCGTGTGCACCGATTGCGGCGTCAGGCCGATGTGGGCGCAGACCGGGATGCCGCGCGCCACCAGGAATTCGACTGTGGGTGCCATGAAGGCGCCGCCTTCGAGCTTGACCATTTCAGCGCCGGCCTGCATCAGGGCGACAGCGCTGTCAAACGCCTGCTCCTTGCTCTGCTGGTAGCTGCCAAAGGACAGGTCGGACAGCACCAGCGCATCGCCGGCGCCGCGCGCCACGCAGCGCGTGTGGTAGACCATGTCGTCCAGCGTGACCGGCAGGGTGGAGTTGCGGCCCTGGCAGACCATGCCGAGCGAATCGCCGACCAGCAGGATGTCCACGCCGGCGCTGGACATGGCGCTGGCGAAGCTGGCGTCATAACAGGTGAGCATGGCCATCTTCTGGCCTTCCTGCTTCATTTTCTGCAGGACGGAAATGGTTTTTTTCATGCAGGGCCTCCTTGGCTGGTGCTGCGAACATTCTCGGACGTGCGCGCATTGTAGGATGCCTGCACCAGAATGGCGCAGATTTGCCCCAGATGGAGGGCATCAGGCCGATTGCAAGGCAGGACTGCGCATCATGTCGATGGTGGCGTGCACCATGGCACGCGCCATGCCGGGCAGGTCGTGGCTGTCAGGTGCGCCGAGCCAGTTGGTGAGCAGGCCGAGAAACGTCGCCATCTGCAGGATGCAGGCCTGTTCCACCTGCAGCGTGGCCGGCAGTTGGCCATGGCGCTGGCCCAGGTGCAGCGCCTGGAGCGTCTGCCGGTGCCAGAGGTGCTGGTAGCGCTTCAGGATCAGCGTGATGTCTTCCATGTCGCTGGCGTCTTCGCACTTGAGGTGCAGAATGGACAGGAACTGGCGCTCCGGCCCATCCACCGCCAGCTGTTCGAGGAAGCGGATATAGGTTTCCAGCAGCTCGTCCCAGGCCTGTGGGCTGTCATGCTGCAGCACCTGGTTCATCTCGTCGTGCATGCGGTCCAGGTGACGCTCGCACAAGGCCTCGAACAGGTGTTCCTTGTTGCGGAAGTGCCAGTAGACGGCGCCGCGCGTGACGCCGGCGGCGCGCGCGATCTGGTCCAGCGAGGTACGCGCCACGCCGCGCTGGTTGAATACCGTGATGGCGGCATTCAGCAGGTTTTGCCGCGTGTGTTCAGCTTCTTCCTTGGTTCTTCTCACGGCGATTCCTCAGGCTGGGAAAGACATATAAAAATGGCGGGGCTTCAGTTTTTTGCGATACTTTGCGCTTGTCCCGATGCCGTCAATATACATACATTCTTGAATGTATGTTGGATCTGCCAGCGGAATGTCCTGTTGCGCCACGCCGATATCGGCTGGTCGCAGGAACATAAAATGTCCGCACGGCCCGGCACGGGCCTGTCCTTGACCAGTGGCTGCTGCATGCAGCCGCTTTGCCGTTGTCTTTCAGAGCCTTGCGCCGCGTGGCGCCCATACAACCCGATTCCAAGATCCAAAGGGAGAACCGCATGATGTCTTTCCATCCCAACCAGCGCGTGCGCGGCATGGCGCTGGCCGCTGCCGTGGCAGCTGCGCTCAGCCTGACCGCCTGTGGCGACAAGCAGGAGGGCGCAGTTGGTCCTGCGGGCGCGGCACAGAACCAGCCGCCCACCGTGGGCGTGATCACGGTGCAGCCGAGCACCGTGCTGCAGACGGTGGAATTGCCGGGTCGTCTGGAATCGATGCGCGTGGCCGAAGTACGTGCGCGTGTGGATGGCGTGGTGCAGCGGGTCTACTTTGCCGAAGGCAGTGACGTGCGTGCCGGCCAGCCGCTGTTCCAGATCGACAACGCACCCTATGCGGCCGCGCTGCAAAGCGCCAGGGCCAGCCTGGCACGTGCCCAGGCCAACCTGAGCCAGACCAGCTCCACGGTGAAGCGCTATCGTCCGCTGGTGGCGGCCAACGCCATCAGCAAGCAGGAATTCGATAACGCCGTGGCCGCCGAGCAGGCAGCCCGTGCCGAGGTGCTGGCCGGTCAGGCCGCGGTGCGCAGCGCCCAGATCAATGTCGGTTATGCGCGCGTGACGGCGCCGATCTCCGGCCGTATCGGCCGCAGCTACCCGACCGAGGGTGCGCTGGTGCGTGCCGCCGAAGGCACGCTGCTGGCCACCATCCAGCAGCTGGATACGCTGAAGGTCAACTTCACCCAGTCGGCGACCGAGATCATGAAGCTGCGCCGCTCCTTCAGCGAAGGCACCGCCGGTGGCGTGACCAATCCGGAAGTGAAGGTGATCCTGGAAGATGGCAGCGTCTACGCGCACAACGGCCGCCTGATGTTTGCCGATGTCAGCGTCGATGAGAGTACCGGCCAGGTGACGCTGCGCGCCGAAGTGCCCAACCCCGAGCGCCTGCTGTTCCCGGGCCTGTACGTGCGCGTGCAGCTGGAACAGGCGCGCTTCGAGCATGCGCTGCTGGTGCCGCAACAGGCGGTGACGCGCAACAGCCAGGGCGATACCGTGCTGGTGGTGGCTGCTGACGGCAGCTTTGCCCCGCGTCCGGTACAGGTTGGCCCGAGCCAGGGCAGCAACTGGATCATTACCGGCGGCCTGAATGCCGGTGACCAGGTGATCGTCGATGGCGTGATGAAGCTGCGCCCGGGCGTGACCAAGGTGAATGCCGTGCCGTATACCGAGAAGAGCGGGCCGGGTGCGGCTCCGGCTGCTGCCGCATCCGGCGCTGCGCCGGCCGCCTCTGGCGCTTCTGCAGCGCCGGCCGCCACTGCAGCCAGCCAGCCCGCCTCTGCCGCATCGGCCAACTAAGGAGCGCTCTCCATGCCCAAGTTTTTTATCGAGCGTCCGATTTTCGCGTGGGTGATCGCGATTTTCGTGATGCTGGCGGGAATCGTGTCGATCACGCAACTGCCGATCTCGCAGTACCCCTCGGTGGCACCGCCCACCATCCGTGTGAGCGCGACCTATCCGGGTGCCACGGCGCAGACGCTGGACGAGAACGTGCTCGCCGTGATCGAGCGCGAAATGAACGGTGCCGAAGGCCTGATGTACACTGAGTACACGGCCCAGTCCAACGGCAGTGGCGAGTTGAACGTCACCTTCGAGCCGGGCACTGACCCGAACCTGGCCCAGGTGGACGTACAGAACCGCCTGGCGCGCGTCGAGCCCAAGCTGCCGGCGGTGGTCAAGCAGATTGGCGTACGCGTCGACAAGGCAAGCTCCAACTTCCTGATGATCCTGGCGTTCCAGTCGACCTCGGAGAGCGTGACGCGTGACGACGTGGCCGACTACGTGAACCGCAACGTGCTGCCGGAAGTGCAGCGTATCGAGGGCGTGGGTAGCGCCCAGCTGTTTGCCTCCGGCCGGGCGCTGCGCGTCTGGACCGATCCGGGCAAGCTGCAGGGATACGGCCTGTCGATGCAGGACGTGAGCAACGCGATCCAGAGCCAGAACATCCAGATTTCCGGTGGTGACCTGGCTGGTCTGCCGGCAACGCCGGGCCAGACCATGACCGCCACCATCGTGGTGCCGGGCCAGATCACGAACGCCGACGAACTGGCGAACATGGTGCTGCGCGCCAATCCGGATGGCTCGACCGTGCGCATGAAGGATGTCGGCCGCGTCGAAGTGGGTATCGAGACCTACAGCTTCTCTTCCAACATGAACGGCAAGCCGTCGGTGGCGATCGGCGTGCAGCTGACCTCGTCGGGCAACGCGCTGGCGACGGCGACAGCGGTGCGCGAACGCATGGCCGAGATGCAGCCGTTCTTCCCGCAAGGCGTGGAGTGGAAAATTCCGTATGACACCTCGACTTTCGTCAAGATCTCCATCCAGAAGGTGGTGATGACGCTGCTGGAGGCGATTGGCCTGGTGTTCCTGGTGATGTTCATCTTCCTGCAGAACTTCCGCTACACGCTGATCCCGACCATCGTGGTGCCCGTGGCGCTGCTCGGCACCTTTGCCGTGATGCTGGCCGCCGGCTTCTCGATCAACATCCTGAGCATGTTTGCCATGGTGCTGGTGATCGGTATCGTGGTGGACGACGCCATCGTGGTGGTGGAGAACGTGGAGCGCATCATGGCCGAAGAGGGCTTGCCGCCCATGCAGGCCACGATCAAGGCGATGAGCCAGATTTCCGGCGCTGTGGTCGGTATTACCGTGGTACTGGTGTCGGTGTTCATTCCGCTGGCCTTCTTCAGCGGCGCGACCGGCAACATCTACCGCCAGTTCTCCATCGTGATGGCGGTATCGATCGCGTTCTCGGGCTTCTTTGCGCTGACGCTGACGCCGGCCTTGTGCGGCACCATGCTCAAGCCGATTCCCAAGGGCCATGGCTATGCGCCCAAGACCGGCCTGTTCGGTCCCTTCTTCAACTGGTTCAACCGCAACTTCCGCAAGACCACCAAGGTCTATGAATCGGGCTTGCTGCGCGTGGTGCGCAAGATTGGTGCCTCGGTTGGCGTTTATGTGGCGGTGATTGCCTGCGTGGCACTGCTGTTCATGCGCCTGCCGACTTCCTTCCTGCCGGTGGAAGACCAGGGCGTGGTGATCCTGAACACGCAGCTGCCGCCCGGTGCGACCCAGGAGCGTACGCAGGCCGTGATGGCCCAGGCGGGCGAGTTCGTGATGCAGCAGCCGGAAGTGAGCGACCTGGTGTCGATCCAGGGCTTCAGCTTCTCCGGACAGGGCCAGAACATGGCGCTGGCGTTTGCCACGCTGAAGGACTGGGGCGAGCGCTCCGGCAAGGGTGAAGATGCGATGTCGCTGTCGGGTCGCATTACAGGCGCGCTGAGCGCGGTGCGCGATGGCTTCATGATTGCCGTGACGCCGCCGGCGATTCCCGAACTGGGCTCGTCGAACGGTTTCGTGTTCCGTCTGCAGGACCGTGCCGCGCTGGGCCATGATGCCCTGCTGCAGGCGCGCAACCAGCTGCTCGGCATGGCCGCACAAAACCCGATGCTGGCCGGTGTGCGCCCTGAAGGCGTGGAAGACGCACCGCAGTGGCAGCTGACGATTGACCGCGACGCTGCCTACGCCCAGGGCGTGAGCGTGGCCTCGATTGCCAGCACGTTGTCCTCGTCGCTGGGTTCCAGCTACGTGAATGACTTCCCGAACAAGGGTTTCCTGTCGCGCATCACGATCCAGGCCGATGCTGCCATGCGCATGTCCACCGACGACGTGCTGCGCCTGACGGTGCCGAACAACCGGGGTGAACTGGTGCCGCTGTCCAACCTGGTGAATGCCGAGTGGATTACCGGTCCGATGCAGGTGACGCGCTACAACGGCTATCCGGCGATGAAGATCACCGGCATGGCGGCACCGGGCTACAGCTCGGGCGATGCCATGGCCGAAATGGAAAAGATGGCCGGCCAGCTGCAGCAGGGTATCGGCTTTGAATGGACCGGCCAGTCGCTGGACGAGCAGAAGGCCGGTTCCTCCTCGATGATCCTGTATGCCTTCTCGATCCTGGCGGTGTTCCTGTGCCTGGCAGCGCTGTACGAGAGCTGGACGATCCCGCTGTCGGTGATTCTGGTGGTGCCGCTGGGCGTGCTGGGTACGCTGTTCGGTGTCTGGATGCGTGGCATGCCGAACGACATCTACTTCCAGGTCGGCCTGATCACGGTGATTGGCCTGTCAGCGAAGAACGCGATTCTGATCGTGGAATTCGCCAAGGATCTGGAGGCGTCTGGCAAGAACGTGGTGCAATCGGCCCTGGTGGCGGCGCGCCTGCGCTTCCGCCCGATCCTGATGACCTCGCTGGCCTTTATCCTGGGCGTGGTGCCGCTGTACTTTGCCTCCGGTGCCAGCTCTGCCAGCCAGCGTGCCATTGGCACGGGCGTGGTCTGGGGCATGCTGATCGGTACCTTCCTGTCGATCTTCCTGGTGCCGATCTTCTTCATCGTGGTGCGCAAGCTGTTCAAGGACACATCGCGCAGCGAAACGCTGACGGCGAAGAAGCTGCACACCGTGGGTGAAGCTGAAATCCAGCGCGTGCATGCCCTGGAGGAAGCCTGGACGGCCTCCCATTCCGTCTCCAGGGACAATCCGAACAAGAAGGGTGATTCGCATGACTAAGCTGACTTTCCCCGCGCTGCGCAGCAGCGCCCTGGCCGGCGCGGCCGCCCTGGCCTTGGCTGGCTGCAGCCTGGCGCCGACCTACGAGCGTCCGGCGGCACCGGTGCCGCAGACGATCCAGGGCGCGGCCAGCGCTAACGCCGCGGCGATTGACCAGACCCCGGCTGCTGACGTCGGCTGGCAGAACTACTACGCCGACCCGCGCCTGAAGGCACTGATCGGCATCGCGCTGGAAAACAACCGCGACCTGCGCGTGGCGGCGATGAATATCGAGGCAGCGCGCGCGCAGTATGGCCTGCAGCGGGCCGATCTGCTGCCTGGCGTGGGTGCCGGTGCGGAAATGAACCGCTCGCGCACCTCGGCGGATGTATCGCCGACCGGCGCGGCGGTGACTGGCAGCGTTTACGGCGGCATGCTCACCATCCCGAGCTACGAGCTGGACTTCTTCGGTCGCGTGCGTAACCTGACCTCGTCGGCGCTGAGCAACTACCTGGGCACGCGTGAAGCGCGCGATTCCGCGCATATCGCGCTGGTGGCCGAAGTGGCGCGTGCCTACGTGGCACAGCAGGCGGCGAGCGAGCAAATGCGCATTTCCAGCCTGGCGCTGAAGTCACGCGAAAAGACCTACGAGCTGGCCCAACTGCGTTTCCGTGCGGGCGTTACCTCGGCGATTGACCTGCGCCAGAACGAGACGCTGATCGAGGCCGCCAAGGCCGATTACGCCATGCAGACGCGCTTGCGCGAGCAGGCCGGCAATGCGCTGGCGCTGCTGATCGGCCAGCCGGTTCCGGCCAACCTGCCCAAGGCACTGCCGCTGGGCCAGCAGGTAGCGCGCAATGCGCTGCCGGTCGGTCTGGCGTCCGAGGTGCTGCTGCGCCGTCCGGACATCCGCCAGAGCGAGTACCAGCTACTGGCCGCCAACGCCAACATCGGTGCGGCGCGTGCCGCGTTCTTCCCGCGCATCACGCTGACTGGCAATATCGGTGGCGTCAGCCGCGAGGTGGACAACCTGTTTGATGGCCCGAACCGCGCCTGGAGCTTCCTGCCGCAGATCTACCTGCCGATCTTCGACTGGGGCCGCAACCAGTCGAACCTGGATCTGGCCGAGGCACGCAAGCATATCTCCGTGTCACAGTACGAAAAGTCGATCCAGAACGCCTTCCGCGAAGTGGCCGATGGCCTGGTGGCACGCAGCACGCTGGCCGACCAGCTGGCCTCGCAACAGCGCAGCTACCGTGCCGAATCCGAGCGCCTGCGCCTGGTGACGATGCGCTACGAGAACGGCATTTCCAGCTCGCTGGACCTGCTGGACGCGCAGCGCCAGAGCTATGCCCAGCAGCAGCAGCTAGTCAACGTGCAGCAGCAGGTGATGAACAACCGCATCGACCTGTACAAGGTGCTGGGTGGCGGCCTGCTGGAGCAGACCGGCGTGCCGTCGACCACGGCCACCGGTGGCTCGGTGCCGGTAGCGGCGCCGGCCGGCAGCAGCGCCAACTGATGCATTCCTGATCCATTTCCGGAGCAGCCAGCCCTGTCAGCAATGACAGGGCTTTTTTGTGTGCGGCGCAGCATAAATCAGCCATGTCATTGATTTGCCTGAAGATAAAGTGAGCTGCGCTGAGGGCTGGTGTGTGGTTGATAAGCCATGCAACATATCAGGGTGATCCCTAGAAATGCATTTTGACCCACGTCAAATCATTGACGTTGACGTTAACGTAATCAAAAATCACGGCACCAGTAGCAGACCGGAACTGCCTGGAGGCTGCCCTTGCCGCATCGGCCTGTGGGGGTTGACCGCAAGACAAACCGTCACAGACAACTTGATCAGGAGACTCTTCCCGTGCGACAAATTCATATCAACCAGGTGGCGGACAGCGCCCGCTTCAACGGCTTCCATGCCAATGTCCTGTTCTGGTGTTTTCTGGTCATCGTGATCGATGGCTATGACATCGCCATTTCCGGTGCCGCGCTGCCGTCCATCATGAGCGAGATGGGCGTGGATGCCACCACCGCTGGCTTCATGGCCAGTTCGGCCTTGTTCGGCATGATGTTCGGTGCCATTTTCCTGGGCGCGCTGGCTGACCGCATTGGCCGTCGCTGGACGATTGCGCTGTGCGTTTTCCTGTTCAGCGTGTTCACTGCCGCTGCCGGCCTGACCAACGATCCGTATTCCTTCAGCGTGATGCGCTTCATTGCCGGCCTCGGCATTGGCGGCGTGATGCCCAACATCGTGGCGCAGATGACCGAGTTTGCACCCAAGCGCATCCGCAGCTTCATGACCACCGCCATGTTCTCCGGCTACGCCATTGGCGGCATTCTGGCGGCGCTGATCGGCAAGCAGTTCATTGCCGACTTTGGCTGGCAGATCGTGTTCTTTGCCGCTGGTGTGCCGGTGTTGCTGATTCCCTTTATCCTGAAGTTCATGCCGGAATCCATGGCCGTGCTGCACAACCAGAACAAGGACAAGGAACTGCGCAAGGTGGTTGGCGCGATGGATCCGAGCCTGAAGCTGACGGATCAGGATGAGCTGGTAGTGCCGCAGCATGCGAAGCAGGCCGGTGCCTCTGTTGGCCAGCTGTTCCAGGACGGCCGTGGCCTGACCACCGTGATGTTCTGGATCGCCTTCTTTACCGGCCTGTTCATGGTCTATGCCCTGAGCACCTGGCTGACCAAGCTGATGGCCATGTCCGGTTATTCGCTGGGTTCCGCGCTGACCTTCTTCATGGCGCTGAACCTGGGTGCCATCGTGGGTGCCGTGGGTGGTGGCCGCCTGGCGGACAAGTTCGACATCAAGTGGGTGCTGGTGATCATGTATGCACTGGGTGCCGCCTTCCTGTACGCCATGACCTTCAAGCTGTCGACCAACCTGCTGTACCTGGTGGTGGCTGGTGTCGGTGCCTGTACTACGGGTGCACAGATCGTGGCCTACGCCTACTGCGGCCAGTACTACCCGGCGGCGATCCGCTCCACCGGTATCGGCATGTCCGGCGGTATCGGCCGTCTGGGTGCCATTGCCGCGCCGCTGCTGATCGGCCTGATCGTGTCTATGAACCTGCCGCTGCAGCAGAACTTCCTGGTGATTGGCGCTGCCGGCCTGATTGGTGCGATTGCCCTGGCGTTTACCAACAAGAGCCGTTCCGCCGCGATGATGCCGTGATGTAATCGGCAGACGAAACCGGTTGCGGTGCAGGCAGGTCCTGCACCGGACCCAGACGCCCATGCAGGCACCGCTGGTCCGCATGCGCGTTGCCACGTTGTGACAGGAGCTTTTCAGCATGACCCAGGGCAAGCGCCCCGATTCCCAGACCCTGACGATCCCGGCGGTGGACGGCTATCCGCTGCATGCGCGCATCTGGCGGCAGTCGGAAGCGGCAGCGCCGGTGGTGATCATCAACCCGGCGACCTCGGTGCTGAGCCGCTACTACAGCCGCTTTGCCAGCTATCTGCACAGCCACGGCTTCCATGTCGTCTGCTATGACTACCGCGGTATCGGCGATTCGCGGCCGCAGCAGCTGCGCCATTTCCAGGCCAACTGGCTGGATTGGGGCGGGCAGGATTTTGAAGGCGTGCTGCGCTATGTGATCGGGGCGTTTCCGGACAGCCCGATCCAGCTGGTGGCGCACAGCGTGGGTGGCCTGCTGGTGGGCCTGGCACCGTCCAGCCACCGCATCGAGCGCGTGTTTGCCATGGGCTCGCAGTTTGCCTACTGGCCGGACTATGCCGCCAACCGGCGCGTGCCGATGTACCTGCGCTGGCATATCGTGATGCCGATCATCACCGCGCTGTTCGGCTATTTTCCGGGCAAGCGCCTCGGCTGGCTGGAAGATACGCCGACGGGCATCGTGCAGGACTGGAATGCCGCTACCGAGCGGCTGGAGCAGACCTGGAAGAACGATGCACGCCTGCGCACGCCGGAGCAGCAGCAGGCGCTGGTGGCGCAGTATGGGCGTGTTGCTGCCGACTGGCTGGCGTTCACCGTGACCGATGATCCTTTTGGCACCGAGGTGGCCACGCACCGGCTGCTGGACTATTACCGCGGCAGCAATCGCCAGCACCTGCGGCTGGACCCGGCGCAGCTGGACGGGCAGGGCATTGGCCACTTTGCCTATTTCCATGCGCGTTATGCCGATTCGCTCTGGCCGGTGGCCTTGCAGTGGCTGCAGGAGGGCACGCTGGTGGAAGCGGTGCCGGGGCAGCGCTGGACCTTTCTGGCGGGGCAGGGGGCGCGCTGAGGCGGTCTTGGGAAAAGAAAAAGCCGTTGTTGATCAACGGCTTGCAGGCTGGAGCGGGCGATGGGGATCGAACCCACGTCTTGAGCTTGGGAAGCTCAGGTCCTGCCATTGAACGACGCCCGCACTGGAAGCGGATTGTACGCCTGCCTCAGCGATCCGCATCCCCCAGACAGACATACTTCAGCTCCAGATACTCGTCCAGGCCATGGCGCGAGCCTTCGCGGCCGAGGCCGGATTGCTTGACGCCGCCAAACGGTGCCTGTTCAGTGCTGATGATGCCGGTGTTGACGCCGACAATGCCGTATTCCAGCGCTTCGCTGACGCGGAACACGCGGCCGATGTCACGGCTGTAGAAATAGCTGGCCAGGCCAAACTCCGTGGCGTTGGCCAGCTGGATGACCTCATCCTCGGACTCGAAACGGAACACCGGCGCCAGCGGACCAAAGGTTTCCTCGCGGGCGCACAGCATGTCGTGCGTGGCGTCGGCGATCAGCGTCGGCTGGAAGAACTGGCCCTGCAGCGCTTCGCCGCCCACCACGATGCGGCCGCCCTTGCTGACGGCATCGGCGATATGCTCGCGTACCTTGTCCAGCGCGGCCGGCTCGATCAGCGGGCCCTGTTGCACGCCTTCGTCGAAGCCGTTGCCGACCTGCAGCGCCTTGACGCGCTCTGCCAGGCGCTCGACAAAGCTGTCGTAGATGCCGGATTGCACATAGATGCGGTTGGCGCAGACGCAGGTCTGGCCGGCGTTGCGGTACTTGCTGGCCATGGCGCCATCGACGGCACTGCCCAGATCGGCATCGTCAAACACGATGAAGGGGGCGTTGCCACCCAGTTCCAGCGCCAGCTTCTTGATGGTGGGGGCGCACTGCTCCATCAGGATGCGGCCGACCTCGGTGGAACCGGTAAAGCTCAGATGGCGCACCACCGGGCTTTCGCACAGCACCTTGCCGATGGCGCTGCTGTCGGAGCTGGGCAGGATGTTGATCACGCCGGCGGGGATGCCAGCACGCTGCGCCAGTTCGACCAGGGCCAGCGCGCTCAGCGGTGTCAGCTCGGCCGGCTTGAGCACCACGGTGCAGCCGGCGGCCAGCGCCGGAGCCAGCTTGCGCGTGATCATGGCGTTGGGGAAGTTCCAGGGCGTGATCGCCGCGCAGACGCCGATTGGCTGGCGCATCACGACCATGCGCTTGTTGGCGTCGAAAGAGGCCAGCAGTTCGCCGTTGATGCGCTTGGCTTCTTCGGCATACCATTCGATGAAGCTGGCCCCGTAGGCGACCTCGCCGCGCGCTTCGGCCAGCGGCTTGCCCTGTTCGGCGGTCATGATGCGGGCCAGATCTTCCTGGTTGGCCAGGATCAGCTCGAACCAGGTGCGCAGCAATTGGGCACGTTTTTTCTCGGAGGTGCTGCGCCAGCCGGGCAGGGCGGCTTCGGCGGCGGCAATCGCCTGCTGCGCGTGCTCCGTGCCAAGATCACTCACGCGCGCCAGGGTGGCGCCGGTAGCGGGATCGGTCACGTCGAAGTGGTGGCTGGTCTCTATCCATTGGCCGCCAATGTGGCCTTGGGTCTTGAGCAGGGAGGAGTCTTTCAGCAGGTCCAGGGGAGATGCAGTCATGGTGTATCGGATAAAAGTGGGGCTGGACAAGGCATGAAGCCGATAGTTCCGGCTGGAGTCTGCTTTTTAGCATGACTTGTTGCAAATGAAGATAATTTGCCGCTAATCCGTCCTATGTCTTACTCCGGAACAGGGTTGCTGTGGCTTGCGGGCAGGACGCGAACCAGGCGTGGTAGTAACTTGCCAGTACGCTGCCCTGGCCATACAGCGCCTCGACCGGTTCGGTGCTGTCGGGCCGGGTGCTGTACGCCAGCACCGGCAGCGGCGTGTCGCAGCGCGAATAGTGAAAGGTGTGGCCGCGCAATATCCCATGGCCCCAGTCCAGCTGCTGGCTGCCCAGTGCCACCAGCCGTGGCTGCAAGGCGACCGATCCCGGCAGCAGGCCCCAGAGCGGGTGCCGGCTGCCATCCTTCAGCGTGACCGATTCCATCAGCAGCAGCATGCCGCCGCATTCGGCCCAGACCGGCTTGCCGGCGGCGATATGCGCGGCCACGCTGTCGCGCGTGCGCGTGGCGCGGGCCAGCGTGTCGGCATGCAGCTCCGGGTAGCCGCCGGGCAGCCAGAGCGCATCGCAGGCGGGCAGGGGCTCGTCAGCCAGCGGGCTGAAGAAGCGCAGCTCTGCGCCCATCGCTTGCAGCGTGTCCAGATTGGCCTGGTAGACAAAGCACAGCGCGGCATCGCGCGCGATGGCGATGGTCTGGCCTTGCAGCAGGGGCGGCGCTGCAGGCAGTTGCGGATCGGCAAAGTCGACGGCCCAATCCTGCCAGCTGGGCGAGCCGGCATCGGCTGACCAGGGCAGCTGGCCGAGCCGCGTGCGCGCCAGGGCATCGGCGACGGCATCGAGGCGCTGGTCGGCATCGGCCAGTTCCTGCGCCGGCACCAGGCCCAGGTGGCGCTCCGGCAGGGCAAAGCCGGCATCGCGCGGCAGGTGGCCCCAGAAACTGCCGTCCGGCACGCTGTCGGCCAGCATCTGCGCGTGGCGTGCGCTGCCGACATGGTTGGCGATGACGCCGGCCCAGGGCAATGCGCTGCCATCGGTAGCGGGGTAGTGCTGCAGGCCATGGGCCAGCGCGCCAAAGGTGCCAGCCATGGCGGCGGCGCTGACGATGCACAGCACCGGAATGCCGAGCAGGCGGGCGATATCGGCGGCGCTTGGCTGGCCGTCGTACAGGCCCATCACGCCTTCGATCAGCAGGATGTCGTTGTGCTGTGCGGCACGATGCAGGCGCGCGCACACATCGGGCTCGCCATTGATCCACAGGTCCAGCTGGTAGACTGGCTGGCCGCTGGCAAGCTGGTGCCAGTGCGGATCGAGAAAATCCGGCCCGCACTTGAACACTTGCACGCGCCGGCCCTGGCGCCGGTGCAGCCGCGCCAGGGCGGCGGTGAGCGTGGTCTTGCCCTGGCGCGATGCCGGCGCGGCGACCAGCAGGGCGACGCAGCGGCTCATGCCGGATCGTCCTCACCCAGCTCGCAGCCAGTGCCCGGACCCTGGTGGAAGACCAGGTCCTGCACCACCTGGCCGCCAACCAGATGCTGCTCGATGATGCGGTCCATATTGTCGGAGGTGACGTTGTAGTACCAGGTGCCATCGGGCTGCACGCAGACAATCGGGCCGCCCTTGCAGGCGGCAAAGCAGCTGACGCGGCTGCGCTTGACGCGCAGCGCGCCGTCCTGGATGCCGGCGGCCTTGAAGCGCTCGCCCAGGCTGTCGTACAGCGCCTGTGACTGGCCATCGGCGGTGCAGCGTGAACCGGTGCAGATCAGCAGGTGGCGGTGGTAGTTGCCGATTTTCGGCTGGACGATGTCGCTCATGCCTCGGTCTCCTCGGTGGTGGTGCTGGCAGGTGCCTGCAGCGGCTGTTCCAGCGTCTGGCGGATGTAGTCGGCGGGCAGGCGCCAGTCCTGTGCCAGTTGATCGATGCTGCTGCCGGCGGCATGCGCCTGCTGCAACGTGTCCAGCCAGCCGTTCAGGCCGCTGCTCAGCGAGCGGCCGGCCTTTTCTCCGGCCAGCGCCTGCTTGCTGCCTTCGACCGCGTACTTGTTGGCGTAGCCGCGCGGCGTCACCATCAGGCCGTGTTGCACAAAGGTGTTGCTGTTGCCGATCAGCACGGTGCTGAGCATGCCGATCTCGCAATCGGTCATCTCGGCCAGCGTGGTGTGGGTGATCTGCTGGCGGCGGCGGTAGCCGGACTTGACGATGGCGACCGGCGTCTCCGGTGCGCGGTGGCGCAGGAACAGGCGCTGCGCTTCCAGGATCTGCTGGGTGCGGCGGCCGCTCTTGGGGTTGTAGAGCGCGACGACGAAATCGGCGGCAGCAGCGGCATCAAGCCGGCGTGCAATCGTCGGCCAGGGCGTGAGCAGATCCGACAGTGAGATCGCGCAGAAATCATGTGTCAACGGCGCGCCGACCAGCGCCGCGCAGGCGTTGATGGCCGAGGCGCCGGGAATGATCTCGACCTGGATGCCGTCCTCGTAACTGCCGTCTTCGCGCTGTGCCGGCGGCACCCAGCCGGCCTGCAGCAGCACCTCGAACGTGGGCCCGGCCATGCCGTAGACGCCGGCATCGCCCGACGACACCAGCGCCACCTTCTTGCCCTGGCGTGCGCGCTCCAGTGCCTCGATGGCGCGGTCCAGCTCCTCGGTCATGCTCTTGCGCACGATCTCCTTGCCCTCGATCAGGTCGGCTACCAGCTTGATGTAGGTGACGTAGCCGATGATGGTGTCGGCTGCCTGAATCGCGGCGCGCGCACGCGCCGTCATGTTGCCGGCATCGCCGGGGCCGATGCCGACCAGCATGATCTTGCCGTTGCCGGCAGCGGAAGAAGTGGGCATGTCCATGAAAAATCTCCAGAAAAAGGGTTAGCGGCTGCCGGGCAGCAGCGCGATCGACACCGTGGCGTTCCTGCCATCGGCGCCGCGGTACTTGTGTTTTTCCACGCACAGCGCGTGCATGGGCAGGGCTTGCGTACGGCCCAGATACAGGCCGCCAGCCAGCAGGGCGGCCGCCTCGCTGACCGAGGGCGTGCCGGTGTACCGGCGCACGGTGTCGCTCGGATTTGGCACCGGCACCGCGGCCAGCTGTGGCGGCGTGAAAAAGCGCATCGGCCAGCCCTGCAGCGCCGCCAGTTGCTGCATGCAGGCCTCATCGGCCTTGAGCGTGATGCTGGCCACGGCAGCGACCTGCGCCCGCGTGTGGCCGGATTGCGCCAGCGCCTGGTCGATGGCCTGCTGCAGCGTCTCCAGCGGCGTGTTGCGGTCACAGCCCAGGCCAAGCGCGATGCGGATCTCAGGCATGGTGGCTCCTGTCGTCCGGCTGCTGGCCGGCCGGCGGGCGATACACCACCAGCCGCTCGGTCCATTGCTGCCAGAAGGCATCGTCCAGCTCGGCATGCGTGACCCAGAGCACCGAGCGGTGGCGCTCCGGCTGTACCTGGTCGAAGCGATCCAGCAGCTCCACGTTGGCTGGCGGCGGCGTGCTGCGCGTCCACCAGTGGCGGCTGCCGGCCTCCTGCACCAGCGCGACCGGCTCGCCATTGACCACATCGGCGGAGACGCGCGTGATGTTGATCTTGGGCGCTTCCACACGCCAGCCGAGGTGCCGGCCCAGGATATCGACCGGAATCGTGCGGCCCACGTCGGACGCCGTGGTCAGCACCGGCGTGGCGCCGAGCAGATCGGCAACGCGCTCGCTCCAGGCATTGGCGCCGCCGACATGGCCGGACAGCACCGGAATCACATACTGGCCGGCATCGTCCACCACGATGATGCCGGGATCCTCGTCCTTGCCTTTCAGGTGCGGTGCGATCAGGCGCACCACGGCACCGAGCGAGATCAGGCAGACCAGCTGGTCGTAACTGGCGAACAGCGGGCCGATCTCGTCCTTGAGCGCGCCGTGGTAGACGTGCACGGTGCTGGCCAGGCCGTCGAATACGGAACCGAACTTGTGGCTGGTGCAGATATGCGGCAGCGCTAGCTGCTGCGGCCAGCATTCGGCCAGCTGGCGCGCCTGCGCGGCACCGTGCTTCGTGATCGCTACCAGGCAGACGCGTACCTGCTCGTCGGGCACGGCGGCGGCAGAGAGCTTGACCTCAGACATGGCTGGCCTCCGGTACCGGGCTGGATTTCTTTAGGCAGCCCTTGATGCGTTCGCCACGGATGCGGTGCGGGTGCTTCACCACCAGCAGTGACAGGTAGCTCACCGTGCTGCCGCGCAGCTGCAGCAGATCCTGGCCGCCCAGCGTGCGCTCGTCCTCGGCACCGACGCGCTCGATGAAATGGCTGCTGGCGAGCAGATCGCGCTGCTGCAGCCAGTCCAGCAGTTCGTCCAGGATTGGCTTGATTTTCATCAGCACCAGCGTGTCGAAGTCGGGCAGCAGCCGGTCGATCGCGCTGACGCCGTAGGCGGCAGGCACGATGGCAATGGTGTCGTCCTGTTCGGACAGCGGCACGCCGACATCGGCGCAGGCGGCGCTGAAGGAGTTGACGCCGGCAATCACCGGCGTGGCGATACGTGCATCGAGGCTGCGCACGGTGCGCGCCAGATGGCCGAAGGTGGCGTAGGTGCTGGCATCGCCTTCGACCAGGAACAGCACGTCCTGGCCGGCCTGCAGCCAGGGCAGCACGGTGTCGGCAGCTTTCAGCCAGGCGCGTGCCAGCTTGTCGCCGTCATGCGTCATCGGAAACAGCAGCAGCGCGTGCTGCTCTGGCGGCGTCAGGCCGGCACGGCGGGTGATATCGAGCGCGTAGCTCGGCGTCTTGCCGCTGCGTGCCGGGTAGGTCCAGACCGCATCGCGGCATTGCAGCGCGTCCCAGGCGGCGCGCGTGATCAGGCCCGGATCGCCGGGGCCGAGGGAAACGCCGATCAGGCGTCCAGTGCGGGTGTTCATGGATGCTCCTTGTCGTGCTGGCGGGCGCAGACCAGCCAGACCGGGTTTTCTGCCGCCATGCGGTGCATGTGCAGGATGGGCTTGCTGCGCGCTGCCTGGAGTTGCAGCACATCCCAGTCGGCCTGCAGTTCGCTCAGGGTGGCGGTGGCCGTGGCCAGGTTTTCCAGCGTGACGAAATTCATCACCAGCCGGCCACCCGGGCGCAGCCGCTGCAGCACGATGCGGATCAGCTGCGGCAGTTCGCCGCCGCTGCCGCCGATGAAGACGGCATCGGGATCAGGCCAGTGCTCCAGCTGTTCCGGCGCCTTGCCGTGGAACAGGCTGTAGTTGCTGATGCCGGCTGCCGCATGATTCGCCTGCACGATGGCGATATCGGCGGCGTTTTTCTCGATCGCGCAGACATGGCCTTGCTGGCACAGCCGCGCGGCTTCCAGCCCGACCGAGCCGCTGCCAGCGCCGATATCCCAGACCACGCTGTCGGCACGCAGCTGCAGCCGTGCCAGCGAGACGGCACGCACTTCCTGCTTGGTGATCAGGCCCTTGTCCGGCTGGCGCTGCTGGTAGCTGCTGTCGGGCCGGCCGAGCAGCACCGGATTCGGACGCGGCTGGCTGCGCCACAGCAGCACCACGTTGAGTGGCGCAAAGTCCATCGCCGCGGCTTCGGCCGGAGTCAGTTGGGCGTAGACGCGCTCATCGGGCTGCAGCAGGTTTTCTGCCACGGCCAGCTGGAACGCCTCGCCCAGACCTTCGGCCAGCAGCAGCCGGGCAATGCGTGCCGGCGTGTTGGCCGGGCTGGTCAGCAACAGCAGGCGGTCGTGTGCGCGAACGGCCTGCGCCAGCGCGTACAGGCCGTGGCCGGGTAAACTGCCGCGCTGCCATTCACCGGCATCCTTGCCGTGCACCGAGACGATCTTCGCCTCCTGCCAGGCCAGGCCGATGCGGGCGCAGGCCAGTTGCAGCGTGCTCAGGTTGGGCAGGATCTCCAGCGACTCGATGCACAGCTGCTGCGCCAGCCAGGGCGCAATGCCGTGGCAGAGCGGGTCGCCGGTGGCCAGTACCACGCAGCTCTGGTCGGCCTCGCGTGCCTGCGCGATCCAGCCAGGCACTTGTGCCAGTGCGCCAGTCAGGTCATGCTGCACGGCCGTGTCCCTGGCGTGATGCGCCAGCAGGGCCAGCGTGCGTGTGCCGCCGATCAGTACATCGGCGTTGCGGATATAGGCCAGCGCGGTCGCGCTCAGGCTGGCTGCGCCATCATCCAGCACGCCAATGATGCGGCAGGGGTTGGGGTCTTGGCTGTTCATGCTCACTCCGTATCGAAATCTGCCGAATGGGTATGGCCGATGCCGGTGCGGCCGCGTGCCGTCGGGCGCGGCTGGCCGGGCGGCGACAGCACGTCGGCGACCTGCTGGCCGGCAAAGTCGCAGACCAGCACGCGCAGCTGGAAGGCATTGCCGTAGCGCTCCGGCGCGGTCAGCGTGTCGATCGCGGCCTGGGCCAGTGCGGCGTGGAAGGCATCGCCCAGGCCGCGTTCCACCATCAGTTCGGCGCCAAAGCGCGCTGTGGGCGATGCCGCCATCGCGGCGCAATCAGCGGCGCTGGCACCGATGCGGCGGCCAATCTCGGCCACCAGATCGGTATCGACCACATTGCGATTGGCGTGGGTGATGGTTTCGCCCTGCGCGATCTTGGTCAGCTTGCCTACCATCACGCCCAGTACCACCAGCGGAATGCCTTGCGCCACCACTTCATCGAGTGCATAGCGCAGGAAGTCGCCCATCTGCACAAAGCAGGCCGCCGGCAGATCCGGCTGGTCCTGACGCAAGGTCTGCATGGCAAAGCTCTCGGTGCGGCCGCCGGTGGTCAGTGCCACCACGCCGTGGTCCAGCGTGGCTGCCACCTGGATGCCCTGCACCACGCTGGCACGCCAGGCGCTGGTGGAGTAGGGCTTGACGATGCCGGTCGTGCCCAGAATGCTGATGCCGCCGAGGATGCCGAGTCGCGCATTGGTGGTCTTTTTCGCCATCTGCTCGCCATCCGGCACGCTGATCGTCACGTCCAGCCCGTGCTCCGCCAGCAGCGGCGCGGCCACTTCGCGCAGGTTGTCGGCGATGTTCTGGCGCGGCACCGGATTGATCGCCGGGCCGCCCACGTCCAGGCCCAGGCCGGGCATGGTGACGGTGCCGACACCCGCGCCGGCATGAAAACGCACTTCACCGGCGCAGCCGGGCAGGATGCGCAGATCCACCGTGAGGTGTGCCCGGTCGGTGCAGTCCGGATCGTCGCCGGCAAACTTCTCGACGTAGGCGTGTGCCGTGCGTTGCAGGCCGTCGCCGCCGACCCGGCCATCGCCTACGGCAAAGCGCACGCGATCGCCATTCGGCAGCAGGCTGCAGACCTGGCCCGGCACCTGGCCGTCGAGCAGACCAATGGCGCAGGCGCGCGCTGCGGCCGCCGAGCAGGCGCCGGTGGTAAAGCCGGTACGGGTGCCCTTGGCGGGCTTGTCGGCCATGGCCATCGGTCAGCCTTGCTTTTGTTGCGCTTCGGCCAGCGCCAGCAGCGCATGCAGTGCGGCTACCACCAGCGTCGAGCCACCCTTGCGGCCATCGATCACGATCCAGGGCACGCTATCCAGCCCGGCCATCAGCGCCTTGCTTTCGGCGGCGCTGACAAAACCGACCGGCATGCCGACCACCAGCGCCGGACGCACGCCGTCCTCGCGGATCAGCCGCACCAGCTCGATCAGCGCCGTCGGCGCATTGCCGATGCCGATGATCGCGCCATCCAGCAGGCCGAGCCGCTGCGCCTTGCGCATCGCCTGCACCGCACGCGTCGTGTCCTCGGCGCGCGCCTGCGCGATCACGTCGGCATCGCTGATGAACTGGTGGGTCATCATGCCGAAGTGCGCCAGTCGCGGCTTCGACAGACCGACGCAGATCATCTCCACATCGGCCACGATGGGCGTGCCGCCGCGCAGCATGGCCTGCAGGCCGGCGCGCACCGCATCGGGATGGAAACGCGTCAGGCCGTTGAAATCGAAATCCGCGTTGGCGTGGATCATGCGCCGCACGATCGGCCACTGCTGCGGCGTGTAGCCATGCGGGCCGACTTCCTGGTCGATGATGGCAAAGCTGTCGTGCTCGATCGCCTGGCCGGCGCGCGTCAGCTGTTCGGTGATGGTGTTGACGGTAGACATGGTTCAGTGCGCGGTTTCGGCGTGAGCATGCGCATGCCCGTGGTGGTGATCGTGATGGGCGTGTTCGTGCGCATGGTCGTGCCCGTGATGGTGGTGCGGCACATGGCCGCTGACGTCGTAGCGCACCGTGGCATGCGGTGCACCGCGCTGCCAGCGCTCCACGCGCTGTTCCAGCAGCGCAAAGATCTCCGGCTCGAAGCCCAGGTAATGGCCCAGCGCGAAACGGATCTGCGGGTACTGCACACGCAGGTGCTGCAGCTGGCGCTGGATGCGCTTGACCAGCGTGCCGGTGTAGAGGTAGTAGGGCAGGATCACGACCTGCGTCATGCCCAGAATGACCTGGCGCTGCACCGCACGCTCCAGCCGCGGATGGGTGATGCCGGTAAAGGCCACGTCCACCAGCTCGTGCTGCGCGCTTTCCCAGAGCCAGCGCGCCAGCTTGGCGACTTCACCGTTGGCCCGGCAGTCGCTGGAGCCGCGCCCCAGCAGGATCACGCCGGTGTTGCGCGGATCCGGCATGTCCAGCCGTTGCATGCATTGGCGCAGCTGGCGCTGCAGCATGGCCAACGCCGCCTCGCCGGCACCCAGATGCGGTGCGTAATCGAACTGCACCTGTGGATGGCGCAGCCGAGCCTGCTCAATGGCGTAGGGGATATCGCCTTTCACATGGCCGGCGGCGTTGAGGATCAGCGGCAGCACCAGCAGTTTGCCGTTACCGGCCTGTGCCAGCCGGGCCGCGCGGTCCAGCCCGGTGTCCAGCAGCACCTCGGCAAACTCGATAAAGCACAGTTCGATGTGCCAGCCGGGCTGGCGTTGCCGCCACTGTTGTGCAAATTGTTCGATTTCGGCATTGCCATCGGCATCGCGCGAGCCGTGGCCGACCAGCAGCAGGGTGGTTGTCATGTCGGGGTCTCCGGGGAAGCGGGTGCCGGCGCACTGGCGCGGCGAAAACGGTGGCTGAAGCTGGCGTCGTACAGCTTCGACTTGGCCAGTTCCGGCCAGTGGCGCGCACCCAGTGCCGGGCTGGCAATGACCATGCTCTGGCTGACGACACCGGCCTCGCGGCAGATGTCCTTGATCGTGGCCAGCGTACCGCGCAGGATTTTTTCCTCGCCTGGCCAGCTCGCCTTGTGCACCACCAGCATCGGCGCGTCTTCCGGCCAGCCGGCGGCGCGCAGCTCGGATTGCAAGGTGTGCAGCAGCGTGATCGACAGGTAGATGCAAAGCGTGCAGCGGTGCGCCGCCAGCTCGCGCAGGCTTTCGCCCTCGGGCATCGGCGTGCGGCCGGCAATGCGGGTCAGGATCACGGTCTGCGTGACTTCGGGCAGGGTGAAACTCTCCACCGCCGTGGCCGCGCTCGCCATGGCCGAGGTCACGCCCGGTACCACCAGTACCGGCACGCCGGCGGTATCGAGGGGCTGCACCATCTCGATCAGCGTGCCGTAGAGTGAAGGATCGCCGGTCTGCAAGCGCACCACGGTGGCGTGCTGCCGGGCCTGCGCGATCAGCCAGGCGCAGATCTGCTCCAGCGTCATGTCCTTGCTGTCGGCAATCGTGCAGCCGGGCGGTGCCCAGCGCGTGGCAGCTTCGCTGACCAGCGAGCCGGCATAGAGAATGGCGCCGGCCCGGGCGATCAGGTCGCGGCCCTTGATCGTGAGCAGTTCCGGGTCGCCAGGGCCGGCACCGACGAAGCAGACCTGGCCCGGGGTAGGGGGAGTTGGCATGGGAAATATCCGTCAACAGGGCATGCCGCAGCCCGGCCTGTAGCAACAGGCCGGCCAGAAAGCGGCAATCAGGGAATCAGGCGGTAGTGGTGGTGACGCGTTCGTCCAGGCACAGGCGTGCCCAGTTGCTGTCACGGAACAGGCTGGCCAGGCGCAGCACGGCCAGCGTCACCAGCGGCTCCAGCAGCACCAGCGCCATGTAGGAGGCGGCAAACTGCGCCCAGTGGGCGAGCGGCGTGGCTTGCTCGCCCAGCAGCAGCCAGAAGCCGACCATCAGCGTCACGCCGGCGTAGAACAGCGCATCCAGCTTGACGATATTGGCCACGCTGAACTGGCGGCCAATGCGCTGGCCAATGCCGTAGTGCACCACGGCCAGCGGCACCATCAGCGACAGCGCGTTCACTGCCAGGTGCACCAGATCCTGCGGATCAAACAGCAGACCCTGCAGCAGCAGGCCAAAGGCAAAGCCGAACAGCGTCGGCACGAAACCCAGCAGCAGGTAGATCGGCATGGCGCCGACAAAGTGCAACTCGGAGGCCCCGACCGGCATGTGGAACAGCTGCATGAACAGCGAGAAGAAGCTGGCGGCCAGCAGGGTGCGCAGCAGCAGCGTGGGCTGCTTCAGCAGGCGCGGGGCGTAGGCCAGCAGCATGCCGCTGGCGGCAATGGTGGCAAAAGAGAGCTTGGTGGCGGCAAGAATGCCGGGTTCGATGTGCATGGTTTCCTCCTGATGCATCGCCTTGACGAGAGTTGCCAGCGGGGCTGGCAGACTGTCTGTCACAGTCGTGATGAAGGAGGGGAGAGAGGCACGCAAGACGCGGGGACGCGCACGTGCACTGCCGCCCGCATCGCCCACCGCAACGCTGACAAACCTGGATCGCGCAGGCCGGTCTCCGGGCTTGTCAGTGTCGTGTGACGGCCTGCAGCACCTTCCCGGTTCAAGGACCAGTGGCGTGTTGCGGCAGGCTTGGCTGACATACCGTTGCGGGGGCAGCACTGGACTGGGCCGAAGCCGTACCAGTTTCCCGTTTCATCCTGTGGCATTGCAGCCGCAGGACACCTGTGCGTGACTGGCATTATAGGCTGCTCCCGCGGCATGCAACAGAATGCAGCGACACCTATAATCTGGACAGCGATTTTTTCACTTTTACCAGCCGCCCCAGCCGGGTGGCACGCAAGCATGACTTCCCCCCAGAAAATGACGGTTGCGGAAATCCGCAAGAGCTTCCTCGACTTCTTTGCCAGCAAGGGCCACACGGTAGTGCCTTCCAGCCCGCTGGTGCCGGGCAATGACCCGACGCTGATGTTCACCAACTCTGGCATGGTGCAGTTCAAGGAGGTGTTCCTGGGCACGGACAAGCGCCCCTACGTGCGCGCGGCCAGCGTACAGGCCTGCCTGCGTGCCGGTGGCAAGCACAACGACCTGGAAAACGTCGGCTACACCGCACGCCACCACACCTTCTTCGAGATGCTGGGCAACTGGTCGTTTGGCGACTACTTCAAGAAGGAAAGCATCCAGTGGGGCTGGGAGCTGCTGACGCAGGTCTACGGCCTGCCGGCAGAACGCCTGCTGGCCACCGTCTACCAGGACGACGATGAAGCCTACGACATCTGGAAGAACGTCATCGGCCTGCCGGCAGAGCGCATCATCCGCATCGGTGACAACAAGGGTGGCAAGTACAAGTCGGACAACTTCTGGATGATGGCTGATACCGGTCCCTGCGGCCCGTGCTCCGAGATCTTCTACGACCACGGCGACCATATCCCCGGCGGCCCTCCGGGCAGCCCGGACGAGGACGGCGACCGTTTCATCGAGATCTGGAACCACGTGTTCATGCAGTTCGAGATGCACGAGGACGGCAGCCTGACGCCGCTGCCGGCTCCCTGCGTCGATACCGGCATGGGCCTGGAGCGCATCGCCGCCATCATGCAGCACGTGCACAGCAACTACGAGATCGACCTGTTCGATGCCCTGATCCGCGCCGCCGCGCGCGAAACCGGCTGCGCTGACCTGGCCAACCCCTCGCTCAAGGTCATTGCCGACCACATCCGCGCCACCGCCTTCCTGGTCAGCGATGGTGTGCTGCCCGGCAACGAGGGCCGCAGCTACGTGCAGCGCCGCATCATCCGCCGCGCCATCCGCCACGGCTACAAGCTGGGCCAGAAGACGCCGTTCTTCCACAAGCTGGTGCCGGTGCTGGTCGAGCTCATGGGCGATGCCTACCCGCGCCTGCGCGAACAGCAGCGGCTGATCACCGATGCGCTGCGTACCGAGGAAGAGCGCTTCTTCGAGACGCTGGAAAAAGGCATGGAGATCCTGGACGACGCCCTGATCGCCGGCCGCCGCGAACTGCCCGGCCATGTCGCCTTCAAGCTGCACGATACCTACGGCTTCCCGCTGGATCTGACGCAGGACGTCTGCCGCGAGCGCGGCGTCACGGTCGATGAAGCCGGCTTTGACGAAGCCATGCAGGAGCAGAAGGACACTGCGCGCGCTGCCGGCAAGTTCAAGATGGGCAAGCTGCTGGATTACCAGGGTGCGGCCAGCACCTTTACCGGTTACGACACCCTGACGGGCCAGGCCACGGTGCAGGCGCTCTACGCCGATGGCGAACCGGTGCAGCAGCTGGAAGAAGGCCAGGCCGGCGTGGTGGTACTCGACGTCACCCCGTTCTACGCCGAAAGCGGCGGCCAGGTCGGTGACCAGGGCGTGCTCGCTACCGTTAACACCGCTGGCGAAGCCGATTTCCGCGGCGCCTTCCGTGTCGAGGACACGCTGAAGGTCAAGACCGATGTGCCCGGCCACCACGGCGTCATGACCGAAGGCAAGCTGCAGGTTGGCGACCGCGTGCTGGCACAGGTCAACCCGGCGCTGCGTGAAGCCACCATGCGCAACCACAGCGTCACCCACATCATGCACAAGGCGCTGCGCGAAGTGCTGGGCAGCCACGTGCAGCAGAAGGGTTCGCTGGTCAACGCCGAGCGCACCCGCTTCGACTTTGCCCACAACGCGCCGCTGACTGACGAGCAGATCGCCGCTATCGAGGCCAAGGTCAACGCCGAGATCCTGACCAACACCGACACCCAGGCGCGCCTGATGGACATGGACGCTGCACGCGAGACCGGCGCCATGATGCTGTTCGGCGAAAAATATGGCGATGAAGTCCGCGTGCTGGATATCGGCAGCTCGGTCGAGCTGTGCGGCGGCACCCATGTGCACCGCACCGGCGATATCGGCCTGTTCAAGATCGTCGCTGAAGGCGGTGTCGCCTCCGGCGTGCGCCGCGTCGAGGCCGTCACCGGCCAGAACGCGCTGGCCTACCTGCAGGATCTGGAAAGGACTGTCGAACACGCTGCCGGAGCGCTGAAGACGCCGCCGGCCGAGCTGCTGGGCCGCATCAGCCAGGTGCAAGACCAGGTCAAGACGCTGGAGAAGGAAATCGCCGCGCTCAAGGGCAAGCTGGCCTCCAGCCAGGGCGACGAGCTGGCCAACAGCGCGGTCGAGGTCAAGGGCATCCGCGTGCTGGCCGCCCAGCTCGATGGTGCCGATGCCAAGACCCTGCGCGAGACCATGGACAAGCTCAAGGACAAGCTGAAGACCGCCGCCATCGTGCTGGCCGCGGTCGATGGCGACAAGGTGCAGTTGGCCGCCGGTGTCACCAAGGACAGCATCGGCAAGATCAAGGCCGGCGAGCTGGTCAACTTTGTCGCCAGCCAGGTCGGTGGCAAGGGGGGCGGCAAGCCCGACATGGCGATGGCCGGCGGTACCAACCCGGCTGGCCTGCAGGCAGCGCTGGAGAGCGTGGCCGGCTGGGTCGGCGAGCGCGCCTGACCCTGCGGCGTCAGGCACAGGCTGCGGCCTGGTCTGACAGCCTGACTGCGCCGTGCATGGCATGATGCCTGCACACGGGGGCGACCGGTTTCCGGTCGCCTTTTTCGTTTGTCACTCGGGGATCGTGCATGCGCAGCTTTATCGACTTCAGTTCCTGGCAGGGCTTTCTCGGCACCATCATCAGCCTGCTGGTGATGACGCTGCTGATGATCGGCATCCGGCTGGTGTTCATGCAGACCATCCAGCGCAAGCGCGAACGCGAGAACCGCCAGATCAACGAACGCTTGCGCACCCTGATTGCCGCCTACAAGACGCTGGGCGGCTCGTTTACCGGTGACCTGACGGTCGATCCGCGCCACAAACGCGAACAGGATGCGGTGCAGGCAGCTGCGCCGCAGGCCGTCCGCAGCGAGCTGGATCTGGTCGAGGAGCTGCAAGATCACGAGTGGGGCCCGGTGCCGGACACGATTGCCGAACGCCGGCGTCGCACGCGTGATGCGGTCGAGGCGGCGCTGTCCGACATCATCCTGCTGGGCACGGAAGAACAGGTGCGGCTGGCGGCCAAGGCGGCGCAGGACATGGTCGATGGCCGGCCAGTGCGGCTGGCTGCGCTGGTGCATTCGCTGCGTACCTTTATCCGATCGGCACTGTATCTGGAAGATATTCCGGCCGATGTGCGGGTGCCCGATCAGGGGCCGGTACGTCCGGGCAGTGGCCCGGGTGGCGGTCGCGCTGGTGCCGGAGCGGGCAATGCCCGTGGCGGTGGCGGCGGAGGAGGTGGCGCAGGCGGCGCGGCAGCCGGCGGTGGTGCCGGCATGGGCATGGGGATGGCCATGGGCGGCCGCGAGGACCGCTGAGGCCTCAGCCCGCCAGCAGGGCGCGCACGCGCTCCAGGTCTTCCGGCGTATCGACACCGGTACCGGGCGCATCGGGCGTGATGTGCACGGCAATGCGGTGGCCGTGCCAGAGCGCACGCAGCTGCTCCAGCGATTCGCAGGTCTCGATCGGGGCCTGCGGTAGCGTCGGGAACTGGCGCAGGAAGCCGGCGCGATAGGCGTAGATGCCGATATGGCGCAGCGGCTGCGGCTCGACCGACAGGACGGCCGGTATGTCGCCATCGGCATAGCCATCACGCCACCACGGAATCGGTGCGCGGCTGAAATACAGCGCCAGCTGCTGCGCGTCGCAGACCACCTTGACCACGTTCGGGTTGCGCATGTCGGCCCAGTCGGTGATCGGATGGGCGGCGGTGGACATGCTGGCCTGCGGCGAGGCGGCCAGCAGCGCGGCAATCGCGGCCGGCAAGGCCGGGTCGATCAGCGGCTCATCGCCCTGCACGTTGACGACGATGGCATCGTCAGACAGGTTCAGCAGCGTCACGGCCTCGGCCAGCCGGTCGCTGCCGGAGGGATGGTCATCGCGCGTCAGCAGCGCCTGTACGCCATGCGCCTCGCAGGCCTGCAGCACGCGCACATCGTCGGCGGCAACCACGACCTGCACCTGCTCGCTGATGCCCTGCACACGCTGCGCCACGCGCACCACCATCGGCACGCCGGCAATATCGGCCAGCGGCTTGCCCGGCAGACGCGTGCTCTGCATGCGCGCCGGAATCAGGATGGTGAAGGGCAGAGCGCTCATGCGGCCGTGTCGGGCTGGGGCTTGCGGCCGGCGTCGATCTCGTCGTCGCTCAGGGTGCGCGCCTCGTTCTCCAGCAGCACCGGGATGCCGTCACGCACCGGATAGGCCAGGCGCGCGCTGAGCGATACCAGCTCCTGCGTGGCAGCCTGGTAGGTGAGGGGGCCTTTGGTTACGGGGCAGACCAGCAGTTCCAGCATTTTGGGATCCATGGGATTTCTCTTCTCGGTAGGAATGCAGCCATTGTACGGCTGCCGATTCAGGAGGCAGGCGCGCTGCCGGCTTCTGCCAATGCGGGCTCGGCCGGTGCCGGATGCATCGCCGCCGGATGGCCGTTGAAACGTGCCTGGCGCAGCCACCAGGCCGACAGCGCGGCGTAGTAGGCGCGTTCGGGGGTCAGCACCAGCGGCACCGCCCAGGCCTGCGGCAGCATGTCCCAGAGCTTGACGGCGTCCTTTTCGGTGCACAGCACCGGCATGCGGCGCGACAGCAGCTCGCGTGCCAGGCCGGCCAGGGTGTCGTGGTTGGCGTGATCGGGCAGCGCATGGCGTTCGGCCACGGTCAGGCCCAGGCCTTCGAGCATGCTGAAGAAGCGTTCCGGCTGGGCGATGCCGGCCAGCGCGATCACGGGTTGCTGCAGGCGCACCCACTCGGCCAGGGCATGCTGGCGGCCATCGGCGCGCATGGCGTGGTCGTGCAAGGTACGGCTGGCCTGGTAGGCGGCTTGGCCCGGCGGTATCGTCAGTGGCGGATCAGGCTGGCCGGTGAGCAGCACGATATCGACCGCGCGCGGCCAGGGCTCGCGCAGCGGACCGGCCGGCAGCAGCAGGCCGTTGCCGATGCCGCGCTCGTCGATCACGCAGATCTCGCCATCGCGCAGCAGCGCATGGTGCTGCAGGCCGTCATCGCACAGGATCAGCCGCGTCTGCGGGTAGAGCTTGAGCAGCTGTTGCGCCGCACGGGTGCGGTCAGCGCAGACGACTACCGGCACGCCGGTACGCAGGTGAATCAGCACCGGCTCGTCACCACCAATGGCGGCATCGATATCGGGCGTGATGCAGACGCAGTCCGGGGCATCGGCGCTGCGGCCATAGCCGCGCGAAATGACGCCCAGCGGAATGCCGAGCGACTGGAAGTGCTGCACCGTGGCGATGGTGGTCGGTGTCTTGCCGGCCCCGCCGGCCACCACGTTGCCGATCACCAGCACCGGGACCGGCAGCCGGGTGCGGTTGCTGCGCACGGCGCGCCGGCGCTGCCAGCGCCAGACCAGGCCGTACAGCGCCGACAACGGGCGCAACAGCATGGAGGCCAGACCGCGTTGCTGCCAGATACGCGGCAGGGTACGGTGCAGAAAGGCGGAATCAGACCACATGGCAGGGGAGGAGGGCGGGAGTACGGCAGCGGGTAAAAGGTCAACGGCTATTATCACCTGCCCGGCAGCTGGCGGGGCGGCCGGTATCATCCGGGGTTGTAGCGATCTGTGTGTCACGGCAGGGTGTAGCACTGAAGCATTGCCGGCTAAACGCTTCATTTGCAGCGCTCCGCCAGGGCCTGTGGAATTGTCCACGCAAGCTGTGGATAACTTTGTGGATAGTGGCCCAACAAATGCTCCAAACCCGCGATTCATCGTGTGTGTGACAGGTTGACTACATTTTGAGCAGGTTTAATTTCCATAAAAATCAACAAGTTATGACGAACTCATTGGCACTTGCGGGCGGATGTTCAGGCTTCGTGACATCAGGCAACACTGTGGACTACCTGCAGCCGGAGGGGTGCCATGGAGCACGCTGAGATCCCGCGCCAGCGCGTCTGGCAGGTCGGTGCGTTATGCCGTGCGGTGGCTGATACGCTGGAAGCGCGCTTTGGCTATGTCACGGTGCGCGGCGAGCTCAGCGGCTTCAGCCGCGCCGCCAGTGGCCACTGCTACTTCAGCCTGAAGGACAGCACTGGCCAGCTGCGCTGCGCCTTGTTCCGCCGCGCTGCCAGCCAGCTGAGCTGGATGCCGCGCGATGGCGAGCTGGTCGAGGTGCAGGCGCGCATCACGGTGTACGAAGGCCGTGGCGACCTGCAGCTGATCGTCGAGCGCATGCAGCGTGCCGGCCAGGGCGCGTTGTACGAGGACTTCCTGCGGCGCAAGGCGGCGCTGGAGGCGCAAGGCCTGTTCGATCCGGCGCGCAAGCGCACGCCGACCGCATTTCCGCGCGGCATCGGCCTGGTCACCTCGCTCGGCGCCGCGGCACTGCGTGACGTGGCAATCGCGCTGCAGCGGCGTGCGCCGCAAGTGCCGGTGCTGCTGGTGCCGGCGCTGGTGCAGGGTGCGGCGGCGCCGGCCACGCTGGTGGACGCGCTGGAATCGCTCTACGCCCTGGTGCGCCGCCAGCAGGCTGGCGAGGCCACGCTGGCACCGCCGATCGACACCATCCTGCTGGTGCGCGGCGGCGGTTCGCTGGAAGACCTGTGGGCCTTCAACGACGAGCGGCTGGCGCATACCATCGTGCAAAGCCCGGTGCCGCTGATCAGCGGTATCGGCCACGAAACCGATGTCACGATTGCCGATTTCTGTGCCGATCTGCGCGCGCCCACGCCGACCGCCGCCGCAGAGCTGGCGGCGCTGCCGGCCGAAGACGCCTGGCAGCTGGCGCTGGCACGCAGGCAACGCCTGCAACAGCTGGTGCAGCGCCAGCTCGATGGTGCCGCGCAGCGGCTCGATCGCCTGGGCTGGGGGCTGGCGCGCAGCGGCCAGCGTGCGCATGCGCAGCAGCTGCACCTGCAGGCGCTCGGCCTGCGCCTGCAACAGCAGCGCCAGCGCGGCCAGGAGCAGCGCCGCAGCCGCTTGCAACAACTGCAGCAGTGCCTGCATCTGGTGGTGCACCGCCAGGGCACGGTGGGCGAACAGTCGGCCCGGCTGCAGCAACTGCAACAGCGGCTACAGGCGCTGGCGCAGCGCGATCTGCGCGATGCCGGCCAGCAGCTGCAAGGCCTGCAGCAGGATCTGCACCAGGGGAGCCAGCAGGCGCTGCAGCAATCCGCCAGCCGGCTGGCCCGCGCCGACCAGGCGCTGCGCCTGCTCGATCCCGCGCTGGTGCTGCAGCGCGGCTACGCCCTGCTGCAGGACGAGGCCGGCCAGGTGCTCGGCAGCGCACAGCAGCTGCGCCAGGCCGACCGCATCCGCGCCACGATGCACGATGGCCAGGTCGAGCTGCGTCCGGCCACTGCCGACTAGGGCAAATCCATATCCCTTGTGCCGGAAATGGAATCCGGCCTTTGTGCGACAATGATCCGGACCACTGACCAGCCGTCTTGCGGCAGGCAGCGGTACCCGGCTGCCAGTCTGGCGTGCCGGCTCCTGCCCCGGCTGCGCGGCAGGAGACAGCGAATACCCACACCACATCTGACAAGGACACTAGCATGGAACACCAACTGCCCGCCCTGCCGTTTGCCATTGACGCCCTGGAGCCTGACTATTCCAAGGAAACCCTGGAATACCACCACGGCAAGCACCACAAGGCCTATGTGGACAACCTGAACAACCTGCAAAAGGGCACCGAGTTCGAGAACATGGAACTCGAAGAGATCGTGAAGAAGTCTTCCGGTGGCATCTACAACAACGCTGCCCAGATCTGGAACCACACCTTCTTCTGGAACTGCCTGACGCCCAACGGCGGCGGCCAGCCGTCCGGCGCCCTGGCGGATGCCATCAACGCCAAGTGGGGCAGCTTCGATGCCTTCAAGGAAGCCTTCACCAAGTCTGCCGTGGGCAACTTCGGTTCCGGCTGGACCTGGCTGGTGAAGAAGGCTGATGGCAGCGTGGACATCGTCAACACCGGCCCGGCCGGCACGCCGCTGACGACCGACGACAAGGCCCT
The DNA here is from genome assembly GCF_036312245.1 of Brachymonas sp. J145. Lineage (NCBI taxonomy): Bacteria > Pseudomonadati > Pseudomonadota > Betaproteobacteria > Burkholderiales > Comamonadaceae > Allobrachymonas > Brachymonas sp. J145. Next base: position 280,394 of record NZ_JAZDCI010000002.1, on the reverse strand, counting down.
GCTGACGGTTGACGTCTGGGAGCACGCCTACTACATCGACTACCGCAACGCCCGCCCCAAGTTCGTGGAAGCCTTCCTGAACAAGCTGGCCAACTGGAAGTTCGCCGAAGAAAACTTCGCCTGATGCCCTGAGCTGCCTGTTATCTGACAGGCTGGCACCAGCAATAACGGCCTGACCGGAATTTCCGGCAGGCCGTTTTTCATGGGCGCATGAAAAGGATCAGCGCCTGGCGGGTGTCAGCGCGGCATCAAACACTGGGTGCTTCAGCCGCATGCCGGCACGCAGTCCCTGCTGGCGGAACCAGCCCTGGTTCATCTCCAGCACATAGCGCACCGGCTTGGCCGAGCAATGCTGCTGTTCGGATTGCGGCTGCATGTCGGCCAGGTTCACGATGCGGCCGGCATCGTCAAGAAAGGCGGCGGTCAGCGGCAACAGCGTGTTCTTCATCCAGAAGCACTGCACGCCGGGCTGCTCGAACACGAACAGCATGCCCTCGTGCTTCGGCATCTGGCGGCGGTGCATCAGGCCGATCTGGCGCTGCAGCGGTGTTTCCGCCAGCTGTACGCTGATCTGCTGGCGGCCGGCCTGCAGCGTGGCGCGCGGCAGGTCCAGCTGGGGCTGGTTCAGGAACGGGCTTTGCGCCTGTGCCATGGGCAAGGACAGGGGCAGCAGCAGGGCGCAGGACAGCAGCAGGGGACGCAGTTTCATGGTGGCTTTTCTCGGGATGATCCAGTTTGGAATTGTAGGCAGCGCCGAAGTTCCCATGGAAACCCCGCAGGACCTCATGTGTGACATTTGGCCTTAAAATGGAGCCACACACCGTGCAGGCGTGGCATGACCCATGCCCCGACGAACCGGTATGTGTCTCACATTGCGAATAACCAATACGGAGCGACTATGTCTTACCAGCATATCAAGGTGCCCACCGAGGGCGAGAAAATTACCGTCAACGCCGACATGTCCCTGAACGTGCCGGATCAGCCCATCATTCCCTACATCGAGGGCGACGGTACTGGTTTTGACATCACGCCCGTGATGCTGAAGGTGGTTGACGCTGCCGTGGCCAAGGCCTACGGCGGCAAGCGCAAGATCCACTGGATGGAAGTCTACGCCGGTGAAAAGTCCACCAAGGTGTACGGCCCCGACGTCTGGCTGCCGGAAGAAACCCTGCACGCCATCAAGGACTACGTGGTGTCCATCAAGGGCCCGCTGACTACCCCCGTTGGCGGTGGTATCCGCTCCCTGAACGTGGCCCTGCGCCAGGAGCTGGACCTGTACGTCTGCCTGCGCCCGATCCAGTACTTTGAAGGCGTGCCGTCTCCGGTGAAAGAGCCGCAGAAGACCAACATGGTGATCTTCCGCGAGAACAGCGAAGACATCTACGCCGGCATCGAATTCGAAGCCCAGTCCGACAAGGCCAAGAAGCTGATCAAGATCCTGCAGGAAGAATTCGGCGTGACCAAGATCCGCTTCCCGGAAACTTCCGGTATCGGTGTCAAGCCGGTGTCCAAGGAAGGCACGCAGCGTCTGGTGCGCAAGGCCATCCAGTATGCCATCGACAACGACAAGCCCTCCGTCACCATCGTGCACAAGGGCAACATCATGAAGTTCACCGAAGGTGGCTTCCGTGACTGGTCCTACGAACTGGCCCAGACCGAATTCGGCGGCGAGCTGATCGACGGCGGTCCGTGGATGAAGATCAAGAACCCGAAGAACGGCAACGAGATCGTCATCAAGGACAGCATTGCTGACGCCTTCCTGCAGCAGATCCTGCTGCGCCCCGCAGAGTACAGCGTGATCGCCACCCTGAACCTGAACGGCGACTACGTGTCCGACGCCCTGGCAGCCCAGGTCGGCGGTATCGGTATCGCTCCGGGTGCCAACCTGTCTGACAGCGTGGCCATGTTCGAAGCCACCCACGGCACCGCGCCCAAGTACGCCGGCAAGGACTACGTGAACCCCGGTTCCGAAATCCTGTCCGCCGAAATGATGCTGCGCCACATGGGCTGGACCGAAGCCGCCGACCTGATCATCAGCTCCATGGGCAAGTCCATCAAGAGCAAGAAGGTGACCTACGACTTCGCCCGCCTGATGGAAGGTGCAACCCAGGTCAGTTGCTCCGGCTTTGGCCAGGTGATGATCGACAACATGTAATCTGCATCCGGGCCGTCGCTGCGGCCCAGGCAGACAGCATGATGCCCGGCGCTTCTTTGGAGGCGCCGGGTTTTTTGTGCCTGCGGGAATGGATGAGCAGGTCAGTCCCGGTCGACCGACATCAGAACTGCAGCGGTTTCACGCCTTCTTCCACGGGATCGCGCATGGCCGGGCGGTCGCCGGCGGGATCCAGTACCACCGGGCCGCTGTCCTCGCGCGTACTGGCCGGGGGTTCTGGCTGCTCTTCGCCGGGCAGCGGGGCAATGTTCAGGGCGTGCGGCCCCTTGGGACCATCATGCAACTCGTAGCTCACGCGCGAGCCCATGCGCAGGGTGCGAAAGCCCTCCATCTGGATCGCGGAAAAGTGCGCAAAGATATCCTTGCCGGCTTCACCGTCCGGCTCGATAAAGCCGTAGCCCTTGGCGTCGCTAAACCACTTGACTGTCCCTGTTGCCATATGCCTGTCTCCCCGTATCCGGGATGTTGGTTTTCTTGTTACCTGCGTACTATCCGAATGGATGCAGCATTTGGAGCGGAATGTTACGAATAGACAAGCGGCCGTGTCAATGGGTTGTTCTGCCGATGTGCGTCCGGCGCAACTGCAGGCGTCCGCCAGTCCGGCAAAGCCAATCGGATTGACGCGTCTCCGAGTCGACCTGCTGCAAGCCGGCGGCGATTCGGCGACAATCTCCCTACTATGGCCAGCAAGACTCCCAAGCAACCCAACCAGCCTCCCGCCACCCCGCAACGCCAGGGCGATGCCGTCGTGGTCGCCAAGCCGCGCCTGCAGCCGACCAGGCCGCCTGCCATGCACCAGGTGGTGCTGCTCAATGACGACTTCACGCCGATGGAGTTCGTGGTGCTGGTGCTGCAGGAGTTCTTCAACAAGGACCGCGAGACGGCCACCAGCATCATGCTGAAGGTGCACATGGAAGGTCGCGGCATCTGCGGCGTCTACACGCGCGATATCGCCCAGACCAAGGTCGAGCAGGTGATGGAGGCGGCGCGCTCCTCTGGCCATCCGTTGCAATGTGTGAGCGAGCCGGTTGAATAACTGCTGGAAAGCCCCATGTTCTGCCCAAGGCAGCATGGGAGATTCCGGTTAACATGGGGCTTCCGAATGCTGTGTGAAAGGAACCCGAAATGATCGCTCAAGAACTTGAAGTGACACTGCACATGGCGTTTGTCGAGGCACGGCAACAGCGGCACGAATTCCTCACCGTGGAACATCTGCTGCTGGCACTGCTGGACAACCCGAGTGCCTCCGAAGTACTGCACGCCTGCGCCGCCAACGTGGACGACTTGCGCACTTCGCTCGCCAACTTCATCCAGGACCACAGCCCGCAGCTGCCGGGCACCGATGAGGTCGACACCCAGCCGACGCTGGGCTTCCAGCGCGTCATCCAGCGCGCCATCATGCACGTGCAAAGCACCGGCAATGGCAAGAAGGAAGTCACCGGCGCCAACGTGCTGGTCGCCATCTTCGGCGAAAAGGATTCGCATGCCGTGTACTACCTGCACCAGCAGGGCGTGACGCGTCTCGACGTCGTCAACTACATCGCGCACGGCATCCGCAAAAGTGGCGAATCCGAGGAATCGCACAAGCCCGATGAGGGCAGCCCGGGCGAAGGCGCTGGCGAAGAGCCGGCCTCCAGCGAGCGCGGCGAAAAAGGCTCGCCGCTGGACCAGTTCACCAACAACCTGAACCAGGCTGCCAAGGAAGGCAAGATCGATCCGCTGATCGGCCGCGACTTTGAAGTCGAGCGCGTGATCCAGATCCTGTGCCGCCGCCGCAAGAACAACCCGTTGCTGGTCGGCGAGGCTGGCGTCGGCAAGACGGCCATCGCCGAAGGCCTGGCCTGGCGCATCACCCAGGGCACGGTGCCCGAGGTGCTGGCAAATGGCGAAGTCTACGCGCTCGACATGGGCGCGCTGCTGGCCGGCACCAAGTACCGCGGCGATTTCGAGCAGCGCCTCAAGGGCGTGCTCAAGTCGCTGAAGGAAAAGCCGGACGCGATCCTGTTCATCGACGAGATCCACACCCTGATCGGTGCCGGTGCCGCTTCCGGTGGCACCATGGATGCCTCCAACCTGCTCAAGCCGGCGTTGTCCAGCGGCCAGCTCAAGTGCATCGGCGCGACCACCTTTACCGAGTACCGCGGCATCTTCGAGAAGGATGCGGCGCTGTCACGCCGTTTCCAGAAGGTGGAAGTGGTGGAGCCGACCGTGGAGCAGACGGTGGACATCCTCAAGGGCCTGAAGTCGCGCTTCGAGGAGCACCACAACGTCAAGTACGCGCAAGCGGCGCTGCAGGCGGCGGCCGAGCTGTCGGCCAAGTACATCAACGACCGCCAGCTGCCCGACAAGGCGATCGACGTGATCGACGAAGCCGGTGCGGCCCAGCGTGTGCTGGTGGCCAGCAAGCGCAAGAAGACCATCGGCAAGAACGAGATCGAGGACATCGTGGCCAAGATCGCGCGCATCCCGCCGGCCAGCGTCAGCAGCGATGACCGCAGCAAGCTGGCCACGCTGGAGCGTGACCTGAAGAGTGTGGTGTTCGGCCAGGACAAGGCGCTCGAGGTGCTGGCCGCCAGTGTCAAGATGGCACGCTCCGGCCTGGGCAAGCAGGACAAGCCGATTGGTGCCTTCCTGTTCAGCGGCCCCACCGGTGTCGGCAAGACCGAAGCCGCCAAGCAGCTCGCCTACATCATGGGCGTGGATCTGGTGCGTTTTGACATGTCCGAGTACATGGAGCGCCACGCGGTCAGTCGCCTGATCGGTGCGCCGCCGGGCTACGTCGGCTTTGACCAGGGTGGCCTGCTGACCGAACAGATCAGCAAGAAACCGCACTGCGTGCTGCTACTCGACGAGATCGAGAAGGCACACCCGGACATCTTCAACGTGCTGCTGCAGGTGATGGACCACGGTACGCTGACCGACAACAACGGGCGCAAGGCCGACTTCCGCAACGTGGTGATCATCATGACTACCAACGCCGGCGCCGAGGCCATGAACAAGAGCACCATCGGCTTTACCACCAAGCGCGAGAGCGGGGATGAAATGGCCGACATCAAGCGCCTGTTCACACCCGAGTTCCGCAACCGGCTGGACGCCATGGTCAGCTTCAAGCCGCTGGACGAGCAGGTCATCCTGCGCGTGGTGGACAAGTTCCTGCTGCAGCTGGAACAGCAGCTGATGGAGAAGAAGGTCGAGGCCACCTTCACCGACGTGCTGCGCAAGCACCTCGCCAAGAAGGGCTTTGATCCGCTGATGGGCGCGCGCCCGATGCAGCGCCTGATCCAGGACACCATCCGCAAGGCGCTGGCTGACGAACTGCTGTTCGGCCGCCTGACCGAAGCTGGCCGCCTGACGGTGGACTACGACGAAAAGCAGGAAGAGAACAGCGGCATCGTGCTGGACATCCAGCCGCCGCTGAAGAAGGAACCCAAGGCTGGCAAGGCAGAGCCGGCTGAGGCGAACTGATAGCCTGCTAACCAGCGTTTGAACGCGCAGGGGCCAGTCCTGAAAGGGGCTGGCTTTTTTTTCGTCAGCGACTCGTTGATATCTGAAAACAAAATAATAAAAAGGTATTAAAATTATTCTAGTAAAGACGTAGAAGAAGGTGACGTGAGCAGCATCTTTCCTCATCCGTAGTCACACAAAGAAGCAAGTGAAAAGGAATGGCTTCTTGTGCACATGTAGCCTCAGGGATACAATCATCCATGTACACCGTCCTGGAAACCGAGGCGTTCGCCAGTTGGGTAGACTCCATTCGCGATATGTCCACACGTATCCGCCTGCGCCGGCGCGTCAACCGTGCCAAGAATGGCAATCTCGGTGACGTGAAACCGGTTGGAGACGGCGTCTGGGAGATGCGCGAATTCTTCGGTCCCGGCTGGCGCATGTACTACACGCAGCGCGGCAACGTGCTGATCATCATGCTGGGCGGTGGTGACAAGTCCAGCCAGGCGCTGGATATCGCCGCGGCACAAGCCATGGCCAGGGAGATCACCTCATGAGCAACAGCAAGACCCGGCCCTTTGACATGGCCAACTACCTCACCAACGATGACGAGGTGGCCGAATACCTGCGACAGGTGCTGGAAGACAATGATCCGCTGGAGCTGGCTGCAGCTTTGGGAGACGTGGCGCGTGCACGCGGAATGACGCAACTGGCCAAGGCAACCGGCTTGTCTCGCGAAAGCCTGTACAAGAGCCTGAGTGGAGAGCGTGCACCCAGCTCCGAGACCCTGTTCAAGGTAATCGCGGCACTGGGGCTCAGATTGACGATTGAACCGGCGCAGCGCGCCAGCTGATCAAGCTTTGCCAGACCAAAAAAACCCCAAGTCCGAAGACTTGGGGTGAATCCACCTGATAAGAGGGTGGAGGAGACAACTATTGCATGAAACTGAATATGCAACGACTCGAGTGTAGCCACAATTGCAGTTTTGTGCACGGGCGTTCGCAAGAAGTTTGCTGCAATGCGTCAAAAAATCACGATTCGCAGGGTTTTGTCTGCAAATGGCAACGTATTGACGCCATGTAACGTTAAAAAGTCGCGTTTTTCACTATTTTGTCATGGCGAATTCATGCGCTTTCGGCTAGCGTCAGGCCGGTCGTGATAGTCGCGGTCTTGCCCAGCATCTGGCTGGCCGAGCAGTACTTGTCGTGGCTCATGGCAATCGCGCGCTCGGCGGCGCTGGCCGGAATGTCCTTGCCACGAATGGTGAACTGCATGTGGATGCGCGTGAACACCTTGGGATCGGTCTCGGCGCGTTCGGCCTCGATCGCCACGCTGCAGCCTTCCACCTGGTGGCGGCCGCGTTTCAGGATCAGCACTACATCGTAGGCGGCACAGCCGCCCAGACCGCTCAGCAGCAGTTCCATCGGGCGCGGTGCCAGGTTGCGGCCGCCGTTTTCCGGCTTGGCGGCGTCAGGCGCACCATCCATCATCACCACATGGCCACTGCCGGTTTCGGCCACAAAGCCCATGCTTGAGCGGGTATCGAGTCCGCCGGTCCAGCTGACGGTACATTCCATAGTCTTGCCTCCCCTGGGTAAATCTGGCAGATTGTAGGAGCAGAATACATCTCCTTGCTGCCGGTGCCGGTCTTTCCGGGTGCAGGCACAATGGAAGCCTGTTCCTGCAGCCATACGGAGCCCATCCCCATGCGATTGTTACTGGTAGAAGATGATCAGATGCTGGCCGACGGCATCAAGCAGGGCCTGACCTCGGCTGGCGGCTATGTGGTCGATGCCGTGGGCAGTGCCGAATCGGCGCTGGACGCGCTCACCTCCGATACCTTTGATGCCGCCATCATCGACGTTGGCCTGCCACAGATGGACGGCATGGCGCTGACCGAGCGCATGCGCGAACGCGGCCTGTCGATTCCGGTGCTGATGCTGACGGCGCGTGATTCGCTCGACGACCGGGTGCAGGGCCTGGATGCCGGCGCTGACGACTACATGGTCAAGCCCTTCGAGCTGCCCGAATTGCTGGCGCGCCTGCGCGCACTGCTGCGCCGTTCGCAGGCAGCGACCAGCTCGGTGCTGACACTCGGCCGCATCTCGCTTGACACCGCCGCGCGCCAGGTCATGGCCGACGAGCAGCCGCTCGATGTCGGTCCGCGCGAATGGACCGTGCTGCAGTATCTGATGCTGCACGCGCCCAAGCCGGTCAGCAAGGACAAGCTGTTGCAGGCGCTCACCGGCTGGGACAAGGAAATCACGCTCAACGCGGTCGAGGTCTATATCTCGCGCCTGCGTGCCAAGCTCGATCCCTATGGCATCGCCTTGCGCTCCATCCGGGGTTTTGGCTACCGCATCGAACAGCGCCCTGAATGAACTGGAAAACCCGCTGGCTGCCGGCGCAGGAAGGACTGGTCAAGGTCGATACCGTCCGCATCCAGCGCCGTCTGCTCTACATGCTGATCGTGCCGCTGGTGCTGCTCGGGCTGCTCAACGCCTGGGTCGATTACCGCTCGGCCGACAGCCTGGCCGGCGAGCAGGACCAGCAGCTGTTGCGGCTGGTGCCGCTGCTGGCTGACTCCATCATTGCCGTGGGCGTGCATTCCGATGACCCGCCGGTGCTGGTGCTGGCGGCGCCGGTCGAGGAGTTCCTGCGCGAGCGCGAAGGCCTGGTGACCTACAAGATCTTCACGCCGCAGCGCCGGCTGCTGCACGGCAATGACAATCTGCCGTCCGTCATGCCGCTGACGCAGGCGCCCGAGTTCTTCAACCAGGAAGTCAACGGCATCAGCTACCGCATCGTGGCACAGCGTGTGCCCAGCGTGGCCGGTGACGTCATCGTCGAGGTGGCCGATGCCTCCAACCCGTTCCGGCGCTGGCTGTCGCAGGTGTTCTTCAAGGTGGTGTTTCCCAACCTGGTGCTGATCGTGCTGTTCTCGCTACTGATCAGCTGGGCGGTACGGCGCGCCTTCCGGCCGCTGCGCCTGCTCATCATGGCGGTCGAGAAGCGTTCCCCGCGTGACCTCAGCAGCATCGATGTGCGCAGCACGCCCGAGGAAATCCGCCCATTGGTGAAGGCGCTCAACCGCCTGTTCGGGCTGGTCAACACGCAGGCCGAAACGCAGCGCCGCTTTATCGCCGATGCCGCGCACCAGCTGCGTACGCCGCTGGCCGGCCTGCAGGCGCAGATCGATGCCTGGAGCGAATCGATCAGGCCGTCACCGTCCGCTGGCAAGCCGCTGGCGGCCGGGCAGGGCGCACTGCAACCGGCCGATGTGCTGTCCGGTAACCACGCGCAACTGGTCTGGAACGAGGCGCTGCAAAAGGAGATGGTGCAACTGCCCTTGCACGATTTCTACCGCCTGCGCGCCGCCACGCGCCGCACTTCGCAGCTGGTGCACCAGCTGCTGTCCCTGTCGCGTGCCGATTCCGATGCGATGGATGCCAGCCATCTGGCACCGGTGGACCTGCAGGACCTGTGTGAAAGCCTGCTCGAGCAATACATCGATGCCGCGCTGGATCGCCATATCGATCTGGGGCTGGACCTGCAGCAGCCGGTCACGGTGCAGGCGCATGCGCTCTGGCTGCGCGAGCTGCTGGCCAACCTGATCGGCAATGCGCTGCACTACACGCCCGAAGGCGGCGAGATCACGCTGCGCTGCGGCATCCGCCAGCCGCCACGCCCACGCTGGCCGGCCAGCGGTGCCGATCGGGCCTTGCCACAGGCCTTTGTCGAAGTCGAGGACAACGGCCCCGGTATTGCGCCTGACCATCGTGAGCAGGTGTTCGAGCGCTTCTACCGCATGCCCGGCACCAAGGGCGAGGGCACCGGCCTGGGGCTGGCGATTGCACGCGAAATCGCGCACCGCCACCAGAGCCAGCTGATCCTGTCTGATGGCGTGCCGCATGCCGATGGCCAGGGCTGTGGCCTGCGCGTGACGCTGCTGCTGGCGCCGCAACTGCTGCTGCAACCCGGCAGTGCGCCATCGCCCTGGCGCAGCAGCGCCGTCAGGGACGCTCCCGCACCCGACGTCTCGCTCTGAAGTAGCCTGATCCCTGGAACTGGTGTTATGGGTATGCACCAGTATCTGCACGCACGTTCGGACGTTACCATGCGAGCATCCGGGTCTTGTTACGCTTGTCATCCAGGCGACGCTTATCGGGATTTACCCGGAATCTTTCCCGTTTTATTGAAAAAATAGAACGACCGTTCGATATATTTTGCTATAGTCCGCACCATGTCTGCCACCACCAGCCCATCCTCCGCCAACGCCCCTGCCGGCAAGGGTCGCCGCAACCTGCACAAGGGACAGCACACGCGTGCCGTCCTGCTGGATGCTGGTCTGGGGCTGGCCAGCCGTTTCGGGCTGGAGGGTATCACCATTGGTGCCCTGGCCGACATCGTCAGCATGAGCAAGTCCGGCGTGTTTGCCCATTTCGGCTCGCGTGAAGACCTGCAGATTGCCATCATTGACGAGTACTACCAGCGTTTCGAGCGCGAGGTGTTCCACCCGGCGCTGGCGCAGCCGCGCGGCCTGCCGCGCCTGCGCGCCATGTTCGAAAACTGGATTCGCCGTGTCACCGAAGAGGAAGTCCACTCGGGCTGCATCTTCATCAGTGGCGCGGTCGAATACGACGACCGGGAAGGCCCGGTCAGCGACGCCCTGCGCAAGGCGATCCAGACCTGGATGGCAGCGCTGGAGCGGGCCGTGGAGCAGGCGCGTGCGGAAGGGCATCTCGAGCCCGGCACCGATGCCCACCAGATGATTTTCGAGATCCACGGACTGATCCTGTCCGTGCACTACGAGGCGCGCTTCCTGCACAAGCCGCAGGCGATCGAACGCATCCATACCAGCTTCGAGCGCGTGCTCTCGTTTTACAAGACCCCGTCCGGCAGCACGCCGGGCGCTTCCTGAACCCCCGCCAAACCTTGTGCGGCCCGAGCCGCCGGCAATAACCTAGGAGACGTTTCATGCCCAGCTACACCCCGCCGCTGCGCGACATGCAGTTCGTGCTGCACGAAGTGTTCGATGTGACCAGCGCTTTCAGCCAGATGCCGGCCCATGCCGATGTGGATCGCGCCACCATCGACGCGATCCTGGAAGAGGGCGGCAAGTTCGCCGCCGAGGTGATCCAGCCGCTGAACGTCAGCGGTGATACCGAGGGCTGCACGCTGGACAAGAGCACGCACGAGGTGACCCCGCCCAAGGGCTACAAGGAAGCCTACCAGCAGTACATCGAAGGCGGCTGGCCGGCGCTGAGCTGCGATCCCGAGTTTGGTGGCCAGGGCCTGCCCGCCACCATCAACGGCTGCTTCTACGAAATGCTGAACGCTGCCAACCAGGCCTGGACCATGTACCCCGGCCTGAGCCATGGCGCCTACGAGGCCCTGGCGGCTCACGGCACCGACTGGCAGAAGAAGGTCTATCTGCCCAAGCTGGTGAGCGGTGAATGGACCGGCACCATGTGCCTGACCGAGCCGCACTGCGGTACCGACCTGGGCCTGCTGCGCAGCAAGGCCGAGCCGGACGGCGACAGTTACCTGATCAGCGGCGAGAAGATCTTCATCAGCGCCGGCGAGCACAACATGGTGGACAACATCGTGCACCTGGTGCTGGCACGCCTGCCTGACGCACCGGCCGGCAGCAAGGGCATCAGCCTGTTTGCCGTGCCCAAGTTCAATGTCGATGCCGACGGCAACATTGGCGAGCGCAACGGCATCTACTGCGGTGGCCTCGAGCACAAGATGGGTATCCACTCCAACGCCACCGCCCAGCTGGTGCTGGACAAGGCGCGCGGCACCCTGATCGGCCAGCCGAACAAGGGCCTGCAGGCGATGTTCGTGATGATGAACGCCGCCCGCCTGGGCGTCGGCAACCAGTCGCTCGGCCTGACCGAAGTGGCCTATCAGAACGCGCTGGCCTACGCCAAGGAACGCCTGCAGATGCGCAGCCTGTCCGGCGTCAAGGCCAAGGACAAGCCGGCCGATCCGATCATCGTGCACCCGGACGTGCGCCGCATGCTGCTGACGGCCAAGGCCTATGCCGAAGGCGGTCGCGCGCTGAGCGTCTACGCCGGCCTGCTGCTGGACAAGGAACACAACCACCCGGACGAGCAGGTGCGCAAGGAATCCGGCGAGATCCTGGCGCTGCTGACCCCGATCGTGAAGGCCTTCCTGACCGAAAACGGCTTCAAGGCCACGGTCGAGTGCCAGCAGGTGTTTGGTGGCCACGGCTACATCAAGGAATGGGGCATGGAGCAGTTCGTGCGCGATGCCCGCATCAACATGATTTACGAAGGCACCAACACGGTGCAGGCGCTGGACCTGCTGGGCCGCAAGGTGCTGGGCAACCAGGGTGCCACGCTGAAAAAGTTCGGCAAGGAAATCGCCACCTTCATCGCCGCCGAAGGCGTGAACGAGCAGATGGCCGAATTCATCAACCCGCTGGCGATGCTGGCCGACCAGATGACCAAGTTCACCACCGAACTCGGCTTCCGCGGCTTCCAGAACCCGGATGAAGTCGGCGCTGCCGCCTTCGACTACATGAAGGTCGCCGGCCATCTGGTGTTTGCCTACATGTTCGCCCGCATGGCGCAAGTGGCGCAGCAGAAGATCGCCGAAGGCAGCAATGACCCGTTCTACCTGGGCAAGCTGCAGACCGCGCGCTTCTACTTTGCCAAGCTGTTCCCCGAAACCCTGACGCTGATGAAGACGGCGCGCAACGGTGTCAAGGTCCTGCTGGACACCGACGCCGCCCTGGCCTGATTCCACAACCCCACCTGACGAGGAGACAATCCCATGAACAAGCAACTGAGCATCCTGGGTCTGGGCCTGCTGATGGCGGGCAGCACGCTGGCTGCCAACATGAGCCCGGTAGGTACCTGGCGCAGCATCGACGACGCGACTGGCCAGGCCAAGGCGCAGATCGTCATCAGCGAACGCGGTGGTGCCTTGAACGGCCGCATCGAGAAGCTGCTGCGCAAGGGCGCCGATCCGGCCGCCGTCTGCGACAAGTGTTCCGATGACCGCAAGGGCAAGCCGATGGTCGGCCTGGAAATCATCCGTGGCGCCAAGAAGGTGGACGGCAAGGACGTCTGGGAGGGCGGCAAGATTCTCGATCCCGAGAGCGGCCGCAACTACACCCTGCGCCTGACGCCGGTCGCCAACGGCAGCAAGCTGGAAGTGCGCGGTTCTGTCATGGGCATTGGCCGCACCCAGACCTGGGTCCGCGTGCAGTAAGCACATCCTCTCCAACCCGGCTGGCCTGCGGGCCAGCCCTGCATAGAGACCACCATGTCCCGATTCCAAGTGAAGAAAGTCGCCGTGCTGGGCGCTGGCGTCATGGGTGCGCAGATTGCCGCGCATCTGGTGAACGTCAAGGTGCCGGTCGTATTGTTCGACCTGCCGGCGAAAGAAGGCCCCAAGAGCGGTATCGCGCTCAAGGCCATCGACAACCTGAAAAAGCTCAAGCCCTCGCCGCTGGGCACCACGCGTGACGCCGAGCTGATCCAGCCGGCCAACTACGAAGAACACCTGCATCTGCTCAAGGAGTGCGATCTGGTGATCGAGGCCATTGCCGAGCGCATGGACTGGAAATCCGATCTGTACCACAAGATCGCCGCTCACGTGGCGCCGCACGCCATCCTGGCCTCCAACACCTCCGGCCTGAGCATCACCAAGCTCAGCGAAGCGCTGCCCGAGCAGCTGCGCCCGCGCTTCTGCGGCATCCACTTCTTCAATCCGCCGCGCTACATGTATCTGGTGGAGCTGATTGCCACGCCGGCAACGCAGCCGCAGATCCTGGACGACCTCGAAACCTTTGCCGTCAGCGTGCTGGGCAAGGGCGTGGTGCGCGCCAAGGACACGCCGAACTTCATCGCCAACCGCATCGGCATTGCCGGCATGCTGGCGACCATGGTCGAAGCCGACAAGTTCGGCCTGACTTTCGATGTGGTCGATGACCTGACCGGCAAGAAGCTGGGCCGTGCCAGCTCCGGCACCTTCCGCACCGCCGATGTGGTGGGCCTGGACACCATGGCCCACGTGATCCGCACCATGCAGGAGAACCTGTCGGTCGAGACCGATCCGTTCTACCCGCACTTTGCCACGCCGCCGGTGGTGGCACGCCTGATCGAGAAAGGTCAACTCGGCCAGAAGACCAAGGCCGGCTTCTACAAGAAGGTGGGCCGCGACATCATGCGCTACGAGCTGGAAAGCGACGAGTACGTGCCGGCCGGCCAGAAGTCCGACGACGTCTACGGCCGCATGCTCAAGCGTCCCGCCGCCGAGCGCCTGCGCCTGCTGCGCGACAGCCAGGGCGCGCAGGGCCGCTTCGTCTGGGCGGTGCTGCGTGACCAGATGCACTATGCTGCCGTCCACCTGAAGGACATTGCCCATACCGCCCGCGACGTGGACTTTGCCATGCGCTGGGGCTACGGCAGCAAGCAGGGCCCGTTCGAGCTGTGGCAGGAAGCCGGCTGGCTCGACGTGGCGAAGATGATCCAGGAAGACATCGACAAGGGCGAAGCCCTGAGCAGCGCACCGCTGCCCGATTGGGTCTTCAACGGCCCGGTGGCCGAAGCCGGTGGCGTGCACACGCCGCAGGGCTCGTTCAACCCGACCACCGGCCAGTTCGAGGCACTGTCCAATCTGCCGGTCTACCAGCGCCAGTACTTCCGCGAGGATGTGCTGGGCAGCCAGGCTCCCGATCCCGCCACCGCTGGCACCACCGTCTACGAAGACGACGGCGTGCGCCTGTGGACGCTGGACAACGAGGTGCTGATCGCCAGCATCAAGACCAAGATGCACACCATCAGCCCGGCCGTGGGTGAGGGCCTGATGCACGCGGTCGATCTGGCCGAGCGCGATTTCCAGGGCCTGGTGATCTGGTCCAACGACGAGTGGTTCAGCGCTGGTGCCGATCTGCAGACCGTGATGCAGGGCTTTGTCGCAGGCGGTGCCATCACTGTGGGCGGCATGGAAGAAGAATTGCAGATGCTGATGCTGCGCCTGCGCTACGCCCAGGTGCCGACGATTGCCGCCATCCGTGGCCTGGCACTCGGCGGTGGCTGCGAGCTGTCGGTCTACTGCAGCGCCCGCGTGGCAGCCATGGAAAGCTATATCGGCCTGGTCGAAATGGGTGTGGGCGTGATCCCCGGCGGCGGCGGCATGACCTACATCGCCCGTCGCGCTGCCGAAAAGGCTTCCTACAGCACCGGTACCGATCTGCTGCCTTTCCTGACCGAAGGCTTTACCGCCGCGGCCATGGCCAAGGTCGGCACCAGCGCACTGGAAAGCCGTGACCTGGACTACATCCTGCACAGCGACACCATCGTCGCCAACAAGGACGAGTTGCTGTATGTCGCCATCCAGCGCGCCCGTGCCATGTTCCAGTGCGGCTACCGTCCGCCGCTGCGCCGCCTGTTCCCGGTGGCCGGCCGTGACGGCAAGGCCACCATCCAGGGTTCGCTGGTGAACATGCGCGATGGCGGCTTCATCAGCGCGCACGACTTTGATATTGCCAGCCATATCGCCCACATTGCCTGTGGCGGTGATGTCGATCCCGGCACGCTGGTCAGCGAAGAGTACCTGATGCAGCTGGAACGTGAAGCCTTCACCGCGCTGGTCGCGCATCCCAAGACGCAGGATCGCCTGCTGCACATGATGAACACCGGCAAGCCGCTGCGCAACTGAGGACGGAAGGACACCGATTCATGAAACAACTGCAAGACGCCTACATTGTTGCCGCGACCCGCACCCCGATCGGGCGCTCGCACAAGGGCTTTTTCAAGCACACCCGCCCCGAGACCCTGCTGGTCAAGGCGATCCAGTCGGCCATGGCCCAGGCTCCCGGCCTGGATCCGCAGGCGATCGAGGACGTGATCTGTGGCTGTGCCATCCCTGAGGCCCAGCAGGGCCTGAACGTGGCGCGCATTGGTGCCGTGCTGGCCGGCCTGCCCAACAGCGTCGGCGGCATCACCGTCAACCGCTTCTGTGCCTCCGGCATCAGCGCGGTCGCCATGGCAGCAGACCGCATCCGTGTCGGTGAAGCCGACATCATGATCGCCGCCGGCGTGGAAAGCATGAGCATGGTGCCCATGATGGGCAACAATCCCTCGCTGCACCCCGACATCTTCAGCGGCAACCAGGACGTGGGCATCGCCTACGGCATGGGCCTGACCGCCGAAAAGGTCGCGCAGCAGTGGAAGGTCAGCCGCGAGGCGCAAGATGCTTTCGCCGTCGAATCGCACCGCCGCGCCATTGCCGCCATGCAGGCCGGCGAGTTCAAGGACGAGATCACCCCGGTCGAGATCGAGGAACGCCAGCTGGACCTGGAGACCGGCAAGGTCAACATCAGCAAGCGCATCGTCGATCTGGACGAGGGTGCCCGCCCGGACACCACCATGGAAGGCCTGGCCAGGCTGCGCACCGTGTTTGCCGCGCGTGGCTCCGTCACCGCCGGCAACAGCTCGCAGACCAGTGATGGCGCCGGTGCGCTGATCCTGGCCAGCGAAGCCGCGATCAAGAAGTACAACCTGCAGCCGCTGGCGCGCTTCGTCAGCTTCGCCAGCAAGGGCGTACCGCCGGCCATCATGGGCATCGGCCCGATCGAGGCGATTCCGGCCGCGCTGCGTTACGCCGGCCTGAAGCAGGAAGATATCGACTGGTACGAGCTGAACGAGGCCTTTGCCGCGCAATCACTCGCCGTGGTCAATACGCTGGGCCTGGACCAGAGCAAGATCAACCCGATGGGCGGTGCGATTGCGCTGGGCCACCCGCTGGGCGCTACCGGTGCCATCCGTTCCGCCACCGTGGTGCATGCATTGCGCCGCCACAACCTGAAATACGGCATGGTCACCATGTGCGTGGGCATGGGGCAGGGCGCTGCGGGCATTTTCGAGCGCGTCTGAGCGTTTCGGAACGGCTACGCCTGTCCAGGCAGGCGTAACGTGCAAAAACAGAACAGGGGCCGCTATGGCCCCTGTTTCACGTTTGTCGTGCACCAAGGCGCGTCAAATCCGGTGCGCCACCGTGGTCATCACCTTCGCCATCAGGCGCATCAGGCCCTGTACCGGCGGCGGCAGCGGCGTGGCACCGGCTTCCAGCGCGTTGTTGGCATGGCGGTCTTCATCCGCCTTCATCTGTGCCACGATCAGGCGCGATGCCTGATCCGCCAGCGGCAGCCGGCCCAGATGCTCTTGCAGGTGCGATTCGACCTGGCGCTCGGTTTCCACCACAAAGCCCAGGCTATTGCTGTCGCTCACGCGGCCCATGGCCAGGCCCAGCGCAAACGAACCGGCATACCAGAACGGGTTCAGCAGCGAAGTCCGGTCCCCCAGCTCCTTCAGGCGCTCGGCGGTCCAGGCCAGATGATCGATTTCCTCGCGCGCAGCTTCCTCGAAATGGGCGCGCAGCTGCGCATCGCGCGTGGCCAGCGCCTGCGACTGGTACAGCGCCTGGGCGCAAATCTCGCCCACATGGTTCACGCGCATCAGCGCGCCCGACAGTTTCTTTTCTTCTGCCGTCAGGGCCGCATCATCGATGGCGATTTGCGCGTGGCCCAGGCGGCTCGCCGGCGAGGGCTGGCTCGCATGCGTGGGCGCAAACAGCGTGCGCAAGGTGTTGTCGGCCGCCTCGATCCAGGCGTCCAGCAGGGAAGGGGTACGCATAGTTTCTCCTGACAAGTTCCCTGCGCCAGGCGGCAGCAGGGCCATGGGGCATTGTAGCCAGCCGCATTTTGCCGGCCTTGCGCCAGCGCAGAAGTTGCGGCCTTCGCCGGCATCGTCTGAATCGGTCTGGCCAGCGCGGTTGGCAGGGCTGGAGTGGTGTGCATGCAACAGATGCATCGGGCCTGTAGCTGCCATGCAACAGCCGGTACAACTTCAAGTAGTTTCTCAACTGCACCCGGCAAGCGCTGACAACTGGACTTGGCCAACGCGTTGCCAGCCAGTTGGCAGCAGGCGCACCAGCGGGCCCTGGCAGGGGGAGGGTCCGTGGTTTTGTGGCCTGATCGCAACAGGTTTGTGGCGAATGCGCTACAAAACCAAGATAAAAACCGCTTTCCCTTTGCAGACCGGTCCAAGCTCTGGTGCAATAGAGACAACTTCCGAAAAGGAGGTTGGCCCGGGGAACCGGGGGCTGGCACAACAAGGCTCAAAGCCGACGCCAACCCACTCACCGGCGCCCCATGTTTAACCTTGGAGAAACTTGCAATGAAAAAATCTCTGATCGCACTGGCCGCTCTGGCTGCTGTGGGTGCTGCTTCCGCTCAATCTTCCGTGACCCTGTACGGTATCGCTGACATCTCCGCTGGTGTTGTTGAGCGTGAAGGCTACGCGGATGTTAAAGATAGCGCTGGCAATATCACCAGCTATGGTAATCAGCGCTCTACCGGCTTCAACAAGGCCAACCTGCAGCAATCCCGCGTGGGTATCAAGGGTTCTGAAGACCTGGGCAACGGCCTGAAGGCAGTGTTCAACTACGAGCACGGCTTCAACTCTGCCAACGGCGCTTTCGCCGGTGGTGAAGCTCGCCGCGCCGTGGTGGGTCTGCAGGGTGGCTTCGGCTCCGTGCTGCTGGGCCGCGACAAGCTGCCGCTGTATCGCCTGGCTGAAGATACGTCTGCTGACAGCATCTCCGACTTCTCCACCACCAACCTGCAGGGTGCCAAGCGCACCAATGGTGTGCATTACGCCGGTAACTTCGGCGGCGTGGGCATCTCCGCAGCCGCTGGTTACGACCGTGAAGATTACCCGACCGCCGGTGGGCATGATCAGCAAAAAACCACTTACGGCCTGGGCCTGAGCTACGCTACCGGTCCGTTCATGGTTGGCATCGCTGGTGAGCAAGATCAGGTTGAGAAGACTCCGGCTAACGGCGTGAAGACCAAGGATGTGACCAGCTACGGTATCGGTGGTACCTACGACTTCACCGCTGCCAAGGTGTTCGCCAACTACATGGTGTCTGACAATGACCTGAAGAACTCCAAGGACAAGGAAGCTAACCTGGGCGTGAAGGTGCCGTTCGGTGCTGCTTCCCTGGTGGCTGAAGTTGGCTACAACGACGGCGACAACTACGACGGTATCGACTACAACGTCGGCGCCAACTACGCTTTCAGCAAGCGCACTGACGCCTATGTCCGCGCTGCTCGCGTGAACAGCTTCGATTACGATGCTGGCAATGATGCTGAGACCACCAAGTACGCTGTTGGTCTGCGTCACAAGTTCTAATCCGGCGCTGGCATCTGCCAGTACGGCTTAGTACTTAAGCAAAGCCACCCTTCGGGGTGGCTTTTTTGCGTCTGTTGCACGGAGGCGGGGTGGTGGTGGCAGCACCATTGGCGCATGCTTGTGTTGCTCTACGGCAACAGTGCCTGCATGCAGGCTGTGACAAACAAACGAATTTCAGTGGATGTGATGCAGGAATACGACAAATAGAACGACCGTTCGGGATTGTCCCTATGTGGGATGCTGAAGCACTTTTTACAATCAGCAAGAACGTATCGCCCGATGCGCCATTCGCATAATTTCAGGAGACAAGATGAAACGCAAACTGATCAGCACTGCCGTGCTTCTGGCCATGCTGCCGGCCACTGGCGCTTTTGCTGCAGCCCTGGACCGTTCCGGCCAGCCCGTATCGCCCCTGTTTCAGCCAGGCAATCTGGTGGAATTTGGCTATACCTGGATCAGCCCTACGATGGAAGGCACCGAGCGCACGGCTGCCGGTACAGCAGGTCGCCACATTCCGGACATGGGCAGCAGCTACGACTTCCCGTCTGCGGCGATCAAGTACCAGGCCAATGACAAGCTGTCGTTTGCACTGTTGTATGACCACCCGTTTGGTGCTGCCGCCCAGTATAGTGGCAACAACAATTTCACGACCAATGCCGCTGAGCTGCAGCAGGCACGCATGATTCCCCTGGCTGCACAGACAAGGGCAGTGGTAACCGCCAATATGAAGCAGGCCGGCATGACGGATGCGCAGATTGCTGCTGCGCTGCCAACGGTATTGCCCGGGGCCATCCAGCAGGCAGCAGCTACCCCGCAAGGGCAGGGTGCGATTCAAAAATATACCGCTACGCCAGATGCTTCCCTGGGAACCAACGTAACCGTGACGTCTCAAAGTTTCTCCTTGCTGGCAGCGTATCAGCCTACTGAACAATGGACGGTCTACGGCGGCCCGGTATACCAGACGATCAAGGGCGATGTCCATCTGCGTGGCTCGGCTTACTCTGTATTCAATGGCTATGATGCCCAGTTCCATACGACCGGCGACTGGGGCTTGTTGGCCGGCGCGGCCTATCAGATTCCCGATATTGCTTTCCGCGCTGCGTTGACCTACCGTTCGGCCATCACGCATGATGTCAAGACAACGGAGAACTTTGCCAAGTACCAGGCCATGGGCGGTGCTGCAGGCACCGATGGAACGACCAAGATCAAGACGCCGCAGTCGATCAACCTGGATGTGCAAAGCGGTATTGCGCCCAACACGCTGGCCTTTGCCAACCTGCGCTGGGTGGACTGGTCCGAATTCGCCATTCGTCCGGGCCAGTTCGGTGCCATCGCCAAGGACGTGGGGCCGTTAGTCGGCAAGCCCAATGGCTTTGATCTGGTCAGCTACAACAAGGACCAGTACAGTGCTACCGTAGGTGTGGGCCGCAAGTTCAACGACAAGTGGGCCGGCAACGTGTCCCTGGGCTGGGATAGTGGTACCGGCGAATACGCCACTACCCTGGGTCCGGTCGATGGCAACTGGAACATCGGTGCCGGTGTGCAGTACAGCCCGACCAAGAACTTCTACGTGTCCGCTGGTGCCAAGTACCTGTGGCTGGGTGATGCCAAGGCCCAGGTCAGCTCCAAGATGGGCACCCCCGACTATGACGGCGACTTCAAGGATAACAACGCCGTGGCCGTCGGCGTGAAAGTGGGCTACCGCTTCTGATCGTCAAGTCAGTGTGAGTCAGCAGGGGGCGCTTCGGCGCCCCCTTGTTGTTGTGCGACAGGCAATGGACCCACAAAAAAGGAGCGCCGCAGCGCTCCTCTGTCTTGTTGGGTTAGCCCGTCAGCTTACAGCCCAGCCGCCGCACGCAGCACCGCCGCGCGATCAGTCTGCTCCCAGCTGAACTCCGGCTCATTGCGGCCAAAGTGGCCGTAGGCGGCGGTCTTGGCGTAGATCGGGCGCTGCAGGTCCAGCATCTGGATGATGCCGCGCGGACGCAGGTCAAAGTGCTCCTGCACCAGTGCCTCGATGCGGTGGTCGTCGATCACGCCGGTGCCCTTGGTGTAGACCGTGATGTTGATCGGGCGTGCTACGCCAATCGCGTAGGACACTTGCACCTCGCAGGTGCTGGCCAGGCCAGCCGCCACGATGTTCTTGGCCACGTAGCGTGCCGCGTAGGCGGCAGAGCGGTCGACCTTGGTCGGGTCCTTGCCGCTGAAGGCGCCGCCGCCGTGCGGGCAGGCGCCGCCGTAGGTATCGACAATGATCTTGCGGCCGGTCAGGCCGCAGTCGCCCTGCGGGCCACCCACGACAAAGCGGCCGGTCGGGTTGATCAGGTACTCGGTGCCCTGCAGCAGCTCGGCCGGAATCACCGGCTTGATGATTTCCTCGATCACCGCCTCGATAAAGGCCGGCTTCATGGTCTTCTCGTCCAGGCTCATCTCGGGGCTGTGCTGGCTGGATACGACCACGGTCTGCACCGTGGTCGGCTTGCCGTCCACATAGCGCATGGTGACCTGGGCCTTGGCGTCCGGGCGCAGAAAGGGCAGCTTGCCGCTCTTGCGCAGCTGGGCCTGGCGCTCCATCAGGCGGTGCGCGTAGTGGATTGGGGCGGGCATCAGCTCGGGCGTTTCGTCGCAGGCAAAGCCGAACATCAGGCCCTGGTCGCCGGCACCGATGTTCAGCGGGTCGTCAAAGGCGGCATCCACGCCCTGGGCAATATCCTGGCTCTGCTTGTCGTAGGCCACCAGCACGGCACAACCCTTGTGGTCAATGCCGAACTCGGAATTGTCGTAGCCGATGCGCTTGATGGTCTCGCGCGCCACGTCGATGTAATCCACCGTGGCATTGGAGGTGATCTCGCCGGCCAGCACCACCAGACCGGTGTTGGTCAGGGTTTCGGCGGCCACACGGCTGAGCGGATCCTGCGCCAGGCAGGCGTCCAGGATGGCATCGGAGATCTGGTCGGACACCTTGTCGGGGTGGCCTTCGGAAACGGATTCGGAGGTGAAGAGGTAATCGTTCGCCATGCTTGTAAAAGTCCTTGTAGTGGCACGGAACGCGTTGCCAAAAGAACGATGGCGAACGCTTTAGCAGTGGAGCCGGTGTGCCAGAAAGGCGGCCCGTCCGGGTATTCGTGGTGAATACGCCACATCCATGCGACAATCGCATGAAGGTATCGCCCTGCAAGTTGCTCGTTTAACTCGGCGATTCGTACATTGTAGCAATTCTGTCAAATCTGCCCAAGCCGGGCCGAGAGACACCATTTACCTTGTGTCAATGGCATTCCTGTTCCGAATCCTTTCCTGGTTCCCGCTCTGGCTGCTGCATGGCATGGGTGCCGTGCTGGGCTGGCTGGGCTGGTTCGCTGCTGCGTCCTATCGCCGCCGCGTGCGTGACAACGCTGCGCTGGCCGGTCTGACGCTGGCCGATGTGCGCCCGTCCATCGCCCACAATGGCCGCATGCTGTCCGAGCTGCCACGCCTGTGGCTGGGCAAGCCGGTGCATTGCGAGTGGCGCGGCCTGGAGCACGTGGAGCAGGCTTATGGCGCGGGCAAGGGCATCATCTTCCTGACGCCGCACATGGGCTGTTTCGAGATCACGGCACAGGCCATGGCGGAGCGCTTTCACCAGCAGTATGGCAACCTGACCGTGCTCTACCGTCCCGCCAGCCAGCCCTGGCTGGCCGAGATGATGGAGACCGTGCGTGAGCGCCCCGGCCTGCGCTCCGTGCCCACCAATATCAGCGGCATTCGCCAGATGATCAAGGCCTTGCGCAACAACGAGGCCGTTGGCCTGCTGCCCGACCATGTGCCGCCACCGGGGCAGGGCGTCTGGGTGCCGTTCTTCGGCAAGGACGCCTACACCATGACGCTGGCGGCCAAGCTGATGCACCAGACGCAGGCAACCGTGATCGTGATCTGGGGCGAGCGCCTGTCCTGGGGCCGTGGCTACCGGCTGCACTGCAGTCCGCTAAGTGCGCCGCTACCGCCAGAGCTGGAACCCGCCGTGGCGCAAATCAACCGCGAGATGGAGCGCGTGATCCTGAGCTGTCCGCAGCAGTACATGTGGGGCTATGCGCGCTACCGTGAGCCGTATGGCTGGAAAGATTACGTGGCCAAACAGGCGGCACAGGAGGAATCGGCACCGTGAGCGAGAACACCCCGGACAACACGACAGCACATGCGGATGAGGCATGGAGCTGGCAGGTGCGCCTGATCAACCTCGTGTTTGGCATGCTGGCCTGGCTGCCGCTGTGGGTCTGGCGTGGCCTGGGCTGGCTGCTGGGCAAGCTGGCCTGGCAGCTGGTGCCGCGTCGTCGCCATGTGGCGCTGGTCAACCTGCGGCTGTGCTTCCCGGACAAGACCGAGGCCGAGCGCGAGCGCATCGCGCGCCTGCATTTCGTGCGTTTCATGCAGACTTTCCTGGATCGCATCTGGATCTGGCATGGCAGCCCGGCGCTGTTGCGCAAGCGCCTGCGCATGGTGGGCGATGTTGATGCGCTCCGGGACGGCAAGTCGACCATCCTGTTTGCACCGCACTTTGTCGGACTCGATGCCGGCGGCATGGCCTTGTCTGGCCAATTGCTGGAGCGCATCTTCATTTCCATTTACACGCCGCAGAGCAACAAGACGATTGATGCCTGGGTGCGCCGTGGCCGTACGCGCTTTCCGAACGCGCAGGTGGTGTGGCGGCGCGATGGCGTCAAGCCCATCATTGCCAAGCTGCGCAAGCAGGGCCTGCTCTACCTGCTGCCGGACATGAACTTTGGCCCGCAGGAATCGATTTTTGTCACCTTTTTTGGTGTGCCGGCAGCCACCGTGCCCTCGCTGTCACGCTTTGCCCGACTGGGTCGCGCGCAGGTGGTGACCACCATCACCTATATGGAATCGCATGGCTACACCCTGCATGTGGAAGGCCCGTGGCAGGATTTCCCGACCGAGGATGTGGTGGCCGACACCCAGCGCATGAACGACTACCTCGAAGGCTGGGTGGCGCGCCGCCCCGAGGAGTATTTCTGGGTGCACAAGCGCTTCAAGACGCGTCCGGAGGGCTTGCCGGAGGTGTACTGAGGCCGTCGTCTGCCGCTTCGGCATCGTCTGCAGCAGTGTCTTCCTGCGGCGGGTGGGTCCAGTCCCACAGGAGTTGCGCCACCTGTTCCATGCCCTGTTTCTTGAGCGCCGAGAACAGCATGGCTTCGCCGCCGCCGGCATTCAGCCGTGCGATGGACAGCGCCTTGGCGCCCTCGGCGCGCGTCAGCTTGTCGGACTTGGTCAGCAGCAGCAGGAACTCCAGGCCGTCTTCCACGCGTGGGCGGATCGCTTCCAACAGCAGTTCATCCAGCTCGGTGAGGCCGTGGCGCGGGTCGCACAGCAGCACCACGCCGACCAGGTTCTCGCGCGTCATCAGGTAGTTGGCCATGACGCGCTGCCAGCGCAGCTTGTCGGCCAGCGGCACCTGGGCGTAACCGTAGCCGGGCAGGTCGGCCAGCACGGCATCGGTCTGGTTCTGGCGACCCAGGGCAAACAGGTTGATGTGCTGGGTTCGGCCCGGTGTCTTGGAGGCAAAGGCCAGTTGGCGCTGCTGCGTCAGGGTGTTGATGCAGGTGGACTTGCCGGCGTTGGAGCGGCCGACAAAGGCGATTTCCGGTACGTCCAGCGCCGGCAGCTGGTCGAGCTGGGCGGCGGTGGTCAGAAAGCGGGCGGTGTGCATCCAGCCGAGTGGCGTCGGGGTCTTGGGCGGCTTGGCCGGTGCGGCAGCAGGCTTGCGGGGAGGGCGTTTGGACGCGGCCATGGCGGGTCTCGGGCAGGGGCCGGTTCTTGCCGTGGCAGCAGCCAGTGCAGGGGAAATCCGGCCAATTGTTGACTACGATCCGCGACAGTTACGGTGAATCTGTCAATTTTGGTTACGGGTCGATGTAGAATGGTCAAGTTTACCCGGATTGCACAGCACCGGTTGTCCCGTTCACTCCAGACTGATGCCGACTATGAAGCCTGTATCCACTCTTGCCGCTTCCCTGATTTCCGCTCTGCTGTTCACGGCAGCAGGTTCTGCCGTAGCGGCCACGCCGGCAGCCAAGCCGGTTCCTGACCTGAACAAGGGCAAGGCCATCGTCAACAGCGTGTGTATCGCCTGTCACAACGCCGATGGCAACTCCGTGATCGCCGGTTATCCGGTGGTGGCGCAGCAGCATCCCGAATACATGATCAAGCAGCTCAAGGACTTCAAGAGCAATGCCCGCAAGGGTACTGTCATGAACGGCTACGCTGCCGCCCTGAGCGACCAGGACATGGTGGACGTTTCCTACTACTTCGCTTCCCAGAAGGCCAACAAGCTGGCCGCTACCAACCAGGAAACCCTGGCGCTGGGCGAGAAGATCTGGCGTGGTGGCATTGCCAGCCGTGCCGTGCCGGCCTGTGCCGCCTGCCACGCACCCAACGGTGCCGGCATGCCGGTCAAGTACCCGCGTCTGGCTGGCCAGAAGGCCGACTACACCGAGCTGCAGCTCAAGGATTTCCGTGACGGCGTCCGCAAGAATGATCTGGTCATGCCGCATGTCGTCAACGGCATGAACGACGCCCAGATCAAGGCCGTGTCTGATTTCATCCAGGGTCTGCGCTGATCCTGCCACCGGGCTGCAGCTTGCCAGTTTGCGCTGCCGCCCGGACGGTACCAGAAAAGGCGGGTTGCGTACCCGCCTTTTTTGTGCGCGTTATGATGGCGCACACCTGTTTCCAGATGCCTGGTCGATCACGCCTCCGCATCAGTCACCCCTAGGACGGGCACATCCTGCATGACAACAATTTCCACACAAGGTTACGAGGTTCGCCAGGGCAGCCGCTGGTTGCGCTCCGCCATCGAACTGCTGTCTTCCATGCGCTTTGCCATTGCGCTGCTGACAGTCATCTGCATTGCCTCGGTGATCGGCACGGTCATCACCCAGCATCAGCCGTTCAACAACTACGTCAACCAGTTCGGGCCGTTCTGGGCGCGCGTGTTCGAGACGCTGAACCTCTATTCGGTCTACAGTGCCTGGTGGTTTCTGCTGATCTTGGCGTTCCTGGTGATCAGTACCTCGCTGTGCATTGCGCGCCATACACCCAAGATCCTGGCGGACCTGAAAAGCTACAAGGAAAACATCCACGTGCGTGCGCTGCAGGCCTTTGGCTACAAGGCCGAAGCCGTGCTGCCGCAGGAACCGGCACAGGCGGCGCGCAGCCTGGGTGAAAAACTGGCTGGCAAGGGCTGGAAAGTAAAACTGCAACAGCGCCAAGGCGACCGGGGCGGCTGGATGGTGGCGGCCAAGAAGGGCGGTGCCAACAAGATCGGCTACCTGGCAGCGCACAGCGCCATCGTGCTGATCTGTCTGGGAGGCCTGCTGGATGGCGACCTGATGGTGCGCATGCAGACCTGGTTCAATGGCAAGCAGCCCTTCAATGGCGCCGGCATGATTGCCGACGTGCCGCCGCAGCACCGCCTGAGCACCAGCAACCCGACCTTCCGGGGCAACCTGTTCGTGCCCGAAGGCAGCACGGTCGATACCGCCATCCTGCTGCAGAAGGACGGCGTGCTGATCCAGGAGCTGCCGTTTGCCCTGGAGCTGAAGAAGTTCATCGTCGAGTATTACCCCACCGGCATGCCGCGCGTGTTTGCCAGCGAGGTGGTGATCCACGACCGCGAGACCGGCGAGGCGATTCCGCAGCGCATCGAGGTCAACCATCCGGCCAGCTACAAGGGCATCCAGATCTACCAGTCCAGCTTCGAGGATGGCGGCTCGCCGGTCAAGCTGAAGGCGGTGGGCATGGGCAGCGAGGTGGCGCCGTTCTCGGTCGATACCGCCGTGGGCCGTGCGGTGGAGATCACCAATGGCGAGGACAAGCGCACGCTGGAAGTGACGGATCTGCGCACCATCAACGTCGAAAACTTTGGCAACATGAGCTCCGGCCCGGTCGATGTGCGCAGCGTGGATCTGCGCCAGACGCTGCAGGACAACCTGGGCTCGGCCCAGAACCGCAAGGACCACGAGCTGCGCAACGTCGGTCCGAGCGTGATCTACAAGCTGCGTGACAGTGCCGGACAGGCGCGCGAGTTTTCCAACTACATGCTGCCGGTGATGACTGGCGAAGGCGGCCCGCCCGAATTCCTGTTTGGCGTGCGCAATGACACGGCAGAGAATTTCCGCTACCTGCGCATTCCGGCCGATGACAACAATTCCCTGGAGGAATTCCAGCGCCTGCGCCACGCCCTGAATGATCCGGCGCTGCGCGCCGAGGCGGTACGCCGCTATGTGGCGCAGTCCACCGGCGTGCAGAACCAGCAGGTGCAGGAGCAGCTGGCGCTGTCGGCCAGCCGCGTCATGGACCTGTTTGCCGGTGACCCGGCGAATCTGGACGCCGCGCGCCGCGACAGCAACAGCGAGGCAGCACGCAGCTTCGGCCTGCAGGCCATCGCCCGTTTCATCGAGCAGACGATTCCCGCTGAAGACCAGCAGCGCTTTGGCGATGTGCTGCTGCGCATGCTGAATGGCTCCATGGTCGAGCTGCTGCAGCTGTCGCGCGAGCGCGCCAAGTTGCCGGCACTGGACATGAACGAGCAGAAGCACCGCGCCTGGCTGGCCCAGGCGGTGGTGGCGCTGAGCGATGCACCGCTCTATCCGGAGCCGGTGCTGTTCCAGCTCGAGAATTTCACCCAGGTGCAGGCCAGCGTGTTCCAGGTAACGCGCGCGCCGGGCAAGTGGGTGGTCTACCTGGGCTGCCTGTTCCTGATCCTGGGCGTGTTTGCCATGCTGTACATCACCGAGCGCCGTGTCTGGGTCTGGGTGCGTCCGGCCGCCCAGGATGGACAGGAAGCCGCCTCGGGCGCTACCATGGCGCTTTCGAGCAATCGTCGCAACCTGGACAGCGACAAGGAATTTGACACATTGAAGCAGTACCTGCTGGGAGAGCACCAGTCATGAGCACCTCCATGAGTTCCACCACCAAGCTGCCCCCGCAAGAGGTGCAGACGATTACCCTGAACGGGGGCTTTTTCAGCCGCCGTAACCTGTTTGACTGGCTGTTTGCGCTGCTGGCCGTGGCTGGCGGGATTTACGCCTTCCTGTATTACGACCACGCCATGGACGTCTACGAAAAGGCGATCCTGATCGGCACCATTCCCGCCGTGATCTGGCTGGGCTGGTTCTGGCGACCGGCGGCACGCCTGATGCTGGTGGTGGCAGCGGTATCGCTGCTGGCGCTCTGGCTCTATGGCGGTGACCTGAAACGTGCTGACGAGGTGTTCCTGCTCAAGTATTTCATCTCGAGCCAGTCGGCCATCCTGTGGATGTGCATGCTGTTCTTCATGAGCACGCTGTTCTACTGGATCGGCATGTTTACCGGCGGCAAGGGCGAGACGGACCGCTACAGCAGCAACGCGCTGGAGCTGCTGGGCTCGCGCATGGCCTGGGCTGGCGTGGCGCTGGCGTTGATCGGCACCATGGTGCGCTGGTACGAGAGCCACCACATTGGCGCTGGCATTGGCCATATCCCGGTCAGCAACCTGTACGAAGTGTTCGTCATGTTCTGCTGGATGACGGCGCTGTTCTACCTCTACTACGAGATGCAGTACCGCACGCGTGCGCTGGGTGCCTTCGTGATGCTGGTGGTGAGCGCGGCAGTCGGCTTCCTGCTCTGGTACACGCTGGTGCGCGAGGCGCAGGCAATCCAGCCGCTGGTGCCGGCGCTGCAGAGCTGGTGGATGAAGCTGCACGTGCCAGCCAACTTCATTGGCTACGGCACGTTTGCGCTGGCGGCGATGGTGGCCTTTGCCTACCTGATCAAGAAGCAGGCTGCCGAGACCAAATGGTACAAGCTGGCGCCGCTGTGGCTGCTGGGCATCGTGCTGTGCTTTGAGCCGATCGTGTTCCGCAGCAGCGTCAGCGGCATGAGCAGCTACTGGGCGGTCTACTTTGGCGTGTCGGCGCTGATCGTGGCGGCCATTATCCTGGGCCGCAAGACGATTGCGGCGCGCCTGCCGGCGCTTGAGGTGCTGGATGACGTGATGTACAAGTCGATCGCTGTCGGCTTTGCCTTCTTTACCATTGCCACCGTGCTGGGCGCGCTGTGGGCGGCCGAGGCCTGGGGTGGCTACTGGAGCTGGGACCCGAAGGAGACCTGGGCGCTGATCGTCTGGCTGAACTACGCGGCCTGGCTGCACATGCGCCTGATGAAGGGCCTGCGCGGCACCGTGTCGGCCTGGTGGGCGCTGGTTGGCCTGGCCATCACCACCTTCGCCTTTATCGGCGTGAACATGTTCCTGAGCGGCCTGCACAGCTACGGCACGCTCTGATCCCCGGCAGATCGGCATCAGAAGGCGCATGGCCCAGCGGCCCTGCGCCTTTTTCGTGGGTGGCACCTGGCGGGATACGGGTATGCACTTTGCGTTAGGATCGTTGCAGACGCTGGCATTCGCCAGCAGAGACAAGTGCCATGCATTACCACCGCGATCGCGGATACCAGCATCCGACCCCGAGCGAGATCACGCCGCCGCAGGCCTATGCGGCACGGCGGCGCTGGCTGCAGCTGATGGGGTTGGCTGCGGTGGGCGCAGCGGGGGCGGCCGCGCTGCCGCTGTACCGGCGCTGGCAGCAGCCCCCAGCGCCGGCGCAGGCGGGTGTGGCGCTGGCCTCCGTGCCATCCAGCGTGCCCGGTGCCATCAGCCGCGAGGCGCTGACGACGCAGCACGACGCCACCCATTACAACAACTTCTACGAATTTGGTCCGGGCAAGAGTGATCCGGTCGAGTATGCAGGTGCGCTGCAGACCACGCCGTGGACGGTTCGCATCGAAGGCGCGGTCCACAAGCCGCTGACGCTGGGACTGGAAGAGCTGCTGCAACTGGCCCCGCTGGAGCAGCGCATCTACCGGCTGCGCTGCGTCGAAGGCTGGAGCATGGTGATTCCGTGGATCGGCTATTCGCTGTCGGCGCTGCTGAAGCAGGTGGAGCCGACCGGCAGCGCCCGTTTTGTCGAGTTCACGACGCTGGCCGATGCGGAACAGATGCGCGGCGTGCGCAGCCAGATGCTGGACTGGCCCTATGTGGAAGGCCTGCGGCTGGATGAGGCGATGCACCCGCTGACGCTGCTGGCCTTTGGCATGTACGACGAGGTTTTGCCGAAGCAGAGCGGCGCACCGCTGCGCCTGGTGGTGCCGTGGAAATACGGTTTCAAGAGCGCCAAGTCACTGGTGCGTATTCGCCTGACCGAAGCGATGCCGGTATCGGCCTGGATGCGGGCAGTGCCGCGCGAATACGGCTTTTATGCCAACGTCAACCCGCAGGTGGCGCACCCGCGCTGGAGCCAGGCGAACGAGCGCCGCATCGGTGACAGCCTGCGCAGCCCGCGTCGTCCGACGGAGCTGTTCAACGGCTATGGCGAACAGGTGGCCAGCCTGTACCAGGGCATGGATCTGGCTACGCATTACTGATAATCCGCCCAGTGGGGCGCAACGGGAAACACGATGGAATCGCTGAAACGACTGCTGGTACAAGCCTGGATGAAACCGCTGGTGTGGCTATTGTGCCTGTTGCCGCTGGCCTGGCTCTGGTGGCAGGCCAGTACCGGCGCGTACGTGAACCCGGAAGAGGCGCTGGTACGCGGCGCCGGAGACTGGGCCTTGCGCATGCTGTGCCTGACGCTGGCGGTGACACCGGTGCGCGTGACCTTCCAATTGCCGCAGCTGCTGCGCTTCCGCCGCGTGTTGGGCCTGTCGGTGTTCCTCTATGCCAGCGTGCACCTGCTGCTCTATGTCTGGCTGCAGATGGGCTTCAACCTGTCCGAGCTGCTGGCCGATGTGGCGGACCGCGCCTTCATCCTGATGGGCGTGCTGGCCTATGCCTTGCTGCTGCCGCTGGCCCTGACCTCGAACAATGCCGCGATCCGCCGCATGCGGGGGGCCAACTGGCAGGCCTTGCACCGGCTGGTGTACCTGGTGGCCGGATTTGCCATCGTGCACTTTCTCTGGATGCGCGGCACCAAGAACGATGTGCTGGAGGTCTGGATCTACGCGCTGATCCTGACCGCGTTGATGGCCTGGCGACTCTGGCACTGGAACCGGGGCTCATCGGGAGGCTCTTGTAGCCACTGAGCGCAGATGCAAAGGGCTGCCCATCGGCAGCCCTTTCCTTTGCCTGGGAGCCAGGCAGGGCGGTGCTTACAGCAGGCGCTCGCGCTGGTAGATCTCCTTGACCGATTCGCGTGGTGCCACCAGGTGCGGCTGGCCGTCGGCGATCAGCACTTCGGCGGCGCGGCCGCGGCTGTTGTAGGTGCTGGACATGCTCATGCAGTAGGCACCGGCAGACAGCACGGCGAGCAGGTCACCGGGCTGCACGGCAAGTTCGCGGTCGCGGCCCAGCCAGTCACCGCTTTCGCAGATCGGGCCGACCACGTCATAGCTGGCCGGGCTGGCATCGGATTGCTGCACCGGTACGATCTGGTGGAAGGCCTCGTACATGGCGGGACGTGGCAGGTCATTCATGGCGGCATCGACGATGCAGAAGTTCTTTTCTTCGCCATCTTTCAGGTAGAGCACCTCGGTCAGGCAGATGCCGGCGTTGCCGACCAGCGAGCGACCCGGTTCGATCATCAGCTTGCGCTGGCCCAGGCCGCGGGCGTCCATGCGCGCCAGCAGCTGCTGCCAGAGCGCATCGGCAGACGGCGGTTGCTCGTCGGTGTAGGTGATGCCCAGGCCACCGCCGAAATCGAAATGCTCCAGCGGGATGCCGGCGGCCTCGATCTGCTGGAACAGGTCCAGCATGCGTTCCATGGCATCCAGGTAGGGATCGATCTCGGTGATCTGCGAGCCGATATGGCAGTCGATGCCGACCACGCGCAGGCCGGGCAGGCTGGCAGCGTGCTGGTAGGCCTGCAGCGCCTGCTCGTGCGCGATGCCGAACTTGTTGCCCTTGAGACCGGTGGAGATGTACGGATGGGTCCTGGCGTCGACGTTGGGATTGACGCGGATGCTGATCGGGGCGCGCAGGCCCATGCCGGCAGCGACTTCCGACAATACATCGAGTTCGGGCAGGCTTTCGACGTTGAAGCAGCCGATGCCGGCCTGCAGCGCCTGGCGCATTTCGGCGCGTGTCTTGCCGACGCCGGAGAAGATGATCTTGGCCGGATCGCCGCCAGCGGCCAGCGCGCGTTCCAGCTCGCCGCCGGAGACGATGTCGAAACCGCAGCCGGCCTGGGCAAACACCTGCAGCACGGCCAGCGTGGAGTTGGCCTTCATGGCGTAGCAGATCTGGGCGTTGCGGCCGGCGAAGCCGCGCTGGTAGGCGGCCAGTGCATGCAGCATGGCGGCCTTGGAGTAGACGAACAGCGGGGTCGCGTGTTCGCGTGCCAGATCGGCAACGGAGACGCCGTCAACCGTCAGGGCGCCGGCCGCATCACGGGCCAGGAAAGGGGATCCGGGGAGGGAGGTCATGGTCAGGAGAGACGTTGCCAGCCGCTTTACAGGCCGGGAGTGGAGGGAATGGTGTTGCGGATGCGGGCGTCAGCGGCAGGAACCGGTGGCGGTGCAGGCGGCGTGGCGTCAGGGGCACTGTCTGCCGGGGCGCGTTTCAGGCCCGGAATGATCAGCTCATGCAGGCGTGCGCGCTGCGCTGCCCCGGGTTCCGTGGGCAGGTAGAGATCGCCGGTCTGGCCGCAGGCCGATAGCACTGCTGCAGTCAAGGGCAACAGGGCGATGCGTACAATGTTTCGGACTTTCACCATAGCTGGAATTGTAATGACTGACCTGGAATATCTTGAGGCTGCCGAGCAGGTATTGCGCCGCGTCGAGGCCTGCTGCGACCGTATCAATGACGAGACCGATGCCGATATCGACAACCAGCGCGTGGGCGGCATGATCACGCTGGTGTTTCCGAACCGCAGCCAGATCGTGATCAACCTGCAAAAACCCCTGCACGAAATCTGGATGGCGGCCAAGGCGGGTGGTTACCACTATACCTTTGATGGCCAGGTCTGGCAGGACACCAAGGGCCATGGCGAGTTCTTTGCCCACCTGAGCCAGCTGGCCAGCGAGCAGTCCGGTCTGCCACTGCAGTTTGCCTGACCCTGAAAACCGGCAGCGGCAGGGGATGCCTGCCGCTGATGACGTTTAGTTGCCGCCGAACGGATCGGTGGAGTGTGCGCCGACATTGTCGGCAGGTGGCGGAGCGCTGTCGCTGCCGCCGTTCCTGCGTGCTGCCGGTGCCGCGCTGTAGTTGCTGGCCACGCCAATGCGTGCAATGCCGCGACCACCGGCATATTCGGTGTAGACCCAGTCGCCCTGGCGCGTCACGCCTTCCGGCGGGTTGGGCGCCTTGGCCAGCGGCACGCCCTTGAGTGCGACCTTCATGTAATCGATCCAGATCGGCAGGCTCAGGCCGCCACCGGTTTCGCGGTCGCCCAGGTTGCGCGGGTTGTCGAAGCCCATCCAGGCCACGGCGGTGCGGGTCGGCTGGTAGCCGGCGAACCAGGCGTCCTTGGAGTCGTTGGTGGTACCGGTCTTGCCGAACAGGTCACGGCGGCCGAGCTGGCCACTGGCCTTGGCCGCGGTACCGGTGGTGGTGACCTCGTTCAGCAGGCTGTTCATGATGAAGGCGTTGCGCGCCGGGATCACGCGGCGCTGCTCGGTCAGCTCGGCCGGCTGCACCTCGGACAGCACGTTGCCGCGCTGGTCCTTGATCATCGAGATCACGTAGGGGCTGACACCATGACCGCCATTGGCGAACACCGACATGCCGACCGCCATTTCCAGCGGTGTGGTGGAGTTGGCGCCGAGCGCCATCGTCAGATAGGGCGGTGTGCGGTCTGCCGGGAAGCCGAAGCGGCCCACCCAGTCCTGGGTCTTCTGGGTGCCGACCGACTGCAGGATGCGGATCGAGACCATGTTGCGCGACTTGGCCAGGGCCTGGCGTACCGTCAGCGGCGGGCCGAAGCGGCCATCATAGTTTTTCGGCGACCAGGGCTTGCCACCGGTGACGCTGGAATCGAACACCAGCTCGGAGTCGCTCACCACGGTGCTCGGCATGATGCCTTCTTCCAGACCGGCCGAGTAGATGAAGGGCTTGAAGCTGGAGCCCGGCTGGCGGAAGGCCTGCGTCACGTGGTTGAACTTGCTCTTGTTGAAGTCGAAACCGCCGACCAGGGCCTTGATGGCACCGCTTTGCGGATCCAGGGACACCAGCGCGGCTTCCACTTCAGGCAGTTGGCGGATGCTCCAGGCGCCCTTGTTCTCGACCACGCGCACGATGGCACCGGGGCGGATCTTCTGCTTGTCGTTGGCCTTGTTCGACAGCGAGAAGCTGACGAAGCGCAGGCCGTTGCCGGTGATGCTGATGGGATCGTTGTCGCTGCGGCGTACCACGACCTTGCGAGGCGAGGCCTCGGTGACGACGGCGGCCTTCATTTCACCGGCATCCGGGTATTCGATCAGCGCATCGGAAATCGCTTCCTCGAGCAGGTCCGGATCGGTCGGCAGGGTGATGAAGTGCTCGGGGCCACGGTAGCTGCGGCGTGTATCGTAGTTCAGGATGCCGGTGCGCACCGCCTTGTAGGCGGCGTGCTGCTCTTCGGTGGAGATGGTGGTATAGACGTTCAGGCCGCGCGTGTAGGTATCGGCACCGTACTGGTCATAAATCAGCTGGCGCACCATTTCACCCACGTATTCGGCGTGCACGTTGTCACCGTAGGTGGCGCGCTGCAGCACGAGTTCGGTGTTTTTGGCTTCGTCAGCCTGTTGCTGCGTGATGAAGCCGGTCTCGACCATGCGGTCCAGGATGTAGAGCTGGCGCACGCGGGCCCGGCTCGGGTTCACGATCGGGTTGTAGAGCGAGGGGGCCTTGGGCAGGCCGGCCAGCATGGCGGCTTCGGCCAGGTTGATCTGTTGCAGCGGCTTGCCGAAATAGGCTTCGGAGGCGGCGGCAAAGCCATAGGCGCGGTTGCCCAGGAAGATCTGGTTCATGTAGATCTCGAGGATCTGGTCCTTGCTCAGGTTCCGCTCCAGCTTGAACGCCAGCATCATCTCGTAGATCTTGCGCGTGAAGGTCTTTTCGGACGACAGATAGACGTTGCGCGCCACCTGCATGGTGATGGTGGAAGCACCCTGGCTGCGCGCCTTGCTGAAGTTGGCCATGCCGGCGCGCATCACGCCGACATAGTCGATGCCGTTGTGCTCGTAGAAGCGCGCATCCTCGATGGCCAGCACGGCATTCTTCATGATGGCCGGAATTTCGTCGAACGGCACGTAACTGCGGCGTTCTTCACCGAATTCGTTGATCAGATTACCTTCGGACGAATAGATGCGCAGCGGCAGCTTGGGCTGGTAGTTCTGCAGGCTGGAGACGTCTGGCAGATTGGGATAGGCCACCGACAAGGCCACGGCGGCCAGCAGGGCGACGGTGGCGGCACCGGCGACGATCAGGCCGATCAGCCACAGGAACAGGCGGACCAGCCAGTGGCGTTTCTGCCTGGGCGGCTGGGCAGGGGTCTGGGAAGAATCGTTGGATTGGCTCATGGCGTACACGGTTGCGGACATGGACGGACTGCAGGCGCAGCACCCCCTTGCCCCAAAAAAGTCATCCCGCATTGTGCATCAAGGCGGTGCCTGCGGGTACATCCGGTGTGGCAAAGGCTGTAACAAGGCTGTATGGCGGGATCGTGCCATAGGGCGATGGAAATGCATGAATTAATACTAAAATACTCAATCATGCGACATTCCTTTTTCTTTTCCTGGCCTTTGGCAGGTCGTCGTGCAGCGGCTGATGTCGGACTCGACTGGGCCGATGATGGCCTACGGCTGATACAGCTGAGCGCCGATGGAGCGCTAGTTCAGGCGCAGCTGGCGTGGCCGAGCACTGGTGTGCCACTGGACGGTGATGGCGTGCAGCTGCTGGCAGAAAGCCTGCAGCAGCTCTGGCAGCAGGCGGGCGTGAGACAGCGCCGGGTACGTGCTGCCCTGCCGGAGAGCATGTTGCAGCGACGCAGCCTGCGCCTGCCGGCCGGTCTGGATGAGGCCGAACTGGAAGCACTGGTGCAGGCCGAGTGGCAGCGCCAGGCCGGTGCCGATGCGATGGCGCTGCCGGCACTGGATTTCCGCTGCCTGCCGGCGGAGCCGGGTGCGACGCGGCAGGAGGTGCTGGCGGTGGCGGCAGATGGGCAGCGGCTGGAGCAGCTGCAACAGGCGGTGCGTGTGGCGGGATTGCAACTGTTATCGGTCGATGCGGCCTTGCACGCGGCGCACCGGGCGGCCTTGCGCTGCCTGCAGCGGCAGCCAGCCGGGCTGCAATTGCTGGTGCTGCATGCGGGATCGGGCCAGCTATGCCTGCAGATCCTGCAGCAGGGGCGGCCGTGGTGGCGGTATCAGCTGCCGGAAAAGCGTGCGGCGGCTGGCCAGGACTGGCTGGCGCTGGTGCCGGAATTGTTGTCGGCGCTGCCCGATCCGGGTTGGCTGCTGGCGGCGGAGGCCTGGGTCGCAGGCGTGGGAGCGGATGCGGAACTGGTATCGGCGACCTTGCAGGCACAGACTGGCCGGCCATGGCGCTGCCTGGAGCCTGCGCCCGGCATGACGGCCGGCATGCTGGTTGCCTGTGGTCTGGCCTGGCAGCAGGAGGGTGCATGGACGCGCTGAATTTCCTGCCCTGGCGTGCACAGGCACGGCAGCGGCGCTTGCGCCATTGGCAGCTGGGACTGGCGGTGGCCGTGCTGGGCGCGCTGGTGGCGAGTGGCGTGGTGTATCTGGGACTGCAGCAGGAGGTGCAGGCCGAACAGGCGCGTCTGGCGCAAGAGCGGCAACAATTGCAGCAGGCACAGGCGGCGATGCAGCAGCTACGTACCGAGGAGGCGGCGCTGCGGCAGCTGCAGCAGCAATGGCGCTGGAGCCAGGCCTTGCAGCCGTTGCGGGACTGGCCGGCGACGCTGATGCAATGGCTGGCAAGCGGCTTCCCTGCTGGCGTGCAGCTGCAACAGCTGGAATGGCAGGAGGCGGGCTGGACGCTGCAGGGCCAGGCCGCCAGCGCCGATGCCGTAATGGCGTTGACCGATGCCGTGACTGAAGCCGGGCTCGACGGGCGTCTGCTGCAGAAAGAGCATGCGCTGATGCCGGGGCAGGCCGCCACCGGTGCCTTGCTGTTGCGCTGGGAGTGGGGTGCCAGCATGGTGCCTGATCTGCGACCACTGCCGGCGGCGATGCCTGCCGGTGCAGCGGCCTCGGCTGCCGTGGAGGATGCGCCATGAGCCGCCTGAGGGTCATCGATTGGGCCGGCTTGCGCTCGCGTGCGCCACAGGACTGGCCCTGGCAGCTGCGTCTGCTGTCCTGCCTGCTGGCGGCGATGCTGGCGGGTGGACTGGCCTGGCTGCTGCTGTTGCAGCCGCTGGAACAGCAGCGACAGGAAGCGCTGCAGCAGCAGGCCAGCGTGCGGCAGCAGCAGGCGCTCTTGCAGCAGCAATTGCAGCGCCAGCCCGAGCTCGTCCGGATCCGGCAGCAGCTGGCCGGGCTGCAGGAACAGTTGCAGCGCGAGCTGCCGCAGGACTGGCAGGAACCGGTCTGGCAGGCGCGGCTGCAATTTGCCGTGCCGGGGTTGCAGGTGCGGCGCTTCAAGCCGATGAAGCCGAAACGGCTCGAGGGCGGTCTGATGGAACAGCCGGTGGAGCTGGAGTGCAGCGGCAGTTTTGCCGCGATGCAGGCGCTGGCGGTGGCGCTGTCGCAACTGGAGCCGGTCACGCTGGTGCGGCGCTGGCAGCTGACCGCGGAGACGCGCAAGGGGAAATCAGTCACAGGCGAGTTGCGGCTGAAGGCGCGCATTGTCGGCTACCGGCTGGCCAATGCGCAGGAACAGGCACAAGGCAAGCGCGGCAAAGGCAGGCGCAGCCAGGGAGAGGCAGCATGAAAGTGATGCAGACAGGATGGAGTGGGGCGCTGCTGGTGTTGTGCCTGCAGGGCTGTGGCGAACCGGTGGCCGGGGAGTTGCCACAGTTGCCGGCCAGCACAGGCATGGTGGCGGGTGGCTTGGCGGCGCAGGAGCCGGAGCAGCAATATGCCGAATTGCTGCAGGCCGGGCCGGCCACGACGGAGCCGGAGGCCATGCACCCGATAGCCGGGCGCGATCCGTTTCAGCCGCTGGCGGGCAGTGCGGCGGCGCTATCCGTTGATCCGCAACAGATGCCGCTGGAGCAGATGCGCTACCAGGGCTGGATGCAGCAGGAGGCGCAGCGGGTGGCGCTGGTGCGGGCAGGCGGCCAGCTGTTGCTGGTGCACTCAGGCGAAGCGCTGGGCGCGGAGCGGGGCCGGGTGCTGTCCATGGACGATACGCAGCTGTTGCTGCGCCTGCCGGATGCCACTGGCGTACAGCGGCTGGCGTTGCAGGAGGGCCAGCCATGAGCGTGCACCTGATCCGTGGCTGGCCGCTGGCATGGCTGCTCTGGCCGGCGCTGGTGGGGGCACAGGCCCTGCAACCGGCACCGGCCATGCCGCCCCCGCAGACTGGCGCACTGGTAGCGACGGCGGGTGATGCCGTGATTCCGCCGCAGCGTCTGGCCACCGTGCTGCCGGGAACGGCGACAGCAGCAGCGGTGACTTCTGCCGAGTCGTTGAAGCCGACAGCGGTGCAGGCTGGCAGCGGGGCCAGCCGCTACGCCCAGCCGGGAGCGCCTGTCCCGCGCAACCCGGCACGCTACCGGGGCAAGCGCCTGTCGCTGCAGTTCCAGGACATCGAGGTGCGTGCGCTGCTGCAGGTGCTGGCCGATTTCACCGGCATCAATATCGTTGCGGCCGATAGCGTGCAGGGGCGCATGAGCCTGCGGCTGAAGGAGGTGCCCTGGGAGCAGGCGCTGGAGGTGATCCTGCAGACGCGCGGGCTGGCGATGCAGCGCAATGGCCAGGTGATCTGGGTGGCGCCGCAGCAGGAACTGGCCAGTTTGCAACAGCAGGCGCAATCCGCACCGGCTGACGGCGTGCTGGAATCGCGCAGCTACCGGCTCAACTATGCGCGCGCCGGTGAGCTGGCGCAGCAGGTGCATGGCGGGGGTGGCCAGGCCGCGCGCCTGCTGAGTGCGCGTGGTTCGGCCTTTGCCGATGCGCGCACCAACCAGCTGGTGGTGCAGGATGTGGCGGCGGTGCAGGCGCAGATCCAGCAGCTGATCGAACAGCTGGATATCCCGGTGCGGCAGGTGATGATCGAGGCGCGCATTGTCGAGGCGGGCGAGAACTGGGGTCAGTCGCTGGGCGCGCGGCTGTCGGTGCTGGGGCAGCCGAATGGGGCCTCGGGCATGGACCTGGGCGATGGCCGCCGGCTCGGCGTGGCCTCGGTGCCGGGGCAGGCGGCGACACCGCTGTACCAGTTGCCGGCGCTGGGGCAGAACGGCTTTGCCCCGGCCGCGCTGGGCCTGTCGCTGTTCAGTGCCGGTGCCTCGCGTTTTGTCACGCTGGAAATCTCGGCGCTGCAGGCCGATGGCAAGGGTAAGCTGGTGTCCAGCCCGCGCGTGGTGACGGCAGACCAGACGCGCGCGCTGATCGAGCAGGGTACCGAGCTGCCCTACCAGGTGGCGACGGCCAGTGGCGCGACCTCGCTAGCGTTCCGCAAGGCCAACCTGAAGCTGGAGGTGACGCCGCAGATCACGCCCGAAGGCCAGATCGTGCTGGATCTGGACGTGAACAAGGATTCGGTCGGCCGCACCACGCTGAACGGCTTTGCCATTGACACCAAGCATATCCAGACCAATGTGCTGGTGGAAAACGGCGGCACGCTGGTGATTGGCGGGATTTTCGAGATCAGCGAGCGCGAGGATGTGACCAAGGTGCCACTGCTTGGCGACATCCCGTATCTGGGTGGGCTGTTCCGCTCGCGCAGCCAGGTGACGGAAAAGAAGGAGATGCTGGTCTTCATCACGCCTACAATCGTGGAAAGCCAGCGCCTGGCCCGGCGCTGAGCAGACAGGAGACAGCAAGGTGATCGTATTGGTAGGCATGCCCGGTTCGGGCAAATCGTCGGCAGGGCGGCAGGTGGCGCGCCGTTTCGGCTTGCCCTTCGTGGACAGTGACCACGAGATCGAGCAGCAGATCGGCATGAGCATCCGCGAATACTTCGAGACGCAGGGCGAACAGGCCTTCCGTGACCTGGAAACGGCGCTGTTGCGCCGCGTCGCTGAAAGCAGCGAGCAGATCGTGCTCTCGACCGGTGGCGGTGCGCTGCTGCGCGAGGAAAACCGTGACATCTTGCGCCAGCACGGCACCGTGCTCTACCTGCGCGCTTCGCCCGAAGAAATCTACCGCCGCCTGCGCCACGACACCAAGCGCCCGCTGCTGCAGGTGGCCGATCCGCGCCAGAAGCTGCAGGAGCTGTTCCAGGCGCGTGATCCGCTCTACCTGAAAACCGCGCATTACGTGATCGATACCGGCCGTTCCTCGATCCAGATGCTGGTCAGCCATATCGCGATGCAGCTGGAAATGGCCGGTCTGGTGCCGCAGGGCGAAACGCCGCCCAGGCCACCCAGAGCACCGGGGCCGCAGGGTCGACGCTCACGCGGCTGAAACCGGGCCGGCAAGCGGGCCTGCAGCCGGTTCGGGTTTTCGACTTGCGCGACAATAGGGGCATGAACGCCACAGCCCTGACCCGATTCGATATCACCGCTCCCCTGACGCCGTTCGATGCCGTGCCTGCGGCCGGCGAGGAGCGCGTTTCCATTGCGCTAGATACGCGCAGCTACGACATCCATATCGGCAGTGGCTTGCTGGCAAAGGCGGCCAGCTGGCAGGGCCTGCCGGCCGCGCGTAGTGCCGTGATCGTGACCAACACCACGGTGCAGCCGCTGTATGCCGCGCAGTTGCTGCAGGCGCTGCAGCCGCTGTACCCGAAGGTGCATGTGGTGGCCTTGCCCGATGGCGAGGAATACAAGACCTGGGAATCGCTGAACCTGATTTTTGATGGCCTGCTGGGCCAGCAGTGCGACCGCAAGACGGTGCTGTATGCGCTGGGGGGCGGCGTGATCGGTGACATGACCGGTTTTGCCGCGGCCTGCTACATGCGTGGCGTGCCTTTTGTACAGGTGCCGACCACGCTGCTGGCGCAGGTCGACTCCTCGGTCGGCGGCAAGACTGCCATCAACCACCCGCTGGGCAAGAACATGATCGGCGCCTTCTACCAGCCGCGCCGCGTGATTTGCGACATGGACACCTTTGCCACGCTGCCGGATCGCGAACTCAGTGCCGGTCTGGCCGAGGTGATCAAGTACGGTCCGATTGCCGACATGGGCTTTTTTGATTGGCTGGAGCAGCATATCGATGCCTTGCGTGCGCGTGACCCGCAGGCGCTGGCAGTGGCGGTGCGCCGCAGTTGCCAGATCAAGGCCTGGGTGGTGGGCCAGGACGAGCAGGAAAGCGGCATGCGCGCGATCCTGAACTATGGCCATACCTTTGGTCACGCGATTGAGGCTGGCCTGGGCTTTGGCACCTGGCTGCACGGCGAGGCAGTGGGTTGCGGCATGGTGATGGCGTCCGAGCTGTCGGCGCGGCTTGGCCTGGTGGATGCGGCTTTCGTGCAGCGCGTGCGCACGCTGGTGCAGCGCGCCGGCCTGCCGGTGGTGGCACCGCGTCTGGCCGAGGAGGATGCTGCCAACGTCGAGGAATGGCTGCACCATATGCGCGTGGACAAGAAGGCCGAGGCCGGCGAGATCCGTTTTGTCGTGATCGCACAGCCGGGCGAGGCGGCGCTGGCCAAGGCGCCGGACAGCCTGGTGGCCGACGTGATCCACGTCTGCAGCCAGGCCTGAGATGGCGATCTACAGCGCGCCGCTGCCAGGCGTTCCGGACAGCGGCCAGCACAGCCATGCCGCCTGGGCTGCCTTGCCCTGGCAGTCGCGCGGGCGCCGCCATGCAGAAGCCGATGCGCCAACGCGCGGCGCCTTCCAGCGCGACCGTGACCGCATCGTGCACAGCTCGGCGTTCCGCCGGCTGGTCTACAAGACGCAGGTGTTCCTGAACCACGAGGGGGATTTGTACCGCACCCGGCTGACGCATTCGCTGGAAGTGGCGCAGCTCGGTTGCAGCGTGGCGCGTGCGCTGGGGCTGGACGAGGATCTGGTGGAAGCGATTGCGCTGGCGCACGATCTGGGTCACACGCCGTTTGGCCATGCCGGGCAGGATGCGCTCAACGGCTGCATGCAGCAGCATGGCGGTTTCGAGCACAACCTGCAGAGCCTGCGCGTGGTGGATGTGCTGGAGCAGCGTTATCCGGCGTTTGACGGCCTGAACCTGTGTTTCGAGACGCGTGAGGGCATCCTCAAGCACTGTTCGGCGCGCAACGCGCGCTGGCTGGAACAGCAGGAGCCGGGCGGTGTGGGCCAGCGCTTCCTGCTCGGGCAGCAGCCGGGCCTGGAGGCGCAGCTGTGCAATATCGCCGACGAGATTGCCTACAACGCGCACGATATCGATGACGGCTTGCGCTCCGGCCTGCTGCAGTGGGAGCAGGTGCTGAGCGTGCCGCTGGTGGCGCGCCACCATGCCAGCACGCTGCGTGACTGGCCACAGCTCAGCGGCCGCCGCGTGATCTACGAAACCATCCGCCGCATGCTGAGCGAGCAGGTCTACGACGTGATCGCTGCCACGCGCGCCGCGCTGGAACAGCACCGGCCGGACAGCGTGGACGCGGTGCGCCAGTGCCCGCCGCTGGTCGGTTTCAGCGCCACCATGCGCGATGAATCGCTGCAACTCAAGCAGCTGCTGCTGAAGGCGCTCTACCGCCATCCGCAGGTGATGCAGACGATGGACGTGGCGCAGCAGGTGGTACGCGAATTGTTTGCCATCTACCTGCAGCAGCCGCAGCAGATGAAACCCGATTTCGCCACGCGTGCCGATACCGAGCGCGCCGTGGCCGACTATATTGCCGGCATGACCGACCGCTTCGCCTTGCGTGAGCATGTACGCCTGACTGGCCAGCAGGTCTTGATGTGATGGCTCCGGACAAGCAGGGCGGCATGCGCGCCATCTGGGTCGTGCTGGTCACGGGTGTGTGTGCGGCCATGATCATTGGCAAGCTGCCGCCGGCGGTACCCGCGCTGCAGCAGGAGCTGGGCGTGACGCTGGTGCAGGCCGGCTTTCTGCTGTCACTGGTGCAGGTGGCATCGCTCAGTTTGGGCCTGTTTCTCGGGCTGGCGAGCGAGCGTATTGGCCTGCGCCGCTCCATGCTGGCTGGCCTGGCGCTGATGAGTCTGGCCAGTTTTGCCGGCGGCTGGGTCGAGAGCGTGACCGCGCTGCTGGTATTGCGCGCCTTTGAAGGACTCGGCTTCTTGCTGACCTCGCTGTCGGCGCCGGCGGTGCTGCGCCGGCTGGTGCCGCCGCAGCGGGTGACGCAGGTGATGGGCGTCTGGGGGGCTTATGTGCCGTTTGGCACGGCGCTGGCGATGCTGCTCGGGCCGGCCGTGATCCTGGCAGTCGGCTGGGCCGGCTGGTGGTGGTTGATTGGCTTGCTGTGCGCGCTCTGCTTGCTGGCCGTGCGACGCTGGGTGCCGGCCGATCCGCCACGCCCGGCAGCGGCCGTGGCCGGTGGCTGGACCGGCCAGTTGCACCTGACGCTGTCCAGCCGCGGACCCTGGCTGCTGTTCCTGACCTTTTGCGTCTACTCCTCCCAGTGGATGGCGGTGATCGGCTTTCTGCCGACGATTTATGCGCAGGCCGGCGTGAGCGGCTGGACGCTGGGCCTGCTGATGGCGCTGGTGCCGGCGATGAACATCATCGGCAACGTGGTGGCAGGCCAGCGCCTGCACCGCGGCACGGAGCCGGGCACGCTGCTGATCATCGGTTTTGTCGTGATGGCGCTGGGGTCCTGGCTGGCGTTTACCGGATTGGAACTGCCGCCGGCGGTGCGCTATGTCGGCATGCTGCTGTTCTCGCTGTTTGGTGGCCTGATTCCGGGCACGCTGTTTGCGCTGGTGCCGCGGCTGGCGCCGGACAGCAGCCTGATTGCCAGCACCGTGGGCTGGATGTTGCAGGGCTCCTCGCTGGGGCAGTTTGCCGGTCCGCCGGCCGTGGCCTGGCTATCGGGCGTGGTCGGCGGCTGGCACTGGACCTGGGCGGCCACCGGCAGTGCCTGCGTGCTGGGCTGCCTGCTGGCGCTGCAATTTGCGCGCCTGCGCACCCCGCCCGCCGTAGCCCGCTGAGACGCTGCGTGGCACAATGGCGCGCATGACTACCGATCTCCAAAATACCGTTGTGGCCGATACCCGCCACTGGCTGGAACAGGCCGTGATCGGCCTCAACCTGTGCCCGTTTGCCAAGGCGACCTACACCAAGGAACTGGTCCACTATGCGG
Organism: Brachymonas sp. J145; assembly: GCF_036312245.1. NCBI lineage: Bacteria > Pseudomonadati > Pseudomonadota > Betaproteobacteria > Burkholderiales > Comamonadaceae > Allobrachymonas > Brachymonas sp. J145. The sequence continues at coordinate 236,233 of NZ_JAZDCI010000002.1, read as the reverse complement.
TGTCCGGTGCGCTGACCGAAGACGAGGCGCTGCAGGCCGTGCATGACGAGCTGGTGGCGCTGGCCGAACTGCCGATGGACGAGCGCGAGACCACGCTGCTGCTGTTCCCGGCGATGTTTGACGATTTCCTCTACTTCAACGATTTTGCCGGTGCCGCGGAGGACATCCTGGCCGACCTGGGCCTGGAAGGCGAGCTGCAGATTGCCAGCTTCCACCCGCGCTACCAGTTTGCCGATACCGAGCCGGACGACATCAGCAATGCCACCAACTGGGCGCCGTACCCGACGCTGCACCTGCTGCGCGAAGCCAGCATCGACCGTGCCGTCGAGAACTACCCGGATGTGGACGATATCCCCGCCAACAACATCGAGCGCCTCGAGGCCATGGGCCGCAGCGGTTGGGAAAAGCTCGGCATCCAGACCCGCGTCAGCGGCGATGACTGGGTGCGTGCCTGCCCGGCGCACGGCCAGCGCAAGCAGCCGCCCGGTGACGGTGACCAGCGTGATGACGAGGGTGGCGATGGCGACGGCGGCGAATAAGCCGCGCAAGCCGGCACGCGGCCCGTCCAAGGCCGAGCTGATGGCACAGCAGGTGCAGGAAGCGATCCGTCCCGGCCAGTCGGTCGAGTTGCTGAAGGAGCTGCATATCCTGACGCGCGATGGCGCACTGAACCAGGATTCGCGCCGCAAGCTCAAGCAGGTCTACCACCTGTTCGGCTTTATCGAGAAGATCCTGCTGGAGCTGGAAGCTGCTGGCAACAGCGCGATCACGCTGGCCGACCACGGTGCCGGCAAGTCCTACCTGGGCTTCATCATCTACGACCTGTTCTTCCAGCAGCGCGAGGGCGGCACGATTTACGGCATCGAGACGCGCGAGGAACTGGTGCAGCGCTCGCGTGCGCTGGCGCAGCAGCTCGGTTTTGCGCGCATGCGCTTTCTGCCGCTGACGGTGCAGCAGTCGGCCAGCAGCACGGAGCTGCCGGAGCGCATCGACGTGGTGACGGCGCTGCACGCCTGCGATACCGCCACCGACGATGCGATCGCCTTTGGCCTGCAGAAGCAGGCCGGCCACATGGTGCTGGTGCCATGCTGCCAGGCCGAGACGGCCAGTTTCCTGCGCCAGAACAAGGCCTTCAACCTGTCGCGCACGCCGCTGGCCGAACTGTGGCGCCACCCGCTGCACACGCGCGAGATGGGCAGCCAGATCACCAACGTGCTGCGCTGCCTGTACCTGGAATCGCAGGGTTACAGTGTGACCGTGACCGAGTTGGTGGGCTGGGAACACAGCATGAAGAACGAGCTGATCCTGGCGCAGTACACCGGCCAGAAGAAGCGCAGCGCGGCCCAGCGCATGCACGCCATGGCCGAGGAGTTTGGCCTGCAGGAGCTGCTGGCGCTGCGCTATCCACTGGTGGCCGATATGGCCGAGCGCGCCGGGTGAGGCCGGTCCGGGTTTAGTCCTACAGACGGGCCCGCTGGCAGACTCGACAATGGGTATTGATGTGCAGGCCTCCCGCTTGCGCCAGACCATAAGGAGAATGCCATGTCCATGTACCCCACTTCCGGCTACACCATGGAGGACCTGTTCAGCCAGCTCGGCCTGCCCAGCGACGAGCAGGCGATCCGGGATTTTGTGCAGAACAACCGTCTGGATGCCAGTTGCGTCAATCTGTGCGATGCACCGTTCTGGAACGAGAGCCAGGCACGCTTCCTGAAGGAAGAACTGGAGCGCGATGCCAACTGGGCGGTGGTGGTCGATGACCTGGCCGCACGCCTGCAGGGTGAGCCGCCGGAGGTTTGCCCGGTCTCGAACTGATCCCGATCCTGGGCTGAGGGAAGTCAGCCCAGCCTGAAACGGCGTGCCAGCCCGCTGGCACGCAGTACCCATTTCTCGATTTCCGCCACCACGAATACCAGCAGGCCGGCCGCCAGCACCTTGAGCCATTCGTACAGGCTCAGGCCGGCAGAGCCGAACAGCTCCTGCATCCACGGCAGGTAGGTATAGGCCAGTTGCAGCGGCACGCAGGCCAGCATGGCCGCCGGCACATACCAGTTGCCGGTCAGTCCCTCGCGCGTCAGCACCGGCTTCAGGATATGCCGGCTGTTGAGCAGGTAGAACACCTCGCAGGCGACCACGGTATTGACTGCCATGGTGCGTGCCACCTCCAGGCTGGTGCCCGAGCGCAACTCCCACAGGAACAGGCCAAGCGTGGACAGCATGAACAGCAGCGAGACCAGCAGCAGGCGCCAGATGAAGAAGCCGGACAGCAAGGCTTCATGCGCGCGGCGCGGTGGCCGCTGCATGATGCCGGGCTCGGCCGGCTCGAAGGCCAGTGCCATGCCAAGTGCACTCGAGGTCACCATATTGATCCACAGTACCTGTGCCGGTGTCAGCGGCAGGGCGAGCTGGAACAGGATGGCGGCGATGACCACCAGCGCCTCGCCACCATTGGTTGGCAGCATGAACAGGATGAATTTGCGGATGTTGTCGTAGACGGCGCGGCCTTCGCGCACGGCAGCTGCAATGGTGGCAAAGTGGTCGTCGGCCAGCACCATGTCGGAGGCGTCCTTGGCGGCTTCGGTGCCTTTCAGGCCCATGGCAACGCCGACATCGGCGCGCTTGAGTGCCGGCGCATCGTTCACACCGTCGCCAGTCATGGCCACGACTTCGCCGCAGTCCTGCAGCGCCTGCACCAGTCGCAGCTTGTGTTCCGGGCTGGCGCGCGCAAAGATATCCACTTCCTGCACCACGCGGCGCAGTTCCCGGTCGTCCAGCAGCGCGACCTCGTTGCCGGTGAGCGTGGGCTTGCCGATGCCGATTGCCAGTTGCGCGCCGATGGCGCGGGCGGTTTCGGCATGGTCGCCGGTGATCATCTTGACGCGGATGCCGGCCTGGTGGCATTGCGCCACGGCGCGGATCGCTTCCTCGCGCGGCGGATCAATGATGCCGACCAGTGCCAGCATGACGAAGTCGCCATCGGCCAGATCGGCGTGTGCCAGGCGCTCCTGTCGCGGCCGCTGGCGGCGTACGGCCAGCGCCAGCAGGCGCAGGCCGTGGGCGGCGGTATCGGTAGCCATGCGGCGCCAGTTGTCCACGTCCAGCGGCTCCAGACCGCCGTCCAGGCGCATCTGCTGGCCGCACATGTCGAGAATGCGTTCGGGCGCGCCCTTGACGAAGATCCACGGTTTGCCCTGGGCGTCCTCGTGGTAGCTGGCCATGTAGCGGTGTTCCGATTCAAAGGGGATGGCATCCATGCGCGGCCAATCAGCGCGTGCAGCCAGCTGCGTGAGGCCGGTCTTGCCGCCCAGCGCCAGCAGCGCGCCCTCGGTCGGGTCGCCGCTGACCAGCCACTGGCCATCCTCCTGGTGCAGGCTGGCATCGTTGCACAGCACGCTGGCGCGTATCGCCAGTTGCAGGGCCGGATAGTCCGCCTGCTGCACACGCTCGCGGTTCAGCAGCAGCTCGCCGACCGGGGCATAGCCGATGCCGCTGACCTCGATCACCTCGTGGTTGGCGCAGACCACGCGCTGCACCGTCATCTCGTTGCGCGTCAGGGTGCCGGTCTTGTCGGAGCAGATCACGCTGACCGCGCCCAGCGCCTCGACCGCCGGCAAGCGGCGCACGATGGCCTTGCGCCGCGCCATGCGCTGCACGCCGAGCGCCAGCGCCACGGTGATGATGGCTGGCAGGCCTTCGGGAATCGCCGAGGCGGTGAGCGCCACCACCATCATGAACATGTCGGCAGCCGGATGGCCGCGCCACAGCGTGCCCATGGCAAAGGTCAGCGCCGAAATCGACAGTACGCCGATCGCCAGTGTCTTGCCAAAGCGGTCGATCTGGCGCAGCAGCGGCGTGGTCTGGGCGGCCATGCTGCCCAGCAGCTGGTTGATGCGGCCCAGTTCGGTCTGGCCAGCGGTGGCGACCACCATGCCGGTGGCCTGGCCGTAGAGCACCAGCGTGCCGGCATAGGCCATGCAGAAGCGGTCGCCGAGTGGCGCATCGTGCGCCACCGGATCGATGCCCTTGTCGACTGGCAGCGATTCGCCGGTGAGCGCGGCTTCTTCCACGCGCAGCTCGTGCACTGACAGCAGGCGCAGGTCGGCCGGCACCCGGTCGCCGGAGGCCAGTAGCACCACATCGCCGGGTACCAGCTGGTCGGCATCGAGCTCGCGGTAGCTGCCGTCACGCAACACGATGCAGCGCGGAGACAGCATGTTGCGGATTGCGTCCAGCGCCTTTTCTGCCTTGCCTTCCTGCAGGTAGCCAATGATGGCGTTGATCAGCACGGCCCCCATCAATACGCCGGTATCGACCCAGTAGCCCAGGCTGGCGGTGATCACGGCCGATCCCATCATCACGTAGAGCAGGATGTTGTGGAACTGCAGCAGGAAGCGCTGCAGCGCACTGCGCTTTCGGGCGGCGGCAAGGCGGTTGGGGCCGTACAGCTGCAGGCGCTGATCGGCCTGCTGGCTGTCCAGACCTTGCGTGCTGCTGTCGAGCCGGGTGCCGGTCTGGTCGGTGGAAAGGGTGTGCCAGTGGGCACGGGGAGCGGGGGAGGGGGCCTGGGAGGGTGTCTCTGTCATGCCGGTGCAGGCTGCGCCGCCCGCTGGCGGGAGTCCGCAGCGGGTGGGTACAGGTAGGGGGAATGGCCCGCAGGGGGCGAGGGGATCACTGCATTCTAGCCAGACAGGCCGGCGTGTCCTGCCGGTTGGACAGCCAGATGGGGTTGGCAGGAAATATCCACGTAATCTGACTGCCGCGTGACATTTGAAGTTTTGTTGTAGAATCAAATCATGCAACAGACTGCCGCCCTGGCCATCTTCGAATCGCTCTCGTCTGCCGTGCGCCTGGATATCTACCGGCTGCTGGTCAAGCGTGGCGCAGAAGGCATGGTGGCGGGGGAAATCGCCACGGAGCTGCAGCTGCCGCCAGCCAACCTGTCCTTCCATTTCAAGGCGCTGGTGCAATCGGGCCTGCTGACGGTGGAGCAGGAAGGGCGTTTCCAGCGTTACCGTGCCCATATGCCGCTGATGCTGGACCTGATCGACTACCTTGTGAAAGAATGTTGTGACGGGCATCCGGAACAATGTGCCGGCCTGTGTGACGTGCCTGTGGGTGCGTCACCCGCCGATCAGGCGTGAGCAGCAGGGCGGCTTTTTTTGTGCTGATATTTGAATCATTCATTTAATGTCAAATTAATGACGAACCGGTGACCGTGGTGGCCAGACTGGCCTGATGTTCCCAGCAAACAGGAGGGTAGAACAATGGACAACAACCGTGTTTTCAATGTGCTGGTGCTGTGCACCGGCAACTCGGCCCGCAGCATCATGGGCGAGGCACTGTTCAACTTTATCGGCAAGGGCAAGTTCAAGGCCTACAGCGCCGGCAGCCACCCGGCTGGCCAGGTCAACCCGTTTGCGCTGGAGCTGCTGCAGGCCTCGCACCTGCCGGTAGATGGCCTGCGCAGCAAGAGCTGGGACGAGTTTGCCGGCGCAGATGCACCGAAGATGGATTTCATCATCACCGTGTGCGACCAGGCCGCGGGCGAAGTCTGCCCGTACTGGCCCGGTTCGCCGGTGAGCGCCCACTGGGGCTTTCCGGACCCGGCTGCGGTAGAGGGCAGCGAGGCCGACAAGCGCCGTGCCTTCAACAACACGCTGCATGGCCTGGCCAACCGCATCCGCGAGTTTTCCAGCCTGCCGCTGGCCTCGCTGGATGCGCTGGCGCTGAAGCACGAGCTGGACAAGATCGGCCAGCAGACGATCGACCCGACCGACCGCCGCGGCCAGGCCTGAATCCGGCCCCTGTCGCGCTGCACCACCAAGGGGGTGGGCAGCGCGATTTTTCATCACTTCACGACAGTACAGAAAGCAGCATCATGGGATTATTTGAACGTTACCTGACGGTATGGGTAGGGCTGGGCATTGCCGCCGGCGTGGCGCTGGGGCTGGCCATGCCCGGCGTGTTCGAGGCAATTGCGGCACTGGAACTGGCGCACGTGAACCTGGTGGTGGCCGTGCTGATCTGGGTGATGATCTACCCGATGATGATCCAGGTGGACTGGAGCTCGGTCAAGGACGTGGGCAAGCGGCCCAGGGGCCTGTTGCTGACGCTGGTGGTGAACTGGCTGATCAAGCCCTTCACCATGGCAGCGCTGGGCGTGCTGTTCTTCCACTACATTTTTGCGCCCTGGGTGGATCCACAGTCGGCGACCGAATACATCGCCGGCATGATCCTGCTCGGCGTGGCACCGTGTACCGCCATGGTGTTTGTCTGGAGCCAGCTGGTCAAGGGCGATGCCAGCTATACGCTGGTGCAGGTATCGGTGAACGACCTGATCATGATCGTGGCGTTTGCGCCGATTGCCGCCTTTCTGCTCGGCGTGACGAATGTGACGGTGCCGTGGGAAACACTGCTGCTGTCGACCGTGCTGTACGTGGTGCTGCCGCTGATCGCCGGCGTGCTGACGCGCCGTGCGCTGCTGCGCCGCTCGCCTGCCGCGGTGGCGGAATTCACGGCGCGGCTCAAGCCCTGGTCCATGTTCGGCCTGATTGGCACCGTGGTGCTGCTGTTCGGATTCCAGGCGCAGACGATTGTGGCCAAGCCGCTGGTGATCGTGCTGATCGCGATTCCGCTGCTGCTGCAGACCTACGGCATCTTTTTTATCAGCCTGCTGGGTGCGCGCCTGCTCAAGCTGCCGCACAACGTGGCCGGACCGGCCTGCCTGATCGGCACCTCCAACTTCTTCGAACTGGCGGTGGCTGTGGCGATTTCGCTGTTTGGTCTGCAGTCAGGTGCGGCACTGGCCACGGTGGTTGGCGTGCTCGTGGAAGTGCCGGTGATGCTGTCGCTGTGCGCCATGCTGAACCGCATGGAGCAGAAGCGGCTGGCGGCGGCTTGATGGTTTAGCCGTGACGCTGGAACACGCTGCTGCTGCCATCGCGCTGCACCAGCAGCGTGGCGTAGCGGTCGCGGCGGCCACCATAGACCGGGCCGTCCATGCCCGGGGAGCCGATCGGCATGCCGGGCACGGCCAGACCGAGCGCCTTCGGCTTGTCGCGCAGCAGGCGGCGGATCTCGTTGGCATGCACATGGCCCTCGATCACGTAGCTGCCGACCACTGCGGTGTGGCAGGAGGCGTAGCGCTGGGCCAGGCCGAGGCGGGCGCGCACCGCGTTGTTGCCGGTGTCGTAGCTGGTAACGCGGAAGCCGTTGGCTTCCATGTGTGCGATCCAGTCCTTGCAGCAGCCGCAGCTGGCGTCTTTCCAGACCGTGACCGGGGTAGCGTTGGCGGCGGGGCGCGCCCATAGCGGGCTGGCCAGGCTGGCGGCAGCGCCGGCAGACAGCAGGCGCAGGAGGTGACGACGGGAGGCTGGTGCGGTCATGGTGGTATCTTCTGGTTCGCAAGGAAGGCGCTACATTGCCATGAGTCGAATAGCCTATCAACTGCGGTATTTTGCAAATGACGGCTGCCGCAGCCACAGGCGCGCTAGGATGGCAGCACCACCGAACTGATCCGAGGAGAAAGCCATGCTGGTGTCCATCGTCACTTTCCGACTGTCCGAACCCTGGAGTGTGGAGCAGGCCGCTGCCGTGTTCCAGTCCACCGCGCCCAAGTATGTTGGCCTGGCCGGCCTGAAGCGCAAGCACTACTACGTGTCCGAGCAGGGCGATCGCGCAGGAGGCATCTATTTCTGGGACAGCCGCGCCGCGGCCGATGCCTGCTACACCGATGACTGGAAGGCGATGGTCACGGCCAAGTATGGCGCGCCGCCAGAAATCCAGTTCTACGAGGTACCGGTATCGGTCAACAACCTGACTGGGCAGATCGAGACCGACTGAGCCATTGCACGATCAGGCCGCACCCGGCTTGCGCGAGGCCTGCCACAGCCAGGCGGCGGTGATCAGCAGCAGCACGGTCGCCGAGGCATGGCCCCAGGCCAGGGCGTCCCAGCCGAGCCAGCGCTGGTCGCCAATCGCGCGTACCAGCAAGGGGCCGAGGATCTGGCCGGCGGCAAAGGCCACCGTCATGCGCGCCAGCAGCGGCGTCGGATTGTCGGGCGCGTAGGCGCGCGCCAGCTGCAGGCCGCCCATGGTGGTGAGCAGGAAGGTGCCACCCACCAGCACCGCCGATAGCGCCAGCGACCACAGCGCCGGGTTCAGCAGCGGCATCAGCGTGCCGATTGCCATGATGCCTTGTGCCACTGCCCACAGGCGATGCCGGCTCCAGTTGGACATCCACAGCGCGGCTGCCGCCACCGAGACGGCGGCAGCCGCCCCGAATAGCGGCCAGGTCAGGCCGAATACCATGGGATCGCTGATCTGCTGGCGCGCCAGGGTGGGCAGAAAGGTGGCCGGCATGATGTAGCCAAAGCCGAAAATGCCGTAGCAGACGATCAGGCCCAGCGTCCTGGGAGGCGCGTCTGGCTGCTGGCCGGCCGGCGTGCTGCTGGCAGCGGCTGTCGCAGGACCGGGTTGGGCCAGCACATGCAGCAGCAACGCTCCGATCAGCGTCACCACGCCAAACTCCAGCCACAGCGCCTGCGCGCTCTGGTGGCCGCCGATCCAGGCGACCACGCCGGCCAGTGCAATGCCCTTGCCGACGCCGACATAAATCCAGGCACCGCGGTGCGACAGGTGCCGTCGCGCCATTTCACCCAGGCACCAGCTGCTGGTGCAGACCAGCGCCCAGGCGCTGAACACGCCAGCCACGGTGCGCAGCAGCGCGCCAGACCAGGCTGGCAGGCCGTCACCGACCCAGGCTACCGCCAGCGTGGTAGCCGCCACGCCATACAGCGCCAGCCGCAGGCCGCGCAAGGGCTGCGCCGAAAACCAGGCCGCCGTCAGCGCGCCCAACAGGTAGCCGACATAGTTGAGCGTGGCCCATTCCGCTCCCTGGGCGGCAGTCAGGGTGCCGTCGCGGAGCATCAGCGGCATCAGCGGGGTAAAGGCGAATCGCCCAATGCCCATGGCCAGCGCCAGCGCCATCGCGCCGAGCACGAGAATAAGCCAATCGGGCAGGGTGGAAGCGGGCCGGGAACTGCGGGGCATGGGGTCTCCTGAAACGGAATCGCAACGATCATGCCAGACGCCAGGGCCGGTATGACAACCCTGATGATCACAGGGGTTTGACCTTGTAGTGACTTCAGGGTTCATCATGACAGACATGAAGCACGATTCCCATTCCCATGATGTTGTTGAAGACGGCCAGAGCCACGGCTGTGGCTGTTCAGCATCGGTGCCGCAAGCGCCGGTGAAGGCAGCAAGTGGCTGCTGCGGTCCGGCGGCTTCGGCTGACAAGGACAGCTGCTGCGATGCCACTCCTGAGGTGCCAGCGCAGTCCGGAAGTGACTGCTGTGGCGGCTGCATCCCGCAAGAGGCGCCTGACAGCAGCTGCGGTAGCAGCGCCTGCGCAAGCCCGATGCCGCTGGGCAGTGCAGCCAGCACCTTGCAGCTGCGCATTCCCGATATGGATTGCCCGAGCGAGGAAGCGATGATCCGCCGTGCGCTTGAGGGCATGGCGGTGGGCAGTATGCGCTTTGACCTGGGCGGGCGCACGCTGACGTTGCAGGCCGATGACAGTGCCCATGCGGCCATCGTGCAGGCGATCGAAGCCGCCGGCCTGAAGACCGAGCGCGTGGCGCAAGGCGGTCTCCTGCTGCGTGTACCGGACATGGATTGCCCGAGCGAGGAAGCGATGATCCGCCGCGCGCTCGATGGCATGGCGGTAGGCAGCCTGCGTTTTGACCTGTCGGCACGCACGGTGACGGTGCAGGCCGCAGAAAGCGCCTGGGACGGAATCGAGCAGGCGATCCAGGCGGCGGGGCTGAAGACCGAGCGTCTGAGCCAGGCTATCCCGGCTGAGCACACGCAGCAGCGCCAGCAGCGCGAGATGGTCAAGCTGGGCGCGGCGCTGGTGCTGGCCCTGGGGGCCGAGCTGATCCACTTCTTCGCGCCGGAGACGCTGACCTGGGAGATCGCCAGCATGGCCGTGGCGGCGCTGGCGATTGCGCTGTCCGGCTTTGCCGTCTACCGCAAGGGGCTGGCATCGCTGCTGCGTGGCCAGCTCAACATCACGGCGTTGATGACGGTGGCCGTGACCGGCGCCTTCCTTATCGGCCAGTGGGCGGAAGCCGCGATGGTGATGGCGCTGTATGCGATGGCCGAGCTGATCGAGGTGCGTGCGGTAGACCGGGCGCGCAACGCTATCAAGAGCCTGCTCGAATTGGCGCCCTCGGTGGCCGAGGTGCGCCAGCCGGATGGCAGCTGGCTCAGCCAGCCGGCGGCAGCGATCCGCGTGGGTGCCATCGTGCGCGTGAAGCCGGGCGAGCGGCTGGCACTGGACGGCCGCGTGCAGGCCGGCCACAGCGCCATCGACCAGGCACCGGTGACGGGCGAAAGCGTGCCGGTGGAAAAAGGCCCGGGCGACGAGGTCTTTGCCGGCACCATCAACCAGCACGGCGCGCTGGAATTCGAAGTCACCGCGCCGGCCACCGATACCGTATTGGCGCGCATCATCCACGCCGTGGAAGAGGCACAGGGTTCGCGTGCGCCAACCCAGCGCTTTGTTGATCGCTTTGCCGCGGTCTACACGCCGGCCGTGTTCATCATCGCGATCCTGGTGGCGATTCTCGGCCCCTGGCTGGGCGGCTGGAGCTGGCTGACCGGCCTGTACAAGGCGCTGGTGCTGCTGGTGATTGCCTGCCCGTGTGCGCTGGTGATTTCCACGCCGGTGACGGTGGTGAGTGGTTTGGCGGCAGCGGCAAGGCGAGGCATCCTGATCAAGGGTGGTGCCTACCTGGAAGAAGCGCGCAAGATCACGCAGATGGCGCTGGACAAGACCGGCACCATCACCGAAGGCAAGCCGCGGCTGGTGGCGCAGGAAAGCCTGCGTGCCGATATCCCAGCCGATCAGATCTGGCAACTGGCGGCTGCCATGGCGGCGCGCTCCGACCATCCGGTGTCGAAAGCCATCGTGCAGGGACTGGCCGTGTCCACCAGCTTGCCCGAGGTGGAGGCGTTTGCCGCCGAAGCCGGCCGTGGCACGCTGGGCAGCATCGCCGGACAGGCGCTGGTACTGGGCAACCGCCGCTGGATCGAGGAGCGTGGCCAGCTGACGCCGGCGCTGGCCGAACGCCTGGCCGTGCACGAGCGGCAGGGTCGCAGCATCAGCCTGCTGGCCGATGCGCAGGGCGTGCTCGGCCTGTTTGCCGTGGCCGATGCGATCAAGCCCAGCTCGCAGCAGGCGATCCGGGAACTGCGCGCCCTCGGCATCACCCCGGTGATGCTGACCGGCGACAACCCGGCCACGGCGCAGGCGATTGCCGCCGAAGCCGGCATCAGCGAGGTACAGGCCGGCCTGTTGCCGCAGCAAAAACTGGAAGCGATCCAGGCCATGGCGGCGCAGCCGCAGCAGGCGATCGGCATGGTCGGCGACGGCATCAACGATGCGCCGGCCCTGGCCGCGGCCCAGGTCGGCTTTGCCATGGGCCAGGCCGGCACCCACACCGCCACCGAAGCAGCTGATGTCGTCATCATGAACGACGACCTGCGCCGCGTCCCCGAAACCATCCGCCTGTCACGCCGCGCCCATGGCGTGCTCTGGCAGAACATCAGCCTGGCGCTGGGCATCAAGGCGGTGTTCCTGCTGCTGGCGGTGTTTGGCAACGCCAGCATGTGGATGGCGGTGTTTGCCGATGTCGGGGCGGCGCTGCTGGTGGTGTTTAACGGGTTGCGGATGTTGCGGTGGCGGCCATCTGTCTGATGAGGGGGACAAACAGAGGTTGCTGCAGCATTGGCCCTGCGGTATGATAACCTATCATTTTGATAGATAGATCACGTGCGCCAACCCAGCATTCATCAGCTTGAGAAGCACATCCGGAAGATGGCTGCTGACAGTTCCAACGTGCTGATCACCCGGCATGCCGAAGTACGCATGTGGGGGCGAAAGATCAACCGGCCCATGGTGTTTGATGTCTTGCTGAAAGGAAAGATAGCGATGCCGCCGGAGCCGGATATCCGCCATGGAGGACTGAACTGTCGCATGGGCCGCTACGTGGCTGGCATGAATGTCGCGGTGGTGGTGCATGTGGAATATCCTGAGCCTGACCTGATCGTCGTGACCGTGATTGACATTACGAAGGAGTAGCCATGCTGCAGTACAAGGACGGTGGCCTGCGCAATGTCTGGCTGGCCAATGGATACGAGGTGCGTCAGACGCGCCATGGCGAAGCCGTGTCGATTCGTGATCAGGAAGGTCTGACGCGCGCCATCTGTCTGGCCCTGACGCGCAAGACCGGCCATCTGACAGGCGTGGAGTTCCGCTATATCCGCAGTGCCGGCATGCTGGTTTCGCAGTCTGCACTGGCGACGCAACTCGGCGTAGATGTTCAGACCGTGGCGCGCTGGGAAAAGACCGGCAAGGTGCCGCGCTGGGCAGACAAGCTGATGCGCTTGCTGTACGCCGCGCATGCCGAGGGTAATGTACCGATCCGAAAGGCCATGGAACGCGCCAGCCAGGTGGAGCGGCTGATGCACCAGAAGATCGTCGTGCAGGAATCGCGTGCGGGCTGGGAGAGCACGATCGAGGACTGTGATGCGATGTGTGCGTGAACTGTAGCTGAACTGGATCCATCCAGACAATAAAAAGCCGCTTCTCCAGCAGGAAAGCGGCTTTTCACATAGGTCTAACTGGCCTCCCCGGCAGGAATCGAACCTGCATCTGAGCCTTAGGAGGGCCCCGTTCTATCCATTGAACTACGGAGAGCACCGTCCTGCAGCAGCGCTGCCGCAGGACAAAAAGCGGCCAGCCCACGTGCGCAGGCCAGCCGCTTATTGTAGCCGAGGCGCGGGAATCAGCCCTGGCGTGCCGGCAGGATGGTGGCTTCGCACTCGCCGAAGCCGATGCGGGCCGCGCCATCCTTCTGGCACCATCCGCGCAGCACGATGCTGTCGCCGTCCAGCAGCCAGGTGCGGCTTTCGCCGTTGGCCAGCGTGACCAGGTTCTTGCCGCCGGTGGTCAGCTCGATCAGCGCGCCGGCCTGGTCCAGCGTCGGACCGGACAGGGTGCCGCTGCCGAACAGGTCGCCCGGTTGCAGGTTGCAGCCGTTGACGGTGTGGTGCGTCACCATCTGCTCGATCGTCCAGTAGGCGTGGCGGTAGTTGGTGGTGATCAGCGATTCCGGCGCCTGGCCGGCATCACGCATCTGCTGCGTCTGCACCAGCACTTCCAGCTGCACATCCACTGCGCCCTGGGTCCACAGCGTCGGCGTATCCAGGTAGGGCAGCGGTTGCGGATCAGCTTCGGGACGGGTAAAGGCGGTGCGGTAGGGCGCCAGCGCTTCCATCGTCACGACCCACGGGGAGATCGTGGTGGCGAAGTTCTTCGACAGGAAGGGGCCGAGCGGCTGGTATTCCCAGGGCTGGATGTCGCGCGCCGACCAGTCGTTCAGCAGGCACAGGCCAAACACGTGCTGCGTGGCATCGGCCATGGCGATCGGTTCGCCCTGGGCGTTGCCGCAGCCGATGAAGATGCCCAGTTCCAGCTCGATGTCCAGGCGCTGGCTGGCACCGAAGTTGGGCGTGCTGCTGCCCTCGGACGGGCGCGTCTGGCCTTGTGGACGGCGGAAATCGGTGCCGGAGACGTTCACGCTGGAAGCGCGGCCGTGGTAGCCGATCGGGATCCACTTGTAGTTGGGCAGCAGCGGGTTGTCCGGGCGGAACTGCGCGCCGATATTGGTGGCGTGGTAGACCGAGGTATAGAAGTCGGTGTAGTCGCCGATGCGCGCCGGCACGCTGTATTCGGCGTCCTGTTGCGGCACCAGGCAGGCCTGCAGCGCAGACTGCTGCTCGGAGCCTTCGCGCAGGCCGCGCGACAGCGCCAGGCGCAGCGCCGACCAGGCCGGTTGGCCCAAGCCCATCAGCGTGTTCAGGCGCTCTTCGGCACCGGCCTGGGCGGCTTCGGCGGCGGCGTCGCTGAAAATGCCGGCTTGCGCGACCGCAGCCAGGTCGACGATCTGGTCGCCGATGGCGACACCGCCGCGGAAGGCTTCGGCGCTGCCCTTGCGTCGGAAGGCGGCAAACGGCAGGTTCTGGATGGTGAAATCGGCGCCGGCATCGTTGGCGCTGGCGACCCAGCTGCGCAGCGCCGGATCATGGGTTTCGTTCAGGGTGTACATGGTGGTTCCTTGTGAGACGTACAGCATGCCACTGGGCGGATCGCGCCGGGCGACCCGCTCAAGCGGGAATCCGGCAGGACTTACAGGTCCTGCAGGGCGGAGGCGATATGGCGGCCGAACAGTTCCGGATCCGCCAGCGCGTTGGCGTTCAGCAGTGCCAGCTTGACCAGGAACAGCTCGGTCTTGTCTTCGCCGGCCTGGTCGATGGCCTGGGCCAGTTGATCGTAGACGGTCTCCAGACCGCCGATGGTGAGGGCTTGTTGTTGCGTTGTCATGGAAATCTCTCCTTACTGGGGCAGGGCGGTATCGAGGGCGGCTTGCAGACGGACGGCGTCCAGCGTGACCCAGCGCGCGCACACGTGCTGGTCCGGGCGCAGCAGGTAAGCGCCACCATCGGCGCGCACGCCGTAGCGCTGGCGGAAGTGGCCATCGGCATCGGCCAATGTCAGGTCGGCACCGGCGACCGGCTCGGCAGCGCCGACGGCGATCACGCGCAGCTGGGCACCGCGGGCGCGGAAAGCGGCCACGACCTGCTGCAGCGATTCCGGAATCGCGCTGGCGGTGGTGAAGTAGATCAGGTCAAAGCCGCCGCCCAGATGGTCGAGCAGGAAGTCGTTCGGTGCCAGACGGATGTTGGTCGGCGGCGCGCCATGTGCCGGGCCGGCCTTGAACAGTGCGTTGTCATCGCCCACGCTGTTGAGCATGGAGTGCGTGTACTCGTGCGGGCGAGAGGTACGCCAGTGGTACAGCGGACGCACGAAATCGACTGTCAGCGACATCGACAGCACGGCGTCACGCAGCAGGCGGAAGCCACGGCTGGGCGGCGTCATGAAGCGCGTGCTCTTGCCGGCTTCGTCGATGATCTCGCGCGCGGCACCGACGCGCTCGGCGCTGTAGTTGGCCAGCAGCTGCTGGCTGGACAGGCCCTTGACCACGTGGGCCAGGTGCCAGCCCAGCGATTGCGCATCCTGGAAACCGGTATTGGCACCGCGCACGCCGAAGATCGGCAGCAGGTGGGCAGCATCGCCGGTGAAGATGACGTTGCCGTGCACATAGTCGGCCAGCGTCAGCGTGCGTGCGGAGTAGACCGAGCACCAGTCCATGTCCCACGGCACGCCGGCATGGCCGATCATGGCCAGCTGGGCGTTGATGCGCTCGGTCAGGGAATCGACATGCAGTGCCTGCTCGGGCGTTTCGCCTGGCGGCAGCTGGTAGTCCAGGCGCCAGATGCCGTGCGGTTCGCGGTGCATCAGGATCGTGTTGCCCGGGTTCCATTCGGGGTCGAAGAAGGCCAGGCGCTCGGTCGGCAGCGGCAGGTCGATCTTGATGTCGGCGATGACGAAGAAGCCCTCGTAGGAGGAGCCTTCCATCCACAGGCCCATGTTGTCACGGATGCTGGAACGGCCGCCAGTGGCATCGACCAGCCAGTCGGCTTCGAGCTGGTACTCGCCTTCGGGCGTGTCGATGGTGATGTCGACGTAGCCGTCCTGTTGCGCCACGGCCGCGACCTTGTTGCCCCAGCGGAAATCGATCAGCGGATTCGCCTTGCAGGCATCGTGCAGATACTCTTCCATGTACTGCTGCTGCACGTTGATCATCGGGTAGAAACGGTCGTCCGGATCTTGAACGCTTTCCATGCGGAACACGCGCTGGCCACGGTAGTAGGAGTTGCCGTACAGCCAAGGCAGGCCGCCTTCGGTCATGCGGTCAGCCACGCCAACCTGCTGCAGGATTTCCATCGAGCGGCGCGTGAACACGATGGCGCGGCTGCCCTGCGAGAACTGTAACTCGGAAGTGACGACCACCGAGGGCACGCCGTGACGCGCCAGTTCCAGCGCCGTCACCATGCCGGCCGGGCCGGAGCCGGCGATCACGACCGGCTTGCGCTCCTGCTTCGGGTGCTGGCTGGCGAGCCAGGGCTGGAACACCTCGTAGGTGTAATAGATGGAAGGGCGGGCTTCCGTGGTGGGGGTATGCATGGTGTGTCTCCTGCAATAGAAATGGGTGTGCGGAAATTCGGGGGTAGCGCGGTGCTCGCGGCTGCCGCGCCATGGCTCTGGTCAGAGTTCGGCCTTGCTCTTGATCATCTTGGGGATGGGCAGGAACAGCACGGTAATGGCACCCAGCACCAGCATCACGGCAGACACGATCAGGCCGGAGGTAAAGGTGTTGGTCAGGTCGTTCAGCCAGCCCACCATCAGCGGGTTGGTGGCGGAACCGATATTGCCGATGGCGTTGATCACGGCAATGCCCAGGGCACGTGCCTCGAAGCTCAGCGAAGCGTCAGGCGTGGTCCAGAAGATGGACATGGCGGTGTAGGCGCCGGCGGAGGCCATGCAGACGCCGGCCAGTTTCAGCACGGCGCCGTCGCCATAAGCGGTCAGCAGCCAGCCGGCAGCGGCGAACAGCATTGGGATGATCAGGTGCCAGCGGCGCTCCTGGGTGCGGTCGGAGCGGCGGCCCCAGAACAGCATGGCGATGATGGTGCAGACCGGCGGAATTGCGGCGAGCAGGCCGATGGTGGTGTTGCTGGCGTTGGCGTTGAAGCTCTTCACGATCAGCGGCGTCCACACGGCGACCATGGCCAGGCTGTTCACCAGGAAGAAGTAGGCGGCGCAGAACTTCAGCACGGTGCCGGAGCTCAGCTCCTTCAGCAGGCTGGTCTGCTTGGCGCTGGCCGGCTGGGCCGCCAGGGCCTGGGCGCGCTCGTTGGCCAGGGTGTGGTCCAGCGTCTGCTTTTCCTGGGCAGTCAGCCAGGGTGCCTGCTCAGGGCGATCCTGCAGGTAGTAATAGACGGCGATGCCCAGGAACACGCAAGGCATGCCTTCCAGCAAGAACAGCCACTGCCAGCCCTTCAGGCCCCAGATGCCGTCCATGCCCAGGATCAGGCCGGAGATGGCGGAACCGACACCGGCGGTCACCGGCATGGCGATCATGAACAGCGCGTTGGCGCGGGCGCGGTAGGCGGCCGGGAACCAGTAGGTCATGAACAGCAGCATGCCCGGCAGAAAGCCGGCTTCGGTGATGCCGACCAGGATGCGCAGCCAGTACAGCGAAGTGGCATCGGTGGCAAACATGGTTGCGGTGGAGGCCAGGCCCCAGGCAATCATGATGCTGCCGATCCAGCGGCGTGCGCCCCAGCGTGCAATCGCCAGGTTGCTCGGCACACCACAGGCGATGTAGGCGATGTAGAACAGGAAGGTGGCCATGCCGAACTGGGTGTTGGTCAGGCCCAGGTCGCTCTTCATGGTCAGACCGGCAAAGCCGATGTTGATGCGGTCCAGGAAGGAAAATACGAACAGGATGAACAGGAACCACAGCAGATGCCTGGCCACTTTCTGGGTGACCTGCTGCGAGGCGACGGGATCTACCGGGTGCAGCACGAGGTTGATCTGTGGGATGGAGGAAGCGCTCATATTGTTGTCTCTTGTGCACCCGCACGGGTGCGGCGCGGATCGGGAATATCCGGCAGCAACAACAGCCACTGCCAGACAGGAATCGCCAGCAATGTTTGATCTGAGTCAAGTAAATAGTTGCCAACGCAACGAATGGTAATGCCTGCATGGCCGGCGTGCACTAGGGGAAATTCTAGTTGCGTACGCAACTTAATAGTGTTAAACCCTCAGATACAATGAGACAGGAAGGCTGCGTGATCACGGAGCCCGTTTCCCTGGGCCTTTTGCCGTGAAGTACCCACTCGATCGCTCCTATACCCACCGGCTGCATACCCTGTCCAAGCTGACCGATCGGGCCACGCAGCAGGCCTATCTCGATGGCACCGGATTGCCCCCGGGAGAAGGGCGCTGCCTGGCTGCGATTGGTTCCTTCAGCCCGTTGTCACTCAATGAAGTGGCGCACATGGCCAATGTCAACAAGGGCCAGGCCAGCCGCGCGGTGCAATCGCTGGTGGATCAGGGCCTGGTCAACAAGGTGGTGAATGCCAGCGATGCGCGTGGCGTGGACCTGACACTGACCAAACAGGGCGAGACGATCTGGGACAACCTGATGCACGTGATTGACGAGCGCAACCAGCAGATCGTGGATTGCCTGGATGCCGAACAGCAGGCACAGTTTGACGCTTTGCTGGACCTGCTGGTGCAGCACGCGCGCGACAGCGACAGCCGCGACTGAGGCGGTCGCAGCGCTGATGGGCGGCCGGCGCGCAGCCGCTCAATCAAAACTCATCGTATAGATCAGGTCGATCGCGCTTTCGGCGCCGGTTTCGCCGCGCAGCTTCAGGCGACGGTTGATGTCGTAGAAGAAGTACAGCGTGCCCATGGCCGAGTTGATGCCGTGCTCGTAGGCGACATAGAAGTTGCGCGAGAAGCGCTTGCCCAGCATCACGCTGGAGTTCTCCAGGCCGTCGCCAGCAAAGGACAGCGAATCCAGGCCCAGCGCATCGGCAAGCTGGCCGGTGATGCCGGGGCCGCTGCCAGCCAGCAGCGCCATCGCGGCCTGCTGCAGCAGGGCGGTGTCGGAGGCGCTGGCCGCACTGCGCCCCAGCACCAGCCAGGAGAGCTTTTCCGAATCGGGCATGGCTGGGTCGGAGAACAGCTGCACCAGCGGGCGCTGCGCCGTGCCACGGATATGCACGCCCACGCGCAGGTCACCCAGGTTCGGGCGGATCGCCATGATGTCGAGCAGTGGGTTGTCGGCGCGGCCGGTAAAGCGCATGGTGCCGCGTTCGATGTCCAGCTCCTGGCCGTAGGCACGGTAGGTGCCGCGATCGGTGCGGATGGTGCCGACCAGCAGTGGCAGCGATTGCAGCGTCGGGCCGTTCTGCACCTCCAGCTCGCCGCGCAGGCGCGTGTTCAGGCCAAAGCCGCGCACGCGCAGATCATCACCCATGCTGACCTTGATCTGGATGTCGGGGGTAATGCTGCTGTTGGTGCGCGCCGTGGCCGCCTTGACCTTGGGGTCATTGGCGATCGCCTGCGCTTCGGCGTTCGGCTTGCGCATCGCCAGCGTGGCCTTGGGGTGCTTCTTGCTCGGCAGCACGACCACGTCACTGTCCAGCTGCGGCGTGCTGTCACTCGGAATCTCGATCAGGGCACGATCCACTTTCAGCTCGCCGCGGGCGGTCAGGCGCATGTCGGCCAGCGTGGTGGTGACCATGCCGGACAGCGTGATCTGGCGCTCCGGCATGGAGGACAGTTGCAGGCCCTGCAGCTCGGTGCGCAGCGACATGCGCACCGCCTGCAGCAGCGGACGGCCGCTGCTGGCACCGCTCCAGTCCACCGTGCCGGTGACGCGGGCGCTGCCGCCCGGCTGGCGGTTCACGGTCGGGCCTTGCAGCGTCAGCTCCTCGATCACCATGCGCTCACCGGCTAGCCGCAGCTGCATGCGGCCATGGTCAAACTCGATGCCGTCCACCACCGAGCGCACGCCAAGCTCACGCGCGGCGATCGTGCCGTTGATCAGCGGGCGGCGCAGATTGCCGCCCACCGCCAGATCGGCCTGCAGCGTGCCGCGTATGCGCCAGCCCGGCGGCGCAAACATGCTCCACACGCCCACGCGCGGCATGTCGGCGCGCAGCGTGCCCTGGATCGGGGCCGCCGGCGACAGCGTCCAGCCGCCACCGCTGCGGCTCAGGCGCGTGCTGATCTGTGCGTTGGCGCTGCCGGCCTGGCTGCTGTCCCACAACAGGCGGGTTTGCAGATGGCCGCCGCTGCCTTCGATCTCGAGTCGCGCATCGCGCACGCCGGTGCGCAGCGTGCGGCCATCGACCAGCATCTCCAGGTCGCCGCGGCTGCGTGCCAGCGTGGCACGCACGCGCATGGCGTTGCCCAGCTCCACATCCCAGTTGCCGGCCATGGCCATGTCGCCGCTGAAACCGGCTCCGCTGATAGAGCTGCTGGCGAGCGCATCAAGCCAGCTCAGCGGGATGTCGCTCAGGCGGCCCTTGCTGTATAGGGTGTAGCCGCCGGCGCGCTGCACGAAGCGGATCGGTTCCGCCAGGATCTGCGCCTGGCCCGCGACCGAGGCACCGCTCAGGTTGATGGTGATGGCACTGGTCTGTACTTGCAGCGTACCGTTGCCCTGGGTGATCTGGATCTGTGTCGGGCTGGCCAGTTGCGCCTGCCATTGCTTGTTCTGCAGCTGGTCAGTCACGTTCAGCTCGGTCGCCTGCAGGCGTGCCTGCCAGCCCTGCGCCTGCTTGCCGGCGGTGCCGCTCAGGGCCAGTTGCATGCGGCGCATCTGCTGCTCGATGCGGGTGCGGCCGCTGACCTGGGCCTGCGCCAGCGTGCCCTGCACGGTCAGGCGCGTGCCCAGGATGTGCATCTGCTGTGCCGCCGTCTGGCCGCTGGAGCGCAGCGTGATCGACGGGGCTTCCAGCGTGCCGTCCAGGCGCATGTTGCGGCCCTGGTTGCCCCAGCCGCCGTTCCAGCGTGCGTCCAGCGTGGCCGCGCCGCCGATCGCCTGGCCGGCGCCCAGCGAGCCCATGCCGGGCAGCTGGCGTAGCCAGGCCAGCGTTTGGTCCAGCCGCTGTACGCGTGCCTGGACCGTGCCCTGGCCGCTGGCCTCGGACAGCGTGCCCTGCAGCTGGGCGCTGCCACCGGGCAGGCGCAGTGCGAGCTGGCCGCTGGCGGCCTGCGTGTCCACGGCATAACGCGCCGATCCCTGCAGCGCCGCATCCAGCGTGCGCAGCTGGATCACCGGCAGCTCCACGGTCCGGTCCTTCCACTGGCCCTGCACATCCAGCAGGTCCAGCGCCAGGCCCTGGCCGCGTGCCATGGCGCGGCTGCCACCAGCGGAGCGCAGCTGCGCCGAGAAGCGGATCGGTGCCTGGACGATGGCCTGGCCGGGCTGCAATTCGGAGCGCGCCGTGATCGTGCCGCTGAGCGGCGCGGCGGCAAAACGTGTATCGATCAGGCCCGGGTTCAGGTGGCGGATCTCGAAATCGCCGAGCCAGCCGGTATCGGGCAGGTAGCGGCCTTGCCCCTGCAGTGTGCCGCCGCCTTGGCCCTGGTCCAGCAGCAGCTGCGTGATGTCGAGTGCGCCATGGTCGTAGCGCAGCTCGGCCTGCAGGCGGGCCAGCGGCAGCAACCCCTTGTCGAGTCGGCCGCTGTCATCGTTGCGAATATCGGTGCGCGCCAGCCAGCGCGTGTTGCCGAGGAAACCGAGCATGCCGGGCGCCTCGTTCGTCGTGACGGTGGCCGAAGCCGCGGTGGCCGGTGCACTGGCCACGCGTGCGGTGGAAGCTGCGCCATCGGGCTGGGACGCATCGGGCTCCAGGCTCAGCGAACCCTGCAGCCGGCTGCGCGGCAGCGAGGGCAGGAAGGCCTGCAGGTCCAGCTGCTGCCAGCTGGCCTGGGCGCGCGCCAATGGCTGCGTGCGCCAGGGGTGCACATCGGCCTGCAGCTGCAGGCGCGTGCCCTGGGCCACATCCTGCACCTGGGTGGAGGAGGGCGCTTGTGGCTGGCGCGGCTGCGGCGCGCTGCTGGCGCTGACGTCCGGCTCTACCGCCAATGGCGCCAGTTTGGCTTCCACGTGCAGCAAGGCGTCAAAGCCGGATAGCGTGCCGTGTGCGCTGGCTTCGGCCTGCAGGCGCTGTGCCGGCATGTTCTGGCTGGCCGGCAGTTCCAGCGTGCCGTGCAGCTGCAGCTGGCTGTTCATTGGGGCGCGGCCCTCGATGCGTGCCGTGCCCTGGTAGCGGCCATTGGCCACCTGGATCGAATCCAGCTTCAGATCATGCACTGCCGTGACGCGGTCATAGCGGTACAGGCCGCGCAGGTTGGTGATGACCGTGTCATTCGTCGGTGCGGTGACCAGGTCGCCATCCAGCACGATCTCGTCGCCACGCGCGGCAGAGGCCGCCACTTCCGCCGCCGATGCCGCCAGCTCGGCCACGGCGGCGGCCGGGTCGCTGGCCGATCCGGCGGGCTTTTGCATGCGCTGCTGGCGGGACTCGCGCTGCTGTTGCTGCTGTTCCACCTTGGCCGCCGATGCGGCAGCGGCGGCTTCATCGGGCGACTGGTAGCGGATGTCTTCCTGCTCCTTTGGCTTGCCGACAATGCGCAGGGTATCGACGACAAACGGCAGCTCCACGTTCACCGGCAGCGTGAAGTCCTGCAGCGGCGGTTCGGGTTCGGTGGGCGGGATCTTCTCGCGCGTGTCCTGCAGCGTGGCGGTGTGCACATGCACCAGGCTGAAGCGGGTGGCGCGGTCCCACAGCGTCGCCAGGTCCCACTCCACATCGACCGTGTCCAGCGTTACCACCATTTCGCCACCGGTATGGCCGGTGGCTTCCACACCCTGACTGGTCCAGATCAGGCGTTCCACATGGCCGCCGCGGCGCACCGATCCGCTCACGCCTTCGGCTTCCAGCGTCATGTGCTCGGGCAGGTAGCCGCGGATGATGCGGATCACGGTGGCCAGCGACTGGTCGTTGGCACTCCAGTGCCAGAGTGCGGTACCGCCAATCAGCAGCGCGATGATCAGTGCCAGCAGGCCCCAGGCGCTCCAGCGTGCGCCACGGCGGGCCGCGTGGCCCAGGCGCTGGCGCCGCGTCAGCGTGACCGCCGCCGGGGTGGCCGGGGTGTCAGGCGCGCTGCTGTCGGGGCGGGAAGGATCTGCCGCTGTCATCAGAAGTTGAATCCCAGGTTCAGGTGCAGACGGAACTGCTTGGCGTCCACGCCATAGGCCAGCGCAGCCTGTACCGGGCCGACCG
This sequence comes from Brachymonas sp. J145, assembly GCF_036312245.1. Classification (NCBI taxonomy): domain Bacteria; kingdom Pseudomonadati; phylum Pseudomonadota; class Betaproteobacteria; order Burkholderiales; family Comamonadaceae; genus Allobrachymonas; species Brachymonas sp. J145. Next base: position 213,385 of record NZ_JAZDCI010000002.1, on the reverse strand, counting down.
GGCTGTTCCACAGCATGCCGGCACCGACGCCCACCTTCACCTTGCTCAGCTCGCTGGCCTTGTTGGCCACGGTGCCGGCATCGACGAAGGTGACGATGTCGAAATCGGTCGGCTCTCCATCCCGCAGCCAGGGACGGCGGTATTCCAGGCTGCCGGCGAGCAGGAAGCGGCCGGGATCGGTATAGCCTTCGTCATTGGTAATGCCCAGCTCCTGGTAGCCGTAGCCACGCACGGTGGCGTTGCCGCCAGCCAGGAACATCAGGTTGTGCGGAATTACCAGGCCATCGCGCGCGAACACGCCGCCGGCATCGAGCCGCACGACCAGCTCGCCATTGCGGCGGCGTGCGTAGGTCTCGGCCGTGGGAGCCACCACCAGCGGCGCATCGGCAATCGCGGGGGCATCACCGACGGCAGCGGCCTTGATCTGGCTGCCACTCGGCAGCGCTTCGCTGAAGGCCTGGCCGATCGGCCGGTCCAGCGACAGAAAGCCCAGGTAGCGTCCCACCAGACGGCCAAACGGTTCCTGCGTCGGCTGCACCGTCATGCCGGCGCCGGCTTCCAGGCCGATGCCGAAACCGCCGGTCGGCCGCGTGGTGCTGTTGAAGCGGCGGTAGGTCCAGGTGTAATGGCCGCTGAGGGCCTGGGCGCTGACCGGATCGCCGGTTTCATAGGTGGTCTTGCTGTGGTCGTACTGCAGGTAGTAGGAGCGGTCGATGCTGCGGCCGGCCTTGGCGCGGCCAAACTTGAGCTGCTCGGTGCGCTGGATGCGGTCATCCAGATCCTCGCGCACCACGTTGACGCCACCGGTCCAGCGCCACAGCTTCTCGTCCGGAATCGACATCAGGTTGCTGCTGAAGGCCTGCAGCTTCTGGTCCAGCTGCAGCCGGCTGACGCTGCGCAGCCCCAGCAGCGGATCCTTGTTGTGGGTGAAATCGACCGAGGTGCGCGGCCCGCGGTCGGTGCTGAAGCCGACGCCCAGCACCAGCTTCTTCAGCCGCGCCTCGCGCACGCTGACGTTCACCGGAGCGTTGTCGGGATCGCTTTCCGGGCGCGTGTCCAGCGTGACGATGGCGCTGTCGTAGTAGCCGCTGTCCAGCAGCCGTTCCTGCGCCTCCAGCAGGTCCTGCTGGCGGTAGTCCTCGCCGGTACGCACCTGCGCCAGCCGCTCGATGATGACCGGGTCGTAGCGCTGCGTGCCCTCGATGGTGAGCGGCCCGTAACGGTACAAGGGGCCGGATACGTACAGCGCCTGCAGTTTTGCCGTGCTGTGGTCCGGATCGATCTCGGCGCGGCTGCTGTCCAGCCTCGCCGTCGGGAAGCGTTCCGCCTGCAGGCCACGCAGGGTCTGGCTCTTGGACTTGCTCCAGGCGTCCTGGGTAAAGCCTTCGCCTTCCTGCAGTGTCCACAGGTCGCGCGCCTGCGCCAGCTGCGATTGCGCCGGTGCGTAGTCGGTGACCGGGCCGCTGAACTGCAGATCGACGCTGCTGACCTGGGCCTGCTGGCCGGGATCAATCGTGATGACGACCTGCGGCAGCGCGGAACCATCGGCCGGTGCTTCTTCCAGCTGCTGCGTGATGACGGGCGTGAACAGTCCACGCGTGCCAAGCAGCTGGCGGATCTGCGTTTCGGACAAGGCCAGCAGGTCGCGCAGTTCCGGCAAGCTGATGTCGCTGACCTTCTGGTAGCGCTTCAGCTCCAGGTAGCGCTCGACGAACTTGGCGATGTCATCCGGTGCCTCAATGCGGATATCGAAGGACTTGCCCTCGGTGATCGGGGCAAAGCGGTCATCGGCGGCCTCGGCGTCGGCTGGCGGGTCTGTCGCGTCCGTCTCCGCGGGGCTGGCGTCATCGGTGGCCGGTGCGCTGTTGCCAGGCGTCTGCGGTACCGGCTGGCTGCTGGCGGTATCCAGCGCCTGCCAGCCCGGTGCCAGATCGGCCGCGCCGGGCGATCCGGCCGGCGACGCCGCCCAGACGCTGCTGGCGCACAGGATCAGACAGGCCGCCACGACAGGGTGGCTGGGGCCGGACAACAGGGAGAAGGGCAGGAGGGGGTGCTTGGCTTGTGGCAAACGCGGTTACAGCAGGGTGCGGATGCCCTGCTCCAGTCCTTGAAGCGTCAAGGGTACCATTTTTCCCTGGCCCAGCAGCTGCTGCATGATGTCGATGCTCTGGCGATACTGCCACACGCCTTGCGGCTCCGGATTGATCCAGATGTGCTTGGGAAACGCCTGCAGCAGGCGCTGCATCCAGACCGCGCCGGCTTCCTCGTTGTTGTATTCCACGCTGCCGCCCGGCTGCAGGATCTCGTACGGGCTCATGGTGGCATCGCCGACGAACACCAGCTTGTAGTCCTTGTTGTACTTGCGGATGATGTCCCAGGTCGGGAACTTCTCGGCATAGCGGCGGCGGTTGTTCTTCCACATGTAGTCATAGACGCAGTTGTGGAAGTAGTAGAACTCCAGGTGCTTGAACTCGCTCTTGGCGGCGCTGAACAGCTCTTCCACGCGCTGGATATGGTCGTCCATGCTGCCGCCCACGTCCATCAGCAGCAGCACCTTGATCGCGTTGTGGCGTTCCGGCCGCATGCGGATATCGAGCCAGCCGGCGTTGGCGGCCGTGGCGCGGATGGTCTCGTCCAGCGCCAGTTCCTCATGCGCGCCCTGGCGTGCGAACTTGCGCAGCTTGCGCAGCGCGATCTGGATGTTGCGCGTGCCCAGCTCCAGCGAATCGTCATAGTCGCGGAAGGCGCGCTTTTCCCAGACCTTGACCGCGCTGCGGTTGCGTCCGGTGCCGCCGATGCGGATGCCGGCCGGGTTGAAGCCGCCATGGCCGAACGGGCTGGTGCCGCCGGTGCCGATCCACTTGTTGCCACCGGCATGGCGTCCCTGCTGTTCTTCCAGGCGCTTTTTCAGTGTCTCCATCAGCTCGTCCCAACCCATTGCTTCGAGCTTGGCCTTTTCCTCGGGCGTCAGGAATTTCTCGAAGGTCTGCTTGAGCCAGTCTTCCGGAATCTCCTTCAGGATCTCGCCGACATGCTCGATGCCCTTGAAGTACAGGCCAAAGGCCTGGTCGAACTTGTCGAAATGGCGCTCATCCTTGACCAGGCAGGTGCGTGCCAGGAAATAGAAATCGTCGATGCTGGCGTGCTCGGTGGCCGGGCCGACCACCTGCGCCTTGAGCGCCTCCAGCAGCGTCAGGAATTCACGTACCGATACCGGTACCTTGGCCTTGCGCAAGGCCTGGAAAAAGGGGATCAGCATGGCTTACTCCGTATACATGGCCAGGCGGTACAGCAGCTGCGCCTTCGCCTCGGGCCATTCGCCAGCCGTCATGCTGTACATGACGGTATCGCGCACGGTGCCGTCACGGCGCAGCGCGTGGTGGCGGATCACGCCATCCTTTTTCGCGCCAAGCCGCTCGATGGCGCGCTGGCTGGCATGGTTGAAGTTGTCGGTGCGCCAGCCCACCACGGCTGCCTTGAGCGTGTCGAAGGCATGCTCCATCAGCATCAGCTTGACGGTGGTGTTCACATGGCTGCGCTGCACGCTGCGCGCATACCAGGTGTGGCCGATGCACAGGCGGCGGATGGGGGCGTCGATGTCGTGGTAGCTGCTGGTGCCGAGCACGCGTTCGCTGGCCTCATCGACCACGGCAAACGGCAGTCGCGTACCGCCCTGCAGCATCTGCAAGGCGGTGTCGATGTAGGCCGCTTCGTCACCTGGAGCCGGCACGCTGGTCACGCGCAGCTTCCAGAGCTCCCCGTCGCGGGCAGCGGCTGCCAGCCCCTCGGCGTGCCGGGGTTCGAGCGGTTCCAGCCGCACGCCGTTGCGGCGCAGCGTGATGGGGAAGGTCCAGGTCGTGGCGTTGTGCATGGCGCGGCTCCGGTGATGGCGAAACGGGTGGCTGGTCAGCGCATCCTGCTCAGCAGCGATGACGGTGCTGTGACGCAGCCATCCACTTCGCCCGCCGGCTCAGCGGTTGCGGTTCTGCATCGCCACCAGCTTGTCGAACAGGGACAGGTCCTGCTCGTTCTTCAGCAGCGCGCCCAGCATCGGCGGGATCTTCATCTTGCCGGATTCCGTGGCCTGCAACGCGGCCGGCGGCACGTCTTCGGCCAGCAGCAGCTTCAGCCAGTCCAGCAGTTCGCTGGTGGAAGGCTTCTTCTTCAGGCCAGGGATGGTGCGCAGCGTGGTGAAGGATTCGATGGCGGCACGCAGCAGCTCTTCCTTCAGGCCGGGGAAGTGCACGCCGACGATCTTTTCCAGCGTCTCGGTATCGGGAAACTGGATGTAGTGGAAGAAGCAGCGGCGCAGGAAGGCGTCCGGCAGCTCCTTCTCGTTGTTGGAGGTGATGAACACCAGCGGACGGTGTTTCGCCTTGATCAGCTCGCGCGTCTCGTAGCAGTAGAACTCCATGCGGTCCAGCTCGCGCAGCAGGTCGTTCGGGAATTCGATGTCGGCCTTGTCGATCTCGTCGATCAGCAGCGCCACCGGCTCGTCGGCGGTAAAGGCCTGCCACAGCACGCCCTTGACGATGTAGTTCTGGATGTCCTTGACGCGGTCGTCGCCCAGCTGCGAATCGCGCAGGCGGTTCACCGCATCGTATTCGTACAGGCCTTGCTGCGCCTTGGTGGTGGACTTGATGTGCCACTGCAGCAGCGGCATGCCCAGCTCGCTGGCGACTTCCTCAGCCAGCATGGTCTTGCCGGTGCCGGGCTCGCCCTTGACCAGCAGCGGGCGCTGCAGCGTGATGGCGGCGTTCACGGCCAGTTTCAGGTCATCGGTAGCAACGTATTGGTCGGAACCCTGGAATTTCTGCATGTCGTATCCGGTTGGTCTAATCAAAAACAAGAAAGGGGGATGCCCGGCATCCTACTTGATGGTGACGCCCTTGAGCTCGGGCTTGGGCGGCGGGTAGCGCAGGTCCATCGCCTGCAGGGTATCGCGCACCACAGTGGCGATCATCAGGTTGCGGTGCGTCTTGCTGTCGGCCGGCACCACGGTCCATGGTGCCCAGGGCGTGCTGGTGTGGGTCAGCAACTGCGCATAGGCCTGCTGGTAGTCGTCCCAGTGGCGGCGCACTTCCAGGTCACCGGCTTCGAATTTCCAATGCTTGCTCGGGTCGTCGATGCGCTCCTGCAGGCGCTCGCGCTGCTCGTCCTTGCTGATGTGCAGCATGAACTTTAGGATCACGGTGCCGTTTTCGGTCAGCATGCGCTCAAAATCATTGATCTGGGCGTAACGCTGGCGCGTCTGCTCGGCGCTGATGTTGCGGTTCACCACCGGCACCAGCACGTCCTCGTACTGGCTGCGGTTGAACACCACGATCTCGCCCTTGGCCGGCATGGAGGCATGGATGCGCCACAGGTAGTCGTGGCTGAGCTCCAGCGAAGTGGGCGCCTTCCAGCCGACGGTGCGCACGCCGAGTGGGCTGGTATGGCTGAACACGCCGCGCAGCGTGCCGTCCTTGCCCGATGCGTCCATGCCCTGCAGGATCACCAGCAGCGCATGGCGGCGATCGGCCAGCAGCACGTCCTGCAGCAGGTCGATCTCTTCGGCCAGTGCCTTGACGGCCGCCTTGTTCTCCAGCTTGGTGCCGATCGAGTAGGGCTGGGCACCCGGATCAAAATCGCTGATCTTGACGCTGTGGTCGGCGTTGTAGGCGCCGCTGCCATCGGTAGCATGCACGGAACGCGTGACCGGCGGCTGCCACTGGCGCAGCAGCGGGGTCGGCTTGGCGGGGTGCTTGTCGCGCTTGCTCATGGGTGACTCCTTGTGCTTGTGGTTGTGTGATTTCAATCCTGCGTGGCCAGGCGCTGCACGCTGGCCAGGTAGGCCTCGCCATCCGGCGGGCGGCCGTTGCGCTGGCTTTCCCAGATCATGCGGCCCAGGCAGTCCATGACGGCGTGGTGGGCGGCGTGCAGGTCATGCCGGCGTGCCGCCAGCAGTTCCACCGCCTGGCGGATGCCACGCGGCTGGTCGATGCTGCACTGCTCGCTGATGGTCAGGTGCATGGACAGGTGCAGAAAGGGGTTGGCCTGGCCGGCCAGATCCGGCTTTTGCATGGCCGCCAGGGCGGCATCGACATCGGCCAGATCGGCATGGTATTCAGGGTGCTGCTCCATCCAGCCGGCGATCAGCGTCTCCATGGCGTCCATGGGCTGGTTGGCGCGCCACTTGGCGTAGGTGGCACAGAAATAGCGGCGCACATCGGCCTGGCTGGGTTGCATCAACATGGGATAAAAGTGGTTCCAGATTTATGACGAAAATATGACATACACCGAAAATCAGGTTTCTACAAGCCATTTTGCAGGATTTTGCGGCAAAACCACGGCTAAAACCATGGGCGTGCAAGTTCAAACAGGGTACAGTCTTTCTTTGCCTTGTCCAGGCGTAGCCACTTGCGGCGCGCTGATTTGCCAAAGGAGCTTGTTGCCATGCCCGTAGTTGTCGTCGTCAACCCCAAGGGAGGGGTGGGAAAAACCACCGTCTCTACCAATATCGCGGGCTATTTTGCCGCGCGTGGGGCACGTGTCATGCTGGGAGACGTGGACAAGCAGCAATCCTCGCGCCAGTGGCTGGCTGATCGCCCGGCTGCTGCCGGCAAGATCGTGCCCTGGGAAACCGCCTCTGCCGGCAAGGTCAAGGTGCCCAAGGGCGTCACCCATGTGGTGCTCGACACACCGGCCGGCCTGGACGGCAAGGAACTCAAGGGCGTGCTCAAGATGGCCACCAAGGCGGTGGTGCCGCTGCAGCCCAGCGTGTTTGACATGCGCGCCACAGTCGATTTCATGCGCGAACTGGTCGAGTACAAGAAGCTGGGCCGCATCGATATTGCCCTGCTGGCGATGCGCGTCAAGGAAAACACGCATTCGCTGCAGCACCTGCGCGATTTTTGCGAGCATCTGCCGTTCCCGCTGCTGGGCGTGGTGCGTGACACGCAAAACTACGTGCACCTGGCGGCGCAAGGCCTGACCCTGTTTGACGTGCCGCCGGGCCGCGTGCAGCGCGATCTGCAGCAATGGGAGCCGATTTGCCGTTGGCTGGACGAGCCGGCGCGCCCGCAGCCGCCGTCCAGGGTCGATCCTGACGCACGCTATTGATGGCCTGGGCAGGCTGGCTGCCTGAGGGCTTGGCCCTGATCAGCGACTGGCAGTTCTATCTGGTGGCGATCCCGGCGGTGCTGCTGATCGGCATCAGCAAGAGTGGCTTTGGTGCCGGTTTTGGCGCGTTGGCCGTGCCGCTGATGGCGCTTAGCGTCAGCGTGCCGCAGGCGGCAGCCATCATGATGCCGCTGCTGCTGGCGATGGACCTGATGGGCATCCATGCCTTTCGCCGCCATGTCGATTGGGCATTGTTCAAGCGCCTGCTGCCCAGGGCGCTGCTTGGTACCGTGATCGGCACGCTGCTGTTTCGCTTCCTGAGTGCGCCGGTGGTGGCGGGTATTGTTGGCGTGCTAACGCTGCTGTTCCTCGCGCAGCGTCTTCTGTTTCCGCCGCGTGCCGATGCGGCACTGCCGCCGCGCTGGCTGGGCAGCGTGCTGGCCACCACCTCCGGCTTTACCAGCTTTGTCGCGCACGCCGGTGGCCCGCCGCTGGGTGCCTACGTGATCCCGATGCGCCTGCCGCCGCTGATTTTCACCGGCACCATGGCCTATTTGTTCTTCTGCATCAACCTGAGCAAGTGGCTGCCATATGCCTATCTCGGCCTGCTGAAATGGGAAAACCTGGCCACTTCGCTGGTGCTGCTGCCGCTGGCACCGCTGGGCGTCTGGATCGGCGTGCGCATTGCCAGGCGCATTGACCCGACCTGGTTCTACCGCCTGATTTACCTGGGGATGCTGCTGACCGGCATCAAGCTGGTCTGGGACGGGCTCAAGACCCTGCTTTGACGATGGCGTTCAGGCACTGGTTCCGGCAAAGCCGCACTGGCGCCAGGCCTCATAGACTGTCACCGCAACCGCATTCGACAGGTTCAGGCTGCGCTGCGTTGGCAGCATCGGCAGGCGCAGCCGCTGGCTGGCCGGAAAGCTGTCACGGATTGCGGCTGGCAGGCCGGCAGTCTCGCAGCCAAACACCAGCCAGTCGCCCGGCTGGAAGGCCTGCTCCGGTACCGGATGGCTGCCACGCGTGGTCATGGCAAACAGCCGGGCCGGGTCTGGTTGCGCATGTTCCAGAAAATTTTGCCAGCTGGCATGCACTTGCAGCGTGGCGTACTCGTGGTAATCCAGCCCGGCTCGGCGCAGCTGCTTGTCGTCCAGGCTGAAACCAAGCGGTTCGATCAGGTGCAGCGTGCAGCCGGTATTCGCCGCCAGGCGGATCACGTTGCCGGTATTCGGCGGAATTTCGGGGTGAACCAGGACGATGTGAAACATGGTCGCGCATTGTCGCGCCAAACCGTGCCGCTAATCAAACCGGGGTTTTTCGGTGCGCGCCAGCACCACGGCGCTGACGCGGTGGCAGCCTTCGGCCAGCAGCACGCGCGCCGCTTCTTCCAGCGTGGCACCGGTAGTCATCACGTCGTCCAGCAGCACGGCATGGCGGCCTTCGACCAGCGCTGCCAGTCGTGCCGGCACCTCGAAGGCATCCTGGATATTGTGCTCGCGCTCGGCATGCGGCAGCCGGCTCTGGTGCGGTGTATGGCGGCTGCGCGCCAGCCAGTCATGACGCAGCAGGGCTTTCTGGGGCATCGGGCGGACCAGCCGGCGCAACTGTTGTGCCAGCAGCCAGGTCTGGCTGAAGCCGCGTTCGGCCAGCCGATGCGGGTGCAAGGGCAGCGGCACCAGCAGGTCGCTGTCGCGCACCGTGGCGACCAGCTCCGGACAGGCGGCCATACGTGCCGCCAGCAGCCCGGCCAGCGCCGGCTGGCCATGGAACTTGAAGGCATCGATACTGCCCTGCCAGGGCCAGACGTAGGAGAGCGCGGCATGGCAACTTTCCAGCAGCGGGGCCGGGTGCTGGCTGCAATCGTGGCACAGGCCATGGCCATCGTCCTCGTCTGGTGGCAGTAGCAGGGCGCAGCCACGGCAGCGTTCCATGGGCTGGGCATGCCGCTGCACGCAATCGGCGCACAGCGGCTGTGCTGGCCAGCTCTGGCAAATGCCGCAGCGGGCCGGAATCAGGCGGGTAAACCAGTTCAAAATATAAGATAAAAGAATTAATTTTTATATTGTAGCGGATGACGCGTCTGTTGCATCCAGCCATGCAAATCCCGCGTTGGCGCAGGGCTGGGGCGGCGCTATATACTGCCCGCGTGCATACCCAGACCCAACTCCCCCCCAGTATCGATCCCGTGGCTGCGCGCCGCTGGCAGCGTCTGCCGTTGCCGCAGAGCCCCTGGCTGCATGAAGAGATCGCGCGCCGCATGGAAGACCGCCTGTCGCTGATCACGCTGCAACCGCAGCGCTGGCTGCACTGGCAGCCGCTCAAGGGTGGTCAGCAGGCGCATGCGCTGCTGCGCCAGCGCTATCCGCAGGCGCAGGCCTGGGCCCATGAGCCCGATGCTGCCAGCCAGCAGGCACTGCAACAGCTGGGTGCGGAAGAGGGCGGCAGTGGCTGGCTGCGCCGCACGCTGGGTGGCCTGCTGGGCGGTCCAGTGGCGACCCAATTTGGTTTGCCGGAAGCCGGCAGCATCGACATGCTGTGGGCGAACATGGCGCTGCACAACGCCGCCGATCCGCAGGCGCTGCTGACACAGTGGCGCGAGGCGCTGGCGGTCAACGGCTTCCTGATGTTCTCGGCGCTCGGCCCGGACACGCTGCGTGAGCTGGATGCGCTCTACCGCACGCTCGGCTGGCCGGCACCAACACACCAGTTCACCGACATGCATGACTGGGGCGACATGCTGATCCAGGCCGGCTTTGCCGAACCGGTGATGGACATGGAGCGCATCACGCTGACCTTTGCCACGCCTGAGCGCCTGCTGCAGGAGCTGCGCGAGCTGGGTCGCAACCTGTCCAGCCAGCGCGATACCCGCACCCATGGTCGCGGTTGGCTGCAGCAGCTGAAACACGGCCTGCGCACGCTGGAGCGCGATGGCAGCATCGCGCTGACCTTTGAGGTGATCTACGGCCATGCGCTGCAGCCGGAACCGCGCCACAAGGTCGAAGGTACGACGGCGATCACGCTGGAGCAGATGCAGCGCATGCTGCGCAAGCAACAGCCCTGAACCCGGACGGTCTTCATGGACCGTTGTGTTGATCGACTTGTAGAATGTGTGCATGACACACACCACGCACGCATTTTCCGGGGCTGTTGGCCTGACGCGCCGCCAGATCGTTTCTTCGCTGATGCTGGGCGGTGCCGCCCTGATGCTGGCCGGCTGTGAAAACGGCAGCTCGGCCGGCAGCAAGTCCAGCCAGTTCAAGGGTCTGGACATCAGCAGTGCCAAGTACGCGCAGGATTTTTCCCTGCCCGACATGAACGGCCAGCAGCGCAGCATGGCCGATTTCCGCGGCAAGGTGGTGGCCATGTTCTTCGGTTTTGTGCAGTGCCCGGACGTCTGCCCGACCACGCTGGCGGAGATGGTGCAGGTCAAGGAGCTGCTGGGTGCCGATGGCGACAAGCTGCAAGTGCTGTTCGTCACGGTGGATCCGGAGCGCGACACGGCGCAGATCCTGAAGGAATATCTGGGCAACTTCGACCCGAGCTTCGTGGCCCTGCTGCCCACACCCGAAGAACTGCGCACCAAGGTTGCGCCGGACTTCAAGGTCTACTACAAGAAAGTCGAGGGCAGCACGCCCACCAGCTACACCATGGACCACACCGCCGGTGTGCTGCTGTTTGATCCCAAGGGCAAGATCCGCGTGCACTGCAGCTATGGCACGCCGGCCGATTCGATTGCGGCGGATATCAAGACGCTGCTCGGCGAAGCCTGATCCTTTCTCTCCAGACGCAAAAAACGCCCCGAGGGGCGTTTTTTGCTGGCGCATGCCGGAGGCGCTTACGCGTACTCGACCAGTGCCGTCTTCATCTTCTTCATCGCGGCCGATTCGATCTGGCGGATGCGCTCGGCGCTGACACCGTACTCGGCGGCCAGCTCGTGCAGCGTCATGCCGCCGGAGCCGTCGTCGTTGACATTGAGCCAGCGTTGCTCGACGATGCGGCGGCTGCGCGCATCCAGCGTATCGAGCGCGGCGGCGATGCCGTCGGTGGCCATGGTGTCGCGCTGGCGCGCTTCCAGCATGGCGGTCGGCTCGTGGCTGGCGTCGGACAGGTAGGCGATCGGGCCAAAGGCCTGCTCGCCGTCATCGGACGGAGCCGGATCCAGCAGCACGTCACCGCCAGACATGCGCGTTTCCATCTCCATCACTTCTTCGCGCTTGACGTTCAGGTCTTGCGCGATGATGTCGATTTCCTGCTCGGTCAGACCGTCGCGATGCGCCATCACGTCGTCCAGGTCAGCGGCGGCGCGGAAGCCCTGCTTCTTGCTGCGCAGGTTGAAGAACAGCTTGCGCTGCGCCTTGGTGGTGGCCACCTTGACCATGCGCCAGTTCTTCAGGATGTACTCGTGGATCTCGGCCTTGATCCAGTGCATGGCGTAGCTGACCAGACGCACGCCCTGCGACGGGTCAAAGCGGCGTACCGCCTTCATCAGGCCGACGTTGCCTTCCTGGATCAGGTCGCCATGCGGCAGGCCGTAGCCCAGGTACTGGCGCGACACGGCAACCACCAGTCGCAGGTGCGACATGATCAGGCGGCCGGCAGCGTCCAGGTCATTGTTTTCCTTGAGTTTTTTGGCGTAATCCTGCTCCTGCTCGGAGGTGAGCATGGGCATGCGGTTGACCGCAGAAATATAGGCGTCAAGATTGCCCAGCGGGGGCATGGTGGCCACGGCCGACCAGTTGGGGGCCAGGGCCAGGTCAGTCTTGTTGGAAACCACAGCGTTGTCTGCCACGTATCGTTTACTCCTTTAAGGGTTGGAGTCATTCCTGGAAGGAATGTTCCGTTCGTTCCTCAAATATTAGCACTCTGACGTTACGAGTGCTAAGTCAGGGCGTGAAAGACGTAACAAACCGAAGGATTGCCGTCTGCCCGCTGGCAGGCCGCCCTGATGTCCATTATGGAAAGCAGGGCGGGGACGGCGTGTAGGACAGGGGCGGATCAGCCCAGCAGTGCCTGGGCAAATTCGCGCGCGTTGAAGGTCTGCAGGTCTTCCAGCTTTTCGCCGACGCCGACGAAGTAGACCGGTACCGGCTTTTCGCGGGCGATGGCGCAGAGCACGCCACCCTTGGCCGTGCCATCCAGTTTGGTCACGATCAGGCCGGTAAGTTCCAGTGCCTCGTCAAACGCCTTGACTTGGGCCAGCGCGTTCTGGCCGGTATTGCCGTCAATCACCAGCAGCACCTCGTGCGGCGCGGTGACATAGGCCTTGGTGATGGTGCGGCGGATCTTCTTCAGCTCGTCCATCAGGTGCAGCTGGGTCGGCAGACGACCGGCGGTATCGACCAGCACCACGTCCTTCTCGCGCGCGCGGCCGGCGGCCACGGCGTCAAAGCTGAGCGCGGCCGGATCGCCACCGGAGCTGCTGACGATTTCCACCGTGTTGCGGTCGGCCCAGATTGCCAGCTGCTCGCGCGCGGCGGCACGGAAGGTGTCGGCAGCCGCCAGCAGCACTTGCTGCTGGTGGTCGCTCAGGTGCTTGGTCAGCTTGCCGATAGAGGTCGTCTTGCCGGCGCCGTTGACACCGGCGACCATGATCACGGTCGGCGTGTGCTCGCCGATCACCAGCGGCTTCTGCAGGGGTGCCAGCAGGTCGGCAACCGCATCGACCAGCAGCGCCTTGACCTGGGCCGGATCGCTGGCGCGCGCGTTCTTGACGCGCTGCTTCAGGTCTTCCAGCAGGAATTCGGTGGCTTGCACGCCGGCATCGGCCATCAGCAGTGCAGCTTCCAGGTCTTCGTACAGTTCGTCGTCGATGCGGGTGCCGGTGAATACGGTGCTGATATTGCTGCCGGTGCGGCGCAGGCCAGTCTTCAGGCGGCTGTACCAGCCGGCACGATCCGGATCCAGCGACTCGGGCCGCTCCTGGGGCGGGGCGGACAGGGCGTAGCTGTCGCTGGCGATGGCCTCGGCCGGGCTGTCCATAGGTGCAGGAACAGCAGCCACGGGCGCGACGACCGGCGGCACCGGCTCGATGATTTCCGGCGGCAGCTCATGCTCGGTGGCCGCTTCCATGGCGGCGCGCTCCAGCTCTTCCTCGTCGATGGGCGGCAGTTCGGCGGCTGCCGTTTCGCCAGCAGGCGTCTCGGCCTCGACCGTGGATGCAGCCGGCTCCTCGTCGCTGCCGAAACTGCGGCGCAGCCGGTTCAGCCAGCCCTTGGGGGCTTCGGCAGCGGGCTTGGCAGCCACGTCGGCGGCGGGTTCGGGTTCCGGGACGACGGCAGGTGTCGCCTCGGTAACGCTGTCGGGAGCGCTATCGACAGGCAGCTCTGCGTCAGGCGCAGCGGCAGGTTTTTTCTTGAAAAAGCTGAACATGGGGTGTAGGGAGGCCGGTAGGAGGGCAGACAGTGCCCCTGATTGTAAGGACAAGCCCTGTCCGTCCCGTGAATATCCATGCAAGCGGCTGCGCGATGCGCGACTTTGGCGGCCGGCAGGCGGCAAAAAGCCGGCAGATCGCGTTGTCTGGCGGGCTTTTCCCCTATGATCGCGGCATGGGACGCTCTGCCATGTCACTCGAAGCCATCAATGCCAGCCTGCGCGCCAAGCCGGCCGAGGCCGCGCGCCCGGCGGGCAAGCGCCCGGGCAAGGGCGTAGCGGCACAACGCGGTGCCGGCCAGGTCCGCATCATCGGGGGCCAGTGGCGCCGCCGCCTGCTGCCGGTCGCCGCCGGCCCCGGCGTGCCGCCTGGCCTGCGCCCCACGCCGGACCGCGTGCGCGAGACCCTGTTCAACTGGCTCGGCCAGGACCTGGGAGGCTGGCACTGCATCGACCTGTGTGCCGGCACCGGCGCGCTCGGTTTCGAGGCCGCCTCGCGCGGTGCCGCCCGCGTGCTGATGCTGGAATCGCACGCGGCACTGGTGAAGCAGCTACGCCAGTTGCAGGCCAGCTTGCAGGCCGATGCCGTGCAGGTGCGCCAGGGTGATGCGCTGGCACTGCTGCGCGACCAGGCCCGACAACATCCCGCCAGCCAGGACCTGATCCTGCTGGATCCCCCTTATGACGCCGACTGGTACCAGCAGGCGCTGCAGCTGGCGCTGCCGCTGCTGCGTCCCACTGGCTACCTCTATCTGGAAGCCGGCCAGGCCTGGGACGATGCCGCTCTTCAGCCGCTGGGCTGGCAGTGCTGGCGCCATCTGCAGGCTGGCGCCGTGCACGCCCACCTGCTGCGTCCGCTGCAGGCGGCTGACTGAATCTGTACAGGAGATTTCCGCGCATGAACCCCGTGATCGCCGTCTATCCCGGCACCTTTGATCCGATGACCCTGGGCCACGAGGAACTGGTGCGCCGCGCTTCCCAACTGTTTGGCCACCTGATCGTGGCAGTGGCGGCCGGCCACCACAAGAAGCCGATGTTCGACCTGGCAGAGCGGCTGGACATGGTGCAGCAGGCGGTGGCGCGTTTCCCCAACGTCACAGTCGAGAGCTATGACGGCCTGCTGCGCGACTTTGTCGTGGCGCGTGGCGCGCGCGCCATGGTGCGCGGCCTGCGCGCGGTGACCGACTTTGACTACGAATTCCAGCTCGCCGGCATGAACCGCCGCCTGATGCCCGATGTCGAGACCGTGTTCCTGACGCCGAGCGACCAGTACCAGTTTGTCAGCAGCACCTATGTGCGCGAGATTGCCACCCTGGGCGGCGAAGTGCACCAGCTGGTATCGCCGGGCGTGTTCGAGCGCCTGATGGCCAAGAGCGGACGTCTATGAACGTCTCGGTCGTCACCCACTTCGAGTGGCTGATCGGCATTTATGTGGCGATGAGCCTGTGCACGCTGCTGGTGTACGGCTGGGACAAGCTGGCGGCCAGGGCCAACAAGCCGCGCATTCCGGAATCGTATCTGCACACGCTGGCACTGCTGTGCGGCTGGCCGGGTGGCTGGCTCGGACAGCGGCTGTTCCGCCACAAGACCGTCAAGCCGGCGTTCCAGACCGTGTTCTGGCTCACGGTGATGCTGAACATGATGGCGCTGGGCGGCTTGCTCTACTGGGACCTGTCGCGCCTGCCCTGAGCGATGTGGTCCGATCCCTGGCTGCTGCAGCGCGGCCACACGCTGCGCTGTGAGCCGCGTGATTTCCCCGAATGGCACCGTGGCCGCCCGTACTACCTGTGCTGGGTGATTAATGCCGATACGCCTGCCGTGCGGGCGCGCTGGCAGCAGGCGCGCACGGCGCTGCAGCAGCTGCTATTGCCTGCTTATGGGCGCCAGCCGCATGTGACGATCGCGCTGGGCGGTTTTCCGCAGACGCAGGCGGAGCCCCAGGCGATCAATGCCGCCGGTTTACTGGCCCAGTTGCAAGGGCTGCGCCAGGCGGCGATTGCGCCGTTCACCTTGCAGATCGGCCGGCTGGACAGCTTTGCCAGCGTGCCGTATCTGCAGGTGCATGCTGATTCCACTGGCTATGCGGATGCGCGCCAGGCGCTGCTGACGCAGGAGGCGCTGGCCGAAGCCCATGTGCCGCACCTGACGCTGGGCCACTATGCCGACGCCTGGCCGCTGGCGACCTTGGTATCATGCCGGGCACGGGTGCCGGAACAGGTGACGGCGTTGCCGGTGCAGCAGCTCTGGCTGGTGGCCTATGCCACGCACGATATCGGTGGCCGGCTGCTGCCGGTGGCAGCATGGGACTTGCAGCAACAGGCGCTGCATTGGCACGACAGCCACCTGCTTGGCCCGATCGCGGCCGGGGTGCTGGCGGCGGCTGGCGTCTAGTCGCCGGCCATGCCTTCCACCACCAGCTGCACGTTGTCGCGGCCCTGCCAGCTGTTCACGTCGAGCCGGTAGGCCAGCGTGGCGCGTGGCGGCAGCGGTTCGCTGCGGCCAAACCAGATGCCGTCTACCAATTCACCGTGGTGGCGCAGCTGCAGCTTGAGGTGACGCTCGCCCACCAGGCGTTGCTGCACGATGTCCAGTTCCTCGCAGAACACCGGCGGCGCAAAGCCCTGGCCCCAGACCTGCTGTTGCAGCTCGCTGGCGATATCGATGCGGCGGAATTCGGGCGGCAGCGCGCCATCGGTTTCCAGCGTGCGGGTGAGCGTGGCCTCGTCCAGCCATTCCTCCGCGATACGCACCAGCGCCTGCTCGAAGGTCGGGAAATGCGCGCGCGCAATGGTGCAGCCGGCCGCCATGGCGTGGCCGCCAAAGCGCAGGATCACCTCCGGATGGCGCTTGGAGATCAGGTCCAGCGCATCGCGCATGTGAAAGCCCGGAATCGAGCGGCCCGAGCCTTTCAGCTCCTGCTGCTGGCCTGGCGCCGCGCTCGGGGCAAAGACAAAGATCGGCCGGTGCAGCTTGTCTTTCAGGCGTGAGGCGACGATGCCGACTACGCCTTCATGGAAATCCTCGCCAAACACGCTGAGCGCCGAGGGCGGGGCGGCATCGGTGGCAAACAGGGCCTCGGCGCTGGCCTGGGCCTGCTCGCGCATGCCGTCTTCGAGCTCGCGGCGTTCGCGGTTGATGCTGTCGAGCTGGTGCGCCAGCTCCAGCGCGCGCGTGGCATCGTCGGTGGTCAGGCATTCGATGCCCAGCGTCATGTCGGCCAGGCGGCCGGCGGCGTTGATGCGCGGCCCGAGCGCAAAACCCATGTCAAAAGTCGTGGCGGCGCGCCAGTCGCGGCCGGCGACCTGGAACAGCGCGTGCAGGCCGGCCGGCATCGCGCCCTGGCGGATGCGTTTCAGACCTTGCGCCACCATGCGGCGGTTGTTGGCGTCCAGTTTCACCACGTCGGCGACGGTGCCGAGCGCCACCAGCGGCAGCAGCGTGTCCAGCCGCGGCTGGTTCTGCGCCGTGAACTGGCCGCGCTGGCGCAATTCGGCGCGCAGCATCAGCAATACGTAGAACATCACGCCCACGCCAGCCATGGACTTGCCGGGAAAGCTGCAGCCGGGCTGGTTCGGGTTGACGATGACATCGGCGGCCGGCAGGGTGTCGCCGGGCAGGTGGTGGTCGGTCACCAGCACCTGCATGCCGAGCGCATGGGCGGCCTCCACGCCTTCCACGCTGGCGATGCCGTTGTCTACCGTGACCAGCAGGTCGCCGCCGGCAGCGCGTACGCGTTCGGCAATCGGGCCGGTCAGGCCGTAGCCGTCGACCACGCGGTCGGGCACCAGGAACTGCACCTGCGTGGCACCCAGCATGCGCAGGCCGCGCAATGCCACGGCGCAGGCGGTGGCACCGTCACAGTCGTAATCGGCCACGATGCAGATGTTGCGACCGGCAGCGATGCTGTCGGCCAGCAGCACGGCAGCCTGTTGCGCACCGAGCAGCTGGTCCGGCGGAGTGAGCCGGGCCAGGCCCTCGTCGAGTTCGTCCGGTTGCACGCCGCGTGCGGCATAGAGGCGCGCCAGCAGCGGATGCAGGCCAGCCTGTTCCAGCGCCCAGCAGGCGCGGGGCGGGATGTCACGGGTCAGCAGGCGCATGGCTTACAGGGTTTTCTGCAGCAGTGCAGGCAGCTGGGTCGGACGCATGCTGCGGATCAGCTTGTCGAACAGCGATACCGGCGCGCTGTGCCAGCTGGCGGCGCGCTGCTCGCTGCACAGCGTGAGCTGCAGGCCTTTCAGCGTGCCTTCGCGCTGCTTTTGCAGCAGCGGTGCAAACACGTGCTCGTCCAGCCAGCGCCAGGCGGTCAGCCAGGCGTCCCAGTCCTCGCGCTGGGCGGCGGTGGCGAGCTGGCGCAGCATGTGTGGCTGCAGTGCGTTCTCATCTTCGGGAAACAGCGGGATGTCGGCCGGCAGCACGCCGGTGCCGCTGACCCAGAACGAGTTCACCGGCAGCTTGCCGGCGGCCTGGCGGCGATCGTTGACCGGGTGCGTGTGCAGCAGCATCTGCATCTCGCTCTGCAGGCGCTGCAGCGGCGCGGCGCGGGCAGCGGTCGGGCTGGTGGCGGCCTTGACCTGCGAGGGCATCCAGCTTTCCACATTGCGGCCACAGACGCGATCGAGCGAGGCCGTGCGCAGGCCTTCCAGCAGCGAGCCGCGCGCCAGCCACTGGATGTTGCCGGGCTTGCTGCCCGGTACGGCGACCAGGTACAGGCCTTCTTCGGCAAACCAGGGTTGCATGGCCTGCAGCAGTTCATTGCCTTCTTCCAGCGTCAGCTCCAGCTCCTGCGGATGCGCCATGGTGACGTGATCGGTCTGGATCTGCCAGTGGCAGGGCGTGACCAGGCCCCAGGCGACCGGAATCGCCGTGGCCATGCCATGACTGCGTGCCATGTGTGCGGCCCAGGGCATCTGGCCGTCCTGGCGCAGCGCCTCCGGCCATTGCAGGGCCTCGGCCAGCGCATGCTCGTGCGGCGTGCTGTAGTTGTATTCATCCCAGTGGCGCACCGGCAACGGCTGCAGCCGGTCCAGCAGGGCGGGCAGGTGCTGCAACTGCAGCTGTTGCACGGCCTGCAGACAGCCGGCCGAGCGGGTCAGGGCAAAGGGAATGACGAGATGGTGGGATTGGGTGGACGACATGACAACTTTCTGGTGCTTGCACGTAGGCTTGACTCTATTCTAGAGGGGTGGCACCGGACTGTCCCGGCGTGCGGCATTGGGACTGGTTTCAGGTTGTTGCCTGTCTTGCGGCAATATTACGCGGCTGGCCAGCCCAGATACCCGGCTGCCCGCGCCACGTCCACCGTCTCCAGCCGCGGCATGATGCCGAGGCAGGGCGCTTGCAGGCGCTGCTGCAGCGTGGCGATGTTGTCCTGCTGTACCAGCATCTGCGGGTCGATATGGTTGGCGACCCAGCCGGCCAATGGCAGGCCGCTGGCGGCAATCGCCTGTGCCGTGAGCAGGGCGTGGCTGATGCAGCCCAGACGCAGGCCGACCACCAGCACCACCGGCAACCGCAGCGCTACCGCCAGATCGGCCAGGGTGTGCTTGTCATCCACGGGCACCAGCCAGCCGCCCGCGCCTTCGACGACCACGGTCGGGGCGTAATCGCGCAGCTGCAGGTAGCGCTCGCGCAGCGTGTCCAGGTTGATCTGTACGCCAGCCTGGCGCGCCGCCACATGTGGCGCAATCGGCGGCTCGAACAGGTAGGGGCAGCGCAGTGCCTGTGGTGCGCGGATCGGGCTGGCCTGATCGAGCAGGGCGACGTCGTCGTTGTGCCAGTAGCCGCCGGCGTCGTCCTGGCGCCAGTCGGCACCGGCGGCGACCGGCTTCATGCCGATGCAGGGCTGGCCGCTGGCGTTGTAGCGGTGGATCAGCGCCGCGGCGATCAGGCTCTTGCCGACTTCGGTATCGGTGCCGGTGACGAATACGCCGTGTGCGAGAGAGGCGGGAATGCTCATGCGGCTGGCTCCAGCACATCCAGCAGGCTGCCGAGCGCGCCATCAGCCAGATGCTGCAGCTCGACTGCGTGCAGCACATAAGGCGGCATCAGGTAGATCGTGTTGCCGATCGGGCGCAGCAGCAGGCCACGCTGGCGTGCCGCCAGATGGTAGCGCTGCGAAAAAGTGCCACCGGCCATGCCGTTGCGCGCATCATCGGCCGACTGGTCGGGAATGGCAGCGGGATCGATATCGCAGGCCCAGATCATGCCCTGGCGGCGCACGTGGCGCACCGCTGGGTGCTGCGCCAGCGGCTGCAGCGCCTGATCCAGCTGCTGGCCCAGGACCTGGTTGCGCGCCAGCACGTCCTCGCTCTCGAAAATGTCCAGGCAGGCCAGCGCGGCGCGGCAGGCCAGCGGGTTGCCGGTGTACGAATGGGAATGCAGGAAGGCAGTGCGCACATCGTCGTCGTAGAAGGCCTGGTAGATGCTGTCACGCGTCAGCACCAGCGACAAGGGCAGGTAGCCGCCGCTGATGCCCTTGGACAGGGTGATGAAGTCCGGCCAGATGCCGGCCTGCTCACAGGCGAAGAAAGTGCCGGTACGGCCACAGCCAACGGCAATCTCGTCCGCAATCAGGTGGACCTGGTAGCGGTCGCACAGCGCGCGCAGCTGGCGCAGGTAGTCGGGATCGTGCATGGCCATGCCGGTGGCGCACTGCACCAGCGGTTCGACGATGACGGCGGCTATTGTGCTGCCATGCTGTTGCAGCAGCGCCTCCATCGCCTGTGCCGCCTGGTTGGCCGCCTGTTGCGGCGTGGCGGCCAGGCGTGCATCAGGGCTGGGCGCGATATGCGTCTGGCGCACCAGCGGCTGGTAGGCGTGGCGGAAGATATCGACATCGGTCACGCTGAGCGCGCCCATGGTTTCGCCGTGGTAGCTCTGCGCCAGATAGACATACTGGTGCTTGTCTGGCTGGCCGCTGTTGCGCCAGTATTGCGCGCTCATCTTCAGCGCAATTTCCACGGCCGATGCGCCATCGGAGGCATAGAAGGCATGGCCGAGTACGCCGCCGGTCAGCGCCGACAGCCGCTCGGACAGTTCCACCACCGGCGCGTGGGTGGAGCCGGAAATCATCGCGTGCTCCAGCGTGCCGAGCTGGTCGATCAGCGCCGCATTGATGCGCGGGTTGGCGTGGCCGAACAGGTTGACCCACCAGCTGCTGATGCCGTCCAGGTAGCGATTGCCAGCCTCGTCGTACAGCCAGACGCCCTGGCCGCGCGCGATCGCCAGCGGGGGCAGGCGTTCGTGCTGCTTCATCTGCGTGCAGGGGTGCCAGACGCTGCGCAGGCTGCGCTGGCTCAGGGACAGGGCTGGGTTCGTCATGTCGGCCGGTAAAAAGTCACACACCGCCCAAGTGTAAGCCTTGGGGCCAGGCCACGTGTTGTCACAACCTGGGATACCGTCTGACAGGTCTCTGCAAGCTGGCGTGACACAATAGCTGCTGCCCCGGGGAGACCCGTTACTACAAGAGCTATGCAAAGTCCCTACGAACTCCTGATTGGCTGGCGTTACACACGCGCCGGCCGGTCAACCCGACGCAACGGGTTCATTTCCTTTATTTCGGCAGCTTCCATCATCGGCATCGCGCTGGGCGTGGCAGCACTGATCATCGTGCTCTCGGTCATGAACGGCTTCCAGAAGGAGGTGCGTGACCGTATGCTGGGCGTGGTCTCGCACATCGAGCTGTACAACCCGGACGGCACCGGCCTGCAGGACGTGCAGGCGGTGGTGCAGCAGGCGCGCACCAACCCCGAGGTGATCGGCGCCGCGCCCTTTGTTTCCGGCCAGTCGCTGCTGAGCCTGGGCGACACCATGCGTGGCGTGCTGGTGCGCGGCATCGAGCCGGGCCTGGAGCATGAGGTCAGCAATATCAGCGAGCAGCAGGCGGCGGCGCTCAAGTCGCTCACGCCGGGCAGCTTCAACGTGGTGCTGGGCGTGCAGCTGGCACGTTCTCTCGGCGTGCTGCCGGGCGACAAGGTGACGATGATCGCGCCCAGCGGCAACGTCACCCCGGCCGGCGTGATGCCACGGCTGAAACAGCTGACCGTGGCCGGCACCTTCGAATCCGGCCATTTCGAATACGACAACGGCATGATGATGCTGAACGTGCAGGATGCCGCGCTGATCTACCAGCTTGAAGGCCCGATGGGCGTGCGCCTGAAGATCCGCGACCTCAACGAGGCACCCACGGTGGCGGCGCAACTGGCCGGCCTGTTCCAGGGCCAGCTGCTGGTGAGCGACTGGACGCAGCAGAACAAGAGCTGGTTTGCCGCCGTGCAGGTGGAGAAGCGCATGATGTTCATCATCCTGACGCTGATCGTGGCAGTGGCGGCCTTCAACCTGGTCAGCACGCTGGTGATGAGCGTGCAGGACAAGCGCGCCGATATCGCCATCCTGCGCACGCTGGGCGCATCGCCGCGCAGCATCATGCGCATCTTCATGGTGCAGGGTGCCACCGCCGGCATCATCGGCACGCTGGCCGGCCTGGCGCTGGGGCTGGCGGTGGCGGTGAATATCGATGTCATCGTGCCTTTCTTCGAGCGCCTGTTCAACACCAGCTTCCTGCCCCAGGACATCTACCTGATCAGCAAGATGCCGAGCGATCCGCAGGCCAGTGATATCGTGCCGATCGTGGTCGTGTCGCTGATCCTGTCCTTCCTGGCGACCCTGTATCCGAGCTGGCGTGCCAGCCGCGTCAACCCGGCGGAGGCCCTGCGCTATGAGTAACATCGTCCTGCAGGCGCAAGGCCTGACCAAGCGATTCCATGAGGGTCGCAATATTGACCTGACCGTGCTGCGTGGCATCGACCTGACGGTGCACGCGGGCGAAACGGTGGCCATCGTCGGTGCCTCCGGCTCCGGCAAGAGCACGCTGCTGCACATGCTGGGCGGGCTCGATGCGCCCACCAGCGGTAGCGTGCAGATCATGGGCCAGGACCTGGCACAGCTCTCGCTGGCGAAGCAGGGCGAGCTGCGCAACCAGTATCTCGGCTTTGTCTACCAGTTCCACCACCTGCTGCCCGAGTTCACCGCGGCGCAGAACGTCGCCATGCCGCTCTGGATCCGCCGCCAGGATCGCGCCAGTGCACAGCAGCAGGCGCTGCAGATGCTGGCCCAGGTCGGCCTGTCCGAGCGCGCCGAGCATCGCCCGGCAGAACTCTCCGGCGGCGAGCGCCAACGCGTGGCGATTGCGCGTGCGCTGGTGACGCAGCCGGCCTGCGTGCTGGCCGACGAACCGACCGGCAACCTGGACCGCAGCACCGCCGACCAGGTGTTCCAGCGCATGCTGCAACTGGCGCAGGACAAGGGCACGGCCTTTGTGCTGGTCACGCACGACGAGGAACTGGCCGCCCGCTGCGACCGCCAGTTCCGCATGACGCAGGGCGTGCTCGAGCCCTTGCATACCACCGACCCGACGCCGCCGCTGCCCATGGCATGAGCTTCTGGATCGACACGCACTGCCATTTGGACGCGGCCGAGTTCGATGCCGACCGTGACGCCATGCGCCAGCGTGCGCGCGGGCAGGGCGTCGGCCTGTGCGTGATCCCCGCCGTGCACGTGCATGCATCGCATGTGGCGCAGGTGCAGCAGCTGGCACGCCAGTGGGGCGATGCCTATGCGCTCGGCATCCACCCGATGTGCGCCCTAACGGCCGGCGAACGTGAACTGCAGCAGCTGGCCGAGCAGCTCGATGCAGCCCGTGATGATCCGCATCTGGTGGCGGTGGGCGAAATCGGCCTCGACTTTTTTGTGCCGGAACTGTGCACGCCACAAATGCGTGCGCACCAGGACTGGCTGCTGCGTGAACAGCTGCGGCTGGCGCGCCAGCACCAGCTGCCAGTGCTGCTGCATGTGCGCCGCTCGGTCGATGCCGTGCTCAAGGCGCTGCGCCAGCTGCCGCCGGCCAGCGGCATCGCCCATGCCTTTGTCGGTAGCCGGCAGCAGGCCGATGCCTTTCTGGGGCTAGGCTGCAAGCTCGGCTTTGGCGGTGCCATGACTTTTGACCGCGCCACGCGCCTGCGCGCCTTGGCGGCCGAATTGCCCGACGATGCCATCGTGCTCGAAACCGATGCCCCCGATATCGCCCCGAGCTGGCTCTACGCCACCGCCGCCGAACGCGCCGCCGGCCAGCAACAGGGCCGCAATGCCCCGGAAGAAATCCCGCGCATCGCCCAGGTGCTGGCCGACTTGCGCGGGCAGCCCTTGGCGCAGCTGCAGCAACAGGTGCTGGCGAATACGCTGCAGGTGTTGCCGCGGCTGCAAGCGCTTTTGCCCCAGGGTCAGCCATGAGCCTGCTGTCGGGTCTGGCTCCCATTGCCGATAGCCACACGCGCCTGCTGGTGCTGGGCAGTTTTCCCGGCGTCAAGTCGCTGCAGCTGCAGCAATACTATGCACACCCGCAAAACCAGTTCTGGCGCATTCTCGGTACCTTGTGGGATCAGCCCTTGCAACAGCTCGACTATGCCGGGCGCTGCCAGCAGGCACTGGCGCACGGCCTGGGCATCTGGGATGTCTACGCCAGCTGCGAGCGCGAAGGCAGCCTGGACAGTGCGATCCGCAACGCCACGGTGAATGATTTTGTCGGGCTGACGCAGCGCAGTCCGCAGCTGGAGGCGATCGCGCACAACGGTGGCGAGAGCTGGCGCCACCAGCGCCATACGCGCACGCTGGGTCTGCCGGTATATCGATTGCCATCTACCAGCCCGGCCAACGCCAGCTGGAGCTTCGAACGCAAGCTGCAGGCCTGGCGCGAGGTGCTGGCGGCGCATGGCCTGGCCTGAGTCCCAGATGGCAGCGGCGTTCTACAATGCCGCATGTCCAAGCAACGCACCCCCCAGCCCGAGCCGTACTGGCCTGAAGTGAATTTCTCCGAAGACGGCGTCTGCCGTTACCTGCATCTGGGCACCGAATGGGTGCAGGGCGCGATGCGGCTGAAGGACCCGGTGAAGCTGGAGCTGGAGTACGTGCAGCGCATGATGGCCTGGCTGCTGTTTGTCGATCCCGACAGCGTAGCCGAACGCCATGCCATGCAGCTCGGCCTGGGTGCAGGCAGCCTGACGCGCTTCAGCTACCGCAAGCTCGAGATGCTGACGTCCTGCATCGAGTTCAACCCGCAGGTCTATGCCGCCTGCCGCCAGTGGTTCCGTCTGCCGGACAATAACGAGAAGCTCAACGTGATTCTGGGCGATGCCGCCGAGGAAATCCGCCAGCCCGAATGGCAGGGCGCGATCGATGCGCTGCAGGTGGATTTGTATGACGAAGAGGCGGCCGCCCCGGTGCTGGACCATGCCGATTTCTACCGTGACTGCAAGGCGCTGCTGACGCCCGATGGCTGCATGACGGTCAACCTGTTTGGTCGCGACAGCAGTTTCGATGCCAGCCTGACCAGGATCTGCGAAGCCTTTGGCGAGACGGCGGTCTGGACGTTCAAGCCGACGCGCGAGGGCAATACCGTGGTGCTGGCGCAGGCCACGGCAACGCACCCTGAGCGGGCCTTGCTGGAACAGCGCGCGCTGGAAATCAAGGAACGCTGGGGCCTGCCGGCGCACAAGTGGCCGAAGGTGTTGCGACCGGTGGCCGAACTGGCCTGAAGCGGCAGGCTGGGTCAGCTGGCGTTCGGCTGGGTCAGGTCGGCAAACGGATCCTCGGCCTGGAAGCGCTGGTGCAGCAGCTCCTGCGCGGCCGGGATATCGCCGTTGGCGCATTCCAGCTGCTTGTCCAGATGGCGCTCGGAGGCCTGCAGCAGGCGGCGGTAGAACTCGCGGCACATGATGCGCGC
The DNA here is from genome assembly GCF_036312245.1 of Brachymonas sp. J145. Taxonomy (NCBI): domain Bacteria; kingdom Pseudomonadati; phylum Pseudomonadota; class Betaproteobacteria; order Burkholderiales; family Comamonadaceae; genus Allobrachymonas; species Brachymonas sp. J145. Next base: position 188,136 of record NZ_JAZDCI010000002.1, on the reverse strand, counting down.
CTCGTTGCCCGGCCAGTCATGCGGCAGCAGTTCGGCCGGCAGTTCCGGATCGCGCAGCAGCAGGCGGCGGTATTCGTGCACTACCAGCGTGCGCAGCAGAAAGGCCTGTTCGTCGGTGAGCGCATCGGCTGACTGCTGGCGCAAGGCCTCCAGCAGCGGGCGGTAGCTGTTGACAAAGGCGGTATAGGACGCGCCCAGGTGTTCCAGATCCCAGGCGTGCAGGATCATGTCCACGTTGCGCGCCGAATTGCCAAAATGGTTTTCTACCGCCAGCAAGGGCATCAGCTTGTGCAGCAGTTCGCCCAGGCCTTCGGAGAGCAGGGCGTCGGAGGCGGCGGTCAGGTCGGCGCTCGGGTGGATGAAGCAATCGCCACCGACCAGGCCAAAGCCCTGCCAGAACATGGCGCGGCGCAGCAGCTCGCGTTCACGGGCGCTGAGCTCGCCCACCGTCAGCATCAGGCGCCAGCGACGATCCCAGGCGGGCGCGCTGGAGGCGTAGATGTGGCGCGCGGCGTCTTCGATGCGCTGCTGACCACCGGGCGTCAGCAGGTAGTCGGCCTTGCGGCCATGCGCCTCGGTGCGCAGCCAGCCTTCCTGTACCAGTCGAAACACGGAAGTGCGGATCAGGCGTTCGCTGATGCCCAGCGGCTTGAGCAGGCGGATCAGACTGCCCAGCCAGATGCGTCCTCCACGCGGATGGACGGCATCGCCGAATACGGAAATGATGACGGAGCCGGCGCGTACGCGACTTTGCTGGCTGAACGCATCGATATGGGCTTGGGCGAGGGAAACAGGCATGCGGGAGCCGCGTGAGGGGGAAGCAGGTAAATAGGGGATTATAGGAAGGTATCCAGGCTCCCGTGAGTATGGCGTGTCATGACGTCAGCTAGATGTCAGTTGGTGCTTGCTGGCCATATAGGGTGGAGCCGAGCCGGGTAGACAGGGTGCGTGCCGCCTGCTGCAAGGCCTGCATGGCCGCGCTGTGTTCGCCCAGGTCGCTCATGCCGGCAATGCCGACCACCACCAGCGCCATGGTGATCTCGTTGCGGAAATTGAACACCGGTGCCCCCAGCGCCTGCACGCCGCTGGCAAAGTAGTTCTCGCGCACGCTCACTGCGCCCTGCTGGCGGATCTGCGCCAGCTGCTCGCGCACATCGGCCAGGGTGCGCGGCGGTGCATCGGCTGGCTGGCGGCGCAGTTCGTCCTGGATCATCGGCAGGATGCGCGCCTCGGGTAGCCAGGCGGCAAATACCAGGCCGCTGGCGCTGCTGAGCAGGTCCACTTGCACGCCAGTGACCACGTTGACGGTAATCGGCCGGCGCGGCCGTTCCCAGCGCACGATCACCGGCCCGCCCGGTGTCCAGACCGACAGCGCAGTGGTTTCGTTGATGCTGTTGCGCAAGTCCGAGATCGTTTCCAGCCCAAGCCGGACGCGGTCGATGCGGTTGACGGCGGCCATGCCGATGCTGAGGGCGAACGGCCCCAGGTCATAGTGCGAGCTGGCCGGATCCTGCGTGACCAGACCGGCGCGGATCAGGCTGACCAGATAGCGGTGCGCCTTGGCCGGCGGCATGTCGGCCTGCAGGGCGATATCGCGCAGCATCATCGGTCCCTGGCTGTTGACCAGGACCCGCACCACCGCCATGCCGGTTTCGATGGATTGCACGCCGCTGCGGCTGTCTTTCTCCAGCACGCTCATGGCTGGCACTTTCCGTGCAGAGGCCATGCTGGCCGCGCCGTGGGGCAGGGCGCCGGGGCGGAGGTGCCGGCAATCGGGTTGACGTGATACATGTTTCTTGTTTGCTCAGGTGACGAGATGAAGGTGTTGCAAAAACACGGAAAAGCGCGAATTCCGGGCCAGCCTGGGGGCCGTGACAGAACCGTGTACTTGCGCTAACACCATGATTTTGATGGATGGAAAGCCTGTTTTTACTCCATGCAAAACGAATTACACCAATCGTAAACCCTAGTGTGAGAGCTGGAGAACGATACCTATAATCCGCCACGAAGTGACCATCTGTAGCAAGACTGCGCCTGTTCCAGGTCAGTAGCTGCAGGCGGCAACACCCGGGTCCGGCAGCCCCCTTTCCCCAGCTGCCGGACTGGTCGACCCGACACCATGTGCAACCACGAACCTAGAGGACTCCCCACATGAAATTCGCCTTCAACAGCCTGAAAACAGGTACTTCCCTGGCGGTCACGGCCGTCATGCTGGCTGGCGCTGCCACCCTGCTCACGGCGTGCAACTCCAAGAGCTCCGGCGATACGGCGGCCAGCGGCGCTTCCGGCGCGGCAGCTGCCAACGCCACCGGCCCGATCAAGATCGGCAGCGTGCTGTCGGTAACCGGCCAGGCCTCTTTCCTGGGCGATCCGGAGCTGAAGACGCTGCAGATGTACGTGGAAGACATCAACAAGCAGGGCGGCGTGCTGGGTCGCCAGCTGCAGCTGGTGCACTATGACGATGGCGGCGATGCCAACAAGGCCAACAGCTTCGGCAAGCGCCTGATCGAGGACGACAAGGTGGACGTGATTGTTGGTGGCACCACCACCGGTTCCACCATGGCGATGGCGCCGCTGGTCGACAAGGCCGGTGTGCCGATGATCTCCCTGGCGGGCGCCGTGGTGGTCACCGAGCCGATCAAGAAGTGGATGTTCAAGACGCCGCAGACTGACCGCATGGCTGCCGAAAAAGTCTTTGATGACATGAAGAAGAACGGCATCACCAAGATTGGCCTGCTGTCCGAGACCAGCGGCTTCGGCCAGTCCGGCAAGAAGGAAACCGAGGGTGTGGCCGGCAAGATGGGCATCGAGATCCTGGCCAACGAAACCTATGGTCCCAAGGACACCGACATGAGCGCCCAGCTCACCAAGATCAAGAATACCCCTGGCGTGCAGGCCGTGTTCATCTTCGGCATGGGCCAGGGCCCGGCCGTGGCCACCAAGAACTACCGCCAGCTCGACATCAAGCAGCCGCTGTACCAGTCGCATGGCGTATCTTCCAACGCCTACCTGCAGCTGGCCGGTGACGCTGCCAACGGCGTGCGCATGCCTGCTTCCCCGCAGCTGGACCCGACCGCGCTGAAGGCGGATGACCCGCAGAAGCCGGTGGTCGAGGCCTACAACAACGCCTATCGCGCCAAGTGGAACCAGGAAACCTCGGCTTTCGGCGGCTACGCCTATGACGGCCTGATGATCGCCGTGGACGCCATCAAGCGTGCCGGTACCACCGACAAGGAAAAAGTGCGTGATGCCATCGAGAGCACCCAGGGCCTGGTCGGTACCAGTGGCATCTTCAACATGTCCCCGACCGACCACAACGGCCTGGACATGCACGCCTTCAACATGCTGGAGGTGAAGGACGGCAAGTGGACTCTGGTTCCGTAATGCCTTCCGGCCTGCCGGTGTCAGCCTGACCTGGCGGCCTGTTTTCCTCTTGATCCTGTCGCCAGGCTGGCGGCAGGATCCTGTTCCCCTCCGGTTGCATTGTCAGGCGGCCAGCGCCAACCTGGCGCATACACCACATAACAAGCACCGCCGCACTGGATCGCCCGGTCTGCATGACCGACCCGCCCCAGTTCATCTGACACCAGGGAGTATTCACCATGGCAGAGTTCCTGCAATTCCTGTTTTCGGGCATCACGGTCGGATCGACCTATGCCCTGGCCGCGCTCGGCTTTACCCTGATCTACAACTCCAGCAACGTGATCAACTTCGCCCAGGGCGAGTTCATCATGCTGGGTGGCATGCTGGCGGTCTATTTCAGCCAGACCGGCCTGCCGATGCCGGTCGCCTTCCTGCTGGCGATCCTGATTCCTGCCGTGGTCGGCATCCTGATGGAAAAGCTCACCATCGAGCCGGTCAAGGGCGCCGAAACCGTGACCCTGATCATCATCACCATCGGTGCCTCGCTGTTCATCCGTGGCCTGATCCAGGTCTGGCTGGGCAAGGGTACTTTCAGCCTGCCGGCGTTCTCGGGCGAGACCCCGATCATCATCCTGGGTGCCGCGATCCAGCCGCAAAGCCTGTGGGTGCTGGGCGTGACCGCCTTGGTGGTGGTGGCGCTGTGGTACTTCTTCAGCCGTACGCTGTCCGGCAAGGCCATGCTGGCGACCTCGTTCAACCAGACTGCGGCGCAGCTGGTCGGCATCAACACCAGCAAGGTGCTGTTCATCAGCTTCGGCCTGTCGGCAGCGCTGGGCGCGCTCGGCGGCATCCTGCTGACGCCGGTGACCATGACCTCCTATGACGTCGGCATCATGCTCGGCCTGAAGGGTTTCGTCGCTGCCGTGGTGGGCGGCCTGGGCAACGGCCTGGGTGCCGTGATCAGCGGCCTGCTGGTCGGCGTGCTCGAATCCATGGGGGCCGGCTATATCTCTTCCGCCTACAAGGATGCGATTCCCTTCATCCTGATCCTGCTGGTGCTGTTCTTCATGCCGCGCGGCCTGTTTGGCGGCAAGTCTACCGACCGGGTGTAAATCATGCGCAAGACAACGACCTGGATTTCCCTGCTGGTGCTGGCGGCCTGCCTGATCGTGGCGCCGTTCGTGATCAGCAACGCCTTCTACCTGGACCTGCTGATCCGCATCGCCATGAACGCCATCATCGTGTTGGGGCTGAACCTGCTGGTCGGCTTTGCCGGCCAGATCAGCCTGGGCCATGCCGGCTTCCTCGGCATCGGTGCCTACGCCTCGGCGATCCTGCCGACGCACTTTGGCTGGCATCCGCTGCTGGCGCTGATCGCCGGTGCCGTGCTGTGTGCCGGGCTGGCGGCGCTGATCGCGCGGCCGATCTTCCGCCTCAAGGGCCAGTACCTGGCCATGGCCACGCTCGGCCTGGGCATTCTGGTCAACATCGTGCTGCGCAACGAATCGCAGCTGACCGGTGGCCCGGACGGCATCGTGGTGCCGACAATGGAGCTGTTCGGCTTCGCGCTGTCCACCGACCGCCACTGGTACTGGGTCGTGGCTGCCTTCCTGGTGGTCAGCGTCTGGGCCTCGCTGAACCTGATCGACTCGCCGTTTGGCCGCGCGCTGCGTGCACTGCATGGCTCTGAAGTGGCCTCGCGCGTGGTTGGCGTGAACGTGGTGCGCTACAAGGTCGCCATCTTCACCCTGTCGGCGGTATTTGCCAGCATCATGGGCAGCGTCGCTGCGCATTACGTTGGCATGGTCACGCCGTCGTTTGCCGATTTCTTCCACTCGGTCGAGCTGATCACCATGGTGGTGGTGGGCGGCATGGCCTCGGTCTGGGGCTCGCTGCTGGGCGCGGCGCTGCTGACGGCGCTGCCGCAGGCGCTGGCCACTCTGGAAGGCTGGGAGACGGTGATCTTCGGTGCCATCCTGATGATGTTCATGATCTTCCTGCCCAAGGGCATCGTGCCCACCCTGGCCAGCAAGTTCGCCAAGAAGGAGGATTGAGCATGTCCATGCTTGACGTACAGAACCTCTCCATCCAGTTCGGCGGTGTCAAGGCCGTCAACGATGTGTCCTTCAGCATCGATCCCGGCATGATCTATGCCGTGATCGGCCCGAACGGTGCCGGCAAGACCACGCTGTTCAACCTGATCACCGGCGTCTACAAGCCGACCAGCGGCAAGATTCGCCTCAACGGCGAGGAAATCCAGGGCAAGTCCCCGGACGAGCTGGCACGCCGTGGCGTGGCGCGCACCTTCCAGAACCTGCAGATCTGCATGAACATGTCGGCGCTGGAAAACGTGATGGTGGGTGCGCACCTGCGCCTGGACCGTAACCTGATCAAGGGTGCGCTGCACCTGCCGTCGATCACGCGTCGCGATGCCGAACTGCGCGAGGAGGCGGCCGGCCTGATGGAATTCGTCGGCCTCGGCAAGCAGGTCGGCATGCGTGCCGACGCCATGTCCTACGGCGCGCTCAAGCGCCTGGAAATCGCGCGAGCGCTCGCCATGCAGCCCAAGCTGCTGTTCCTGGACGAGCCGGCAGCCGGCCTGAACCACACCGAAACCCATGAAATCGATGAACTGGTGCGCAAGGTGGCCGACAGCGGCGTGACCTGCGTGCTGGTCGAGCACGACATGAAGATGGTGATGAACCTGTCGCAGCGCATCCTGGTGCTGGACTATGGCCGCAAGCTGGCCGAAGGCACGCGCGAAGAAGTCCGCAACAATCCCGACGTGATTGCTGCCTACCTGGGCGTACATGCCTGAGACGCCCGAAGGAAACCCCATGGAAGCCTTGCGCATCATTACCGAAGAACACCAGAACCTGTGGCGCATCGCCGCCACGCTCGAACTGCTGGCCAACGAGATCGGCGAAGGCAAGCCGATCGAGGACGATTTCTTTGTCGTCCTGTTCGATTACCTCGACAAGTACGTGGACGGCAGCCACCACGGCAAGGAAGACGCCCACTTCTTCCCGCTGCTGCGTGAGCGCAGCCCGGAAGCGGCCGCTGTGCTGGACCGCCTCGAAGCCGACCACCGCCACGGTACCGAATCGGTGCGCGAGCTGCGCGCCTCGATGGCGCGCGCCATGCAGGGTGATGCCCAGGGCCGTGCCAGCTTTGTCGCGCACCTGCGCTCCTATGCCGTGCTGCTGAAGGACCACATCCGTACCGAAGAAAAGGACGTGATGGCGCTGGCGCGCAAGAGCTTTACCGAGGACGACTGGACGCACATCAACGCCGTGTTTGCCAACAACGCCGATCCGCTGTTTGGCGACGAGGCGCAGGCCGAGTTTGCCCAGCAGTTCCACCGCCTGAGCAGCCTGGCCCCGGAATCGGTTGGCCTGGGAGCCAGCGAAGGCGGCAAGCTGCCAGTGGCGCCGGCCGGTCAGGCGCACAAGCCCACTGGCGAGCTGCTGCTGTCGGTGCAGGGCATGGAAAGCTGCTACGGCCGCATCAAAGCGCTCAAGGGTCTGGACGTGGAAGTGCACCAGGGTGAACTGGTGGCGCTGGTGGGTGCCAACGGTGCTGGCAAGACCACCTTCATGCGCACGCTGTCGGGCGTGCAGCCGATGTCGGCCGGCAAGATCATGTTTGCCGGCGAGGATATCTCGCGCCTGCGTGCCGACCTGCGCGTGCGCCGCGGCATCTGCCAGAGCCCGGAAGGGCGTCAGGTGTTCGGTCCGCTGTCGATCGAGGACAACCTGCGCCTGGGCGCCTTTACCCAGTCGCGCGCCACCGTCAACGAGGACATGGAGAAGGTGTTCAGCATGTTCCCCATCCTCAAGGAAAAGCGTGCGCTGCCGGCCGGTACCCTGTCTGGCGGCCAGCAGCAGATGCTGGCCATCGGCCGCGCCTTGATGGGCCGCCCCAAGCTGCTGCTGCTCGATGAGCCTTCCATGGGCCTGGCGCCGCTGCTGGTGGAAGAGGTGTTCAACGTCATCAAGGCGCTCAAGGCGCAGGGCATGACGATCCTGCTGGTGGAACAGAACGCTTCCGCCGCGCTCGCCATTGCCGATCGCGGCTATGTGCTGGAAACCGGCTCCGTCACGCTGACCGGGCCGGGGCAGGAACTGCTGCAGAACGAGGATGTGCGGGCGGCGTATCTGGGGATGTAAGCTGCAGAACCCAGGTCTGCAATGACCTGGGTTTTTCCACTTTGGAGCACCTTATGCGAGATGAGGTGTTTTTTTTGATATCTAAATAAAAAATAATACTAAAATACTATTTTAGTATTTCGGCATTGTCTGATGCATGTCAGTTTGCCGTAGTGGTACGGCTGGACTAGTGACGTTCTTGCATGTCGAAATATATCCTTGACGGAATATTCTTTGGCGGGAATAATTTGACATGTGGGAAGTGGAGTACACGGACACGTTTGGAGCCTGGTGGGCAGATTTGCACGAAGCCGAGCAGGAGTCGATAGCGGCTTCGGTCAGCTTGCTGGAAGCCAGAGGCCCGCAGCTGGAGTTTCCTCACAGCTCGGGTATTGTGGGCTCCCGACATAGTCACTTGCGTGAATTGCGGGTACAGCATGCAGGGAGGCCCTATCGGATCCTGTATGCCTTCGATCCCCGCAGGGCTGCCATCCTGTTGCTGGGTGGTGACAAGAGTGGGAACACGCGCTGGTATGACATCCATGTTCCCAAGGCAGATGCCCTGTACGACGAGCATCTGACACTGTTGCGAAAGGAGGGACTGATCAATGACCAGAAAATTCAATGACTTGCGGGCGGCCATGTCGCCGGAAGCACAGGCGCGTTCTGCTGCGCGTGCCGAAGCCATGTTGCTGGAAATCCAGTTGCAGGCGTTGCGCAAGAACCGCCAGCTGACCCAGGTCGAGGTGGCTCGCCATATGCAGGTGGAACAGGCGGCAGTCTCCAAGCTGGAGCGGCGAGAAGACATGTATGTCAGCACACTGCGTGAATATGTGCGGGCCCTGGGAGGGGAGCTGAAGCTGATCGCATCGTTCCCGGAACAGGATTTCCTGCTGCACTCACTCGATGACGCTGGCCGTAGCGCATAAGGAATCGGGTCTGACTTAGCGTCGCGACGACACCACAATCCCGCCCACGATCAGCAGGAACGCCACGCCGTGGTACCAGGCCGGCATGTCGCCCAGCAGTAGCACTGACAGCACGGCGGCGAACAGCGGCGTCAGGTTGGTGAAGAAGCCGCCAATCGTCGGGCCCACGTGCTGGATGCCGATGCCCCAGCAGGCGTAGGCCAGCAGCGCCGGGCCGAGCACGACAAAGGCCAGGCCGATGATCAGCGTCGGGTTCTGCCAGTCCACATGCAGATCGGGCATCACTGCCCATTCCAGGCCGGTGAAGAAGATCGACCAGAGCACGCCAAAGCACAGCTGCGCCATCAGCATGCCTTTCCAGTCGCTGCGGATCTCGACCGGCTCACGCGTGTAGAGCAGCATCCAGCTGTACATGGACCAGCAGGCGGTGGCGGCCAGCATGTAGAGGTCGCCCACCACCAGCTGCAGCTGCAGCAGGTTGGCCAGCGAGCCGCGCGACAGCACGAACAGCACGCCGGCCAGCGACAGCCCGGCACCGAACAGTTTCGGCAGCGTGATCGGCACCTTGTAGATCAGCCGGCCGATGATCATCATCCACAGCGGCATGCTGGCCGCCACCAGCGTGACGTTGACCGGGGTGGAGGTGTGCAGCGCCATGTACTGGAACATGTTGTAGCAGCCAATGCCGAGCAGGCCGACGATGGCGTAGCGCTTCCAGTGCGCCCAGAGCGGGCTCGATGGTGCAATCGTGCGCCAGGAAAACGGCAGGAATACCAGCAGCGCCAGCGACCAGCGCACCAGGTTGAGCGTGACCGGCGGGATCAGGTCGGCCAGCAGGCGGCCGACCACGGCATTGCCGGCCCACATCATCGGGGCGAGCGTCAACAGGAGGATGGCGGTCAGCGGAATGCGGCCGGCTGGTGTGGCGGGAGTAGACATGGGGTGCCACTGTAGCAAGAAAATCCCTGCGTTGCTGACAGGGGCAACAGGCTCTCGGGTAGCATGGGCCATCGTATTCCCATATTCCGATTGTCAGGAGATTCCCCATGACCGCCATTTCCAGCCGCGCCATCCAGATCGATGCCACCGGTGGCCCCGAGACCATGCAACTGCGCCAGATCGAGGTGCCGGCACCCGGTCCCGGCGAGTTGCGCATCCAGCACAAGGCGGTCGGACTGAACTATATCGATGTCTATTTCCGGACCGGCCTGTACCCGATGGCGCTGCCGGCCACGCTGGGCATGGAAGCGGCTGGCGTGGTCGAATCGGTGGGCGAGGGCGTGAGCGGCTTCCAGCCGGGCGATCGTGTCGCCTATGTGGCCGCCGCACCGGGCAGCTACGCCGACCTGCGCACGCTGTCGGCCGATACCGTCTGCCAGCTGCCGGACGACATCAGCTTTGAAACTGGTGCGGCCATGATGCTCAAGGGCCTGACGGCGCAATACCTGCTGCGCCGCGTGCGTGGCCAGCATGAGCTGGTGGCCGGTGACCACATCCTGTTCCATGCCGCCGCTGGCGGCGTCGGCCTGATCGCCTGCCAGTGGGCCAGGGCGCTCGGCCTGCAGGTGATTGCTACCGCTGGCAGCGCCGAGAAGTGCGCGCTGGCACTGGCCAATGGGGCTGCCCATGCCATCAACTATCGCGAAGAGAATTTTGCCGAGCGCGTGCGCGAGATCACGGGCGGCGCTGGCGTCAAGGTGGTGTACGACTCGGTCGGCAAGGACACTTTCGAAGGTTCGCTGGCCAGCCTGGCACTGTTTGGCCTGATGGTCAGCTTCGGCAATGCCAGTGGCCCGGTACCGCCGGTGGCACCGCTGGCACTGGCCCAGGCCGGCTGTGCCTACCTGACGCGCCAGACCCTGTTCACGCACCTGAAGCAGGGCCGCGCCACGGTGGATGCGATGGCGGGCGACCTGTTCGACGTGATACGCAGTGGTCAGGTCAAGATCCATATCGACCAGCGTTTCGCGCTGGAAGACGTGCAGCAGGCGCACCGTGCGCTGGAAGCCCGCCAGACCACCGGTTCCAGCGTGCTGACGCTCTGAGCCTGCCGGTCCGCAGGCCATGCCTGCGGCACAATGGGGCCATCAGCACGGATGATGGACAGAGCGTGACAGAGACAGATCCCATGAGCCAGGCCGGAATCGCGCAGCCGCACTTCAGCGAGTTGCACGGCCGTGCCGTGACAGACGCCGAGGCCAGTAGTGGCGGCAGCCTGCCAGCGCTGCTGGCGGCACCGGGTGGCCTGGCGCCGTACTGGCAGACCTTTTTTGCCAGCCAGCCGCACACGCCGGCCAGCCTGGACGAGCGTGTGCAGGCGCTGCAGCGCCATATCCGCGACAACGACGTCAGCTACAACGTCCACTCCCACGATGGCCAGGTGCAGCGGCCCTGGTCGCTCGACCTGTTTCCGCTGCTGCTGCCCACGGCCGACTGGCAGCAGATCGAGCAAGGCGTGCTGCAGCGTACGCGCCTGCTGGACCGGGTGATGGCCGACGTCTACGGTCCGCAGCACCTGCTGCACGAAGGCCTGCTGCCGCCGGCGCTGGTGCTGGGCCATCCCGATTACATCCCGGGCATGCATGGCGTGCAACCGGCTGGCGGCATGCATGTGCACACCGCGGCCTTCGACCTGTCGCGTGATGAGAACGGTGCCTGGTGGGTGGTGTCGCAGCGGCTGCAGGCGCCGGCCGGCCTGGGCTACATGCTGGAAAACCGCCATGTGGTGGCGCAGCAGTTTCCGCAGGCGCTGGACCGCATGCGCGTGCAGCGCCTGCCCACGGTCTACCGCGCCATGGTGGCCAGCCTGCGCCGGCGCAGCCCGGTTGGCGAGCGCGCCCATATCGCCATGCTGACACCTGGGCCGCTCAATGAAACCTATTTCGAGCAGGCCTATCTGGCGCGCTATCTGGGTATTTCGCTGGTCGAGGGCAGCGACCTGACGGTGCGCGAGCGCAAGCTCTATCTCAAGACCCTGCACGGGCTGGAGCAGGTCGATGTGCTGCTCAAGCGCGTCGACGACCAGTATCTGGATCCGCTGGAGCTGCGCTCCGATTCGCAGCTGGGCGTGCCGGGCCTGCTGCAGGCGATCCGCGCTGGCAGCGTGATCGTGTCGAACCTGCCGGGCAGCGGCTTTCTCGAATCCAGCGCCATGCTCGGCTTTTTGCCGGCGCTGGGGCCGCGGCTGCTGGGCGAGGAGCTGCAGCTGCCGGCGCTGCACACCTGGTGGTGTGGCGAGCAGGCGGTGCTGCCCGAAGCGCTGGCACAGATCGATGACTGCGTGATCAAGGCGACCTATCCGGCTGCGCATCCTGGTGGCGTGCCGCAGCGCAAGGCTTTTGATCCGGTCCTGTCGCGCCTGCTGACGCCGGAACAGCGCCAGCAATGGGTGCAGCGCATCCTGGCGCGGGGCGAGGATTACACCATCCAGCGCTACCTGCAGCCGTCCAGCATGCCGGTCTGGCACGCGGGTGCGCCGGGGCAGGACGGTCAAGCCGGCTTCCGACCGGCGCTGCTGCGCGTGTTCTGCGTGGCCGATGCGCCGGGAGAATGGCGCGTGGTGCCGGGCGGCCTGGTGCGGCTGGTGGGCGAGAGCAGCGGCCTGTCGGCGATGCGCTCCGGCGGTTCCAGTGCCGACGTCTGGGTGCAGGCGCCGGATGATGCGACCGAGACTGGCCATCCGTCGGGCATCCTGCAGCCGGTTTCCAGCGGCATGCCGACCTCGTTGCGTGGCTGGCTGGTAACCAGCCGTGCCGCCGACAACCTGTTCTGGATGGGGCGCTATACCGAGCGCGTCGAGAACAGCGTGGCCACTGTACAGCTGGTGCTCAACCTGCTGTCCGGCGAGGAGCGTGCCTCGCCCGCACTGCTGCGTTGGCTCGATGGCCTGTTGCGCGACCAGGGGCTGCTGCCGGAATCCGGCGCGCCGCTGCTGGCGGACGATCCGGCCGGCTGCCTGCGCAGCCTGATCGATGGCCTGGCTGGTGCAGATGGGCAGGGCATGATCCGCCAGCAGCTGGCCTGGCTGCACGGCACGGCATCGCGCGTGCGTGACCGGCTGGCGAATGAGCACTGGCAGGAGCTGCGTGCGGCCGAGCAGGGCTTTGTCGAGGACGGTGACCGGCTGCTGCGCGAGCAGGATTACCGCCTGGATAGCGCACAGCACATGCTGCGCCGACTGAGCCAGCGCATGACGGCGATCACCGGTTCGCAGCTCGACCGCATGACGCGCGATGACGGCTGGATCGTGCTGTCGAGCGGCCGCATGATCGAGCGCCTGGTGTTCCTGGCGCATGCGCTGGACCAGGCCTTTGCCGCGCGCGTGGTGCAGGAAGAGGACGGTTTTGAAGCGGTGCTGGCGCTGTTTGACAGCACCATCACCTTCCACGCCTACTACCAGCACAGCCACGATCTGACCGACCTGCTGCAGCTGCTGGTACACAGCCGGGAAAACCCGCGCGCGCTCGGCTGGGTCGCCTACACGCTGGAGCGACGCATGGAGCGGTTGCAGCGTGGTAGGCGCGATGCCGACATGGCCGATCTGCGCCTGCTACTGCCCAAGCCCGGCGAAGTGCCGCTGGCGCAGCTGTCCCAGGCCGATAGCGATGGCCACCACGGCGCGCTGCATGTGCTGCTGCAGCAGTGCATGCAAGGCGGGCTGGCCTTGTCGGCCGCACTGTCGCAGCGCTATTTCACCCACACCAGCGTGGTGACGCACCAGACCCTGCACGGCCTGCGCGAAGGGAGGCTGGCATGAAGCTGCATGTCACGCACGAGACGCACTACCGCTATGGCGACATGGTCGACAATGCCTTGCATCAAGTGTTCCTGCGCCCGGCCGATACGCCGGCGCAGCAGTGCCTGCAGCACCAGCTGCTGATAGCTCCTGATCCGGGCGACATCGAGACGCAGCAGGATATTTTTGGCAACAGCACCTCCTGGTTTGCACTCACGGCACCGCACGATGTGCTTTCGGTGACATCGCAGGCCGTGGTGGAGACGCAGCCGTCACGCGCCGCCCGCAGCCAGCTGCCATGGGAGCAGGTGCGAGAGCGCTTTGTCTACCGCAGCGGCGGTCCCTACGATCCGGCGCATATCTTCGTGTTTGCCTCGCAGTATGCGGCGGCCGATGCGCTGGCCGCCGAATATGCCCGACCCTCGTTTGCGGCAGGCCGTTCCTTGCACGATGCCGCCATCGAGCTGATGCAGCGCATCTACCAGGATTTCATCTACCGCAGCGGCAGCACCGGCACCGGCACCACCGCCAGCGAGGTGCTGCAGCAGCGCGCCGGCGTCTGCCAGGACTTTGCCCATGTGCTGCTGTCCTGCCTGCGCGCGCAGGGGCTGGCAGCGCGCTATGTCAGCGGCTACCTGCTGACGCAGCCGCCACCGGGCCAGCCGCGCCTGCGCGGTGCCGACGCTTCCCATGCCTGGGCCTCGGTCTGGCTGCCGGACCTGCAGCCGGTCGATGCCGATGCGGATCATCCAGCCGGTGGCTGGCTGGACCTGGACCCGACCAACAATCGCTGGGGCTGGGACACGCCGGGCGAGGACTATGTGCGGGTGGCGCTGGGCCGCGATTTCAGCGATGTGTCACCGCTGCGCGGCGTTATCAACGGCAGCCGTGGCGGCGCGCTGGAGGTGGCGGTCACGGTCGAGCCGGAGCACGAACGGAATCGCTCAGAGGCGTGATTTCGCCTCGGCGCTGGCAGCGGCCTTCTTGGCGAATTCGGCGCGCAAGGCCTTCAGCTTCTCGCGCGGATCTTCCTTGACGGTGGCGCTGTCCAGCGCCATTTCCTTGATGAAGCGGCTCGGTTGCGCGCTGATGATGTCGCGCCCCTTCTTGCGCCGGCGCGTCCAGCTCACCGCCAGCGAGCGCTGCGCGCGCGTGATGCCCACATACATCAGCCGGCGCTCCTCCTGGATGCGCTGCAGCAGGCCTTCGGCTTCGGCACCGCTGGCCTCATCATCCACGCGGAACGGCAACAGTCCCTCGACCACGCCAATCATCATCACGTGCGGCCACTCCAGGCCCTTGGAAGCGTGCAGCGTGGACAGCGTGACCACGTTCTGGTCTTCCTCACGCTCGGAAATGGTGGAGAGCAGCGCAATCGTCTGCGCCACTTCCAGCACGCTCCTGATCTCGCTCTGGGTGGTGACGCCGGCGGTGTCGTCCAGCGAGCCGCCGGCGCGTCCCGCCATCCAGTCGATGAATTCGAGCACGTTGTTCCAGCGTGCGGCGGCCACCTTCTCGCTGTCCTCGCTGTCGTAGAGGTATTTCTCGAACTGGATCTCGCGCAGCCAGTCGCCCAGGAAGGTGCGCGCCGCTTCGGCGCCGTTGGTGTGGCGTGCGCGGTATTCCAGGTCATTCAGGTAGCGGCCAAACTCGTGCAGGCTGTCCACCGCCCGCTTGGGCAGGGCGGCCGGCAGCGAGGGGCTGAACAGTGCCTCGAACATGCTGATGCGGTACTTTCCGGCAAACTCGCCAAGCTGCTGCATGGTGGTGTGGCCAATGCCGCGCTTCGGGCTGGTGATGGCGCGCAGGAAGGCCGGATCGTCATCGTTGTTGGCCAGCAGGCGGAACCAGGCGCACAAGTCCTTGATCTCGGCGCGATCAAAAAAGCTGGTGCCACCCGAGACCTTGTACGGGATCTGCGCACGGCGCAGTGCGGTTTCCAGCAGCCGGCTCTGGTGGTTGGCACGGTACAGGATGGCAAAGTCGCGGAACTCCTTGTAGCTGGAGGTGGAGCGCAGGCTCTGGATGCGCGCCACCACGCGATCGGCTTCATGCTCCTCGTTGTCGGCGTCGATCACGCGCACCGGCTCGCCATCGCCGAGCGCGCTCCACAGCGTCTTGGGAAACAGCTTGGGGTTGGGGCCGATCACGTTGTTGGCGGCCTGCAGGATGGTGCTGGTGGAGCGGTAGTTCTGCTCCAGCTTGATCACCTTCAGCTTGGGAAAGTCTTCCGGCAGCTTGCGCAGGTTGTCCAGCGTGGCGCCGCGCCAGCCGTAAATGCTCTGGTCGTCGTCGCCCACGGCGGTAAAGCGCGCATCGGTCCGGTCCGGCCCCACCAGCAGCCGCAGCAGCTCGTACTGGGTGGCGTTGGTGTCCTGGTACTCGTCCACCAGCACGTGGCCGAGCTGCTTTTGCCATTTCTCGCGTACTTCGGGATGCTGTTGCAATAGCTTGAGCGGCAGCTGGATCAGGTCGTCAAAGTCCACGCTCTGGTAGGCCTGCAGGCGCTCGTGGTAGAGCTGCATCACCATGGCGGCGCTGCGGTGTTCCTCGTTGCCCTTGGCCTGCTCCAAGGCTTGCGCGTGTGTCAGGCCCTGGTTTTTCCACAGGCTGATGGTCCACTGCCACTGACGTGCCACGGCGGCATCGGTGGTCTTGCCGCAGTCCTTCAGCAGCGAGAGCACGTCATCGCTGTCCAGGATGCTGAACTGCTCCTTCAGGCCAATCGTCTGGCCGTCCTCGCGCAGCATGCGCACGCCGAGCGCGTGGAAGGTGCAGATCACCACCTCGCGCGCGGCTTTCGCACCGATCAGGCCCTTGGCGCGCTCGCGCATTTCGGCGGCGGCCTTGTTGGTAAAGGTGATGGCGGCAATGCGCTTCGGCTCCAGCCCGGCCTGGATCAGCCGTGCGATCTTGTGCGTGATCACGCGCGTCTTGCCCGAGCCCGCTCCCGCCAGCACCAGGCAGGGGCCGTGCAGGTAGTTGACCGCTTCCTGCTGCGCGATATTCAGGCCATCAGACGACATGGAACTCCAGAAAGACAAATGCAAAGACCCGCCGCAGCGGGTCGATCAGGGATGGCCCATTATCGCCCAAAGCGGGAAAGCCGGGGGCAGGGCGGCATCGGCACTCTGGCAGAATGGAACGCTTCCCGGGTGCTGTCCATGCTGTCGATTCTTGCCGTTACCTTTCCGTTCTTTGCGCTGGTGTTGTGCGGCTATCTGGCGGCACGTCGCCAGCTGTTGCCGCTGGCCGCGATTCCGGGTCTGAACAGCTTTGTGCTGTTTTTTGCCCTGCCGGCGCTGCTGTTCCAGCTGGCGGCACGCACGCCGCTGCAGCAGCTGCTGGATGGCGTACTGCTGGCCTGTTATCTGCTGGTGGCCGCGGTGCTGGTCACGCTGGCCGTGGCCATCGCCCGGCGCCAGGGCCGCAACTGGAACGATGCCGCCATGGGGGCACTGGTGGCGGTGTTCCCGAACAGCGGCTTCATGGGCGTGCCCTTGCTGGTGGCCTTGCTGGGCGAAGCTGCCGGCGGCCCGATCATCCTGCTGGTGGCGGCCGACATGGTAGTCACCTCATCGATCTGCATTGCGCTGTCGCGGCTGGATGGCGCCGAAGGCAGCGGCCTGCAGGCGATGCGCCAGGCGCTGGGCAAGGCCTTGCGCGGCGTACTCGGTAATCCGATGGCCTGGGCGATCCTGCTGGGCGCCGGGTTCACGGCGCAGCAATGGGTGCTGCCAGAGGTGCTGGACAAGACGGTCGGCCTGCTGGCCAACGCCGCTACGCCTGTCGCCTTGTTCACGATTGGTGCGGTGCTGGCACGCGCCAATATGGCGCCGCAGTCCGGCCAGCATGCCGACACTGGCTGGCGAGATCCGGCTGGTATCGCCGCGATCAAGCTGCTGCTGCATCCGCTGCTGGTGTTCGTGGCCTGCGTGCTGGCGCGTCAAGCCGGATTGCCATTGTCCGATCTGGCGATGCAAGTGCTGGTGATGGCGGCGGCGCTGCCAAGCGCCAGCAATGTCTCGCTGCTGGCCGAGCGTCTGGGCGCGGACAACACGCGCGTAGCGCGCGTCATCCTGCTCAGTACGCTGGCCTCGTTTGTCAGCTTTGCGCTGGTGACGCAGTGGATGCGCCCCTGAACGCAGCGCTTACTGCGCCGGAACGATGATGACTTCGCTGCTGCGCAGGATGCCGCCGGCAGCCACGCTGCCAGTCGCTTCACCATTGCCGCTCACGCGATCCAGGCAGGCCTGCTTGTACAGCTCCGGCAGGCGATCGCAGCGCTTCTGGGCGTTGATCTGGTACTGGGTCAGCGGCTTGGATTCCAGCTGGCCCGGGGCGCCGCGGGCGGCTGCGGCTTCATGCGCTTGTGCCGTCGGGTAGCCTTTCTGCGCGCCGCTCGGGGACGGAGCGGACGGAGCCGTCTGTGCCGACACGGCAGCTGCCATGCCGAGGGAGGCGGCGAACAGGGTGGCACGGGTCAGGATGGTGGTTTTCATGGGATTCTCCTTGAGGGGTGGAATGATCCCAGTATCGACCCGGTGCCGTCCGCTCGCATGTAGGAATTTCGCTGAAGCGCCTGTCTGCCTCAGCCGGCAGCAAAGCGGTCAGTCGCCCCAATCAGCTGGTCCAGGATGCCGGGTTCGTTGTAGGCATGGCCGGCATTGCCGACCCAGTGCAGCTCCACCGGCGCTTCCACGCTGCGCAGCACCTGGTACAGGTCCCAGGCGCTGGTGGCCGGCGTGCACATATCGTAGCGGCCCTGCACGATCACGGTCGGGATCTCACGCAGGCGGTCGGCGTGCACCAGCAGCTGCGCTTCGTCCAGAAAGCCGCCGTGGGTGAAATAGTGGTTCTCGATGCGGGCAAAGGCCAGCGCGTGGTGCGGATCCTCCGCCTGCGGGCGCGGCAGCAGCGCAATCGTGCGGTTCTCCCAATTGGTCCAGGCCAGCGCGCAACGCAGCTGCTCCTCGGCATCGTCGCCGGTCAGGCGGCGGTGGTAGGCGGCAACCAGGTCATCCTGCTCGTCTTCCGGGATCGGCGCCAGGTAGTCCTGCCACAGGTCGGGGAACACATAGGAGGCACCGGCCTGATAGAACCAGGCGATTTCCGATTCGCGCAGCGTGAAAATGCCGCGCAGCACCAGTTCGCTCACGCGCTCGGGGAATTCCTCGGCATAGGCCAGCGCCAGCGTGCTGCCCCAGGAGCCACCAAACACCAGCCACAGCTCGGCGCCCAGCATCATGCGCAGGCGCTCGATATCGCTGACCAGATGCCAGGTGGTGTTGGCCTCCAGGCTGGCATGCGGGGTGGAGCGGCCGCAACCGCGCTGGTCGAACAGCAGTACGCAGTACTGTTCCGGATCAAACAGGCGGCGATGGTCGGCGCTGCAGCCGCCACCCGGGCCGCCATGCAGGAACACGGCCGGCTTGCCCGCCGGGTTGCCGACCAGCTCCCAGTACACCTGGTGGCCATCGCCGGTATCGAGAAAACCGGTCTGGAACGGCTCGATCGGCGGATACAGTTCGCGCTTGTCGGCGTGGATATCGTCGTGGCTGGTGTTGTGCTGGAAAATCGTCATGGCAGGCTACAGGGAGATTCGGACAAGGTCCTACTGTAACGCCTCCGCTCAGATCGCCAGCGGATCCACGTCGATCGCCCAGCGCAGGATGCCGCGTGGCCGGTGCTGTTGCAGCAGCTGGGACAGGATCGGCAGCAGCCGCAGCAGGGCCTGGCGCTGGTCGGTTTCCAGCAGCATCTGTGCGCGTTCTCGGTTCGCCACGCGCTGCGGCGTCATCGGAATCGCTGGATAGCCAAACACCAGACCTTGCGGATCGTACTGTTGAAGGCTGTGCAAGGCCAGATTCAGGAAGTCCTGTGCCTGCTGCTGGTCGCGGCTTTCGGCGCGCACCAGCGCCTGGTGGCTGAACGGCGGCATGCCGGCGGCGGCGCGCTCCTCCAGCTGCTGCGCGGCAAACGCCGGGTAATCGTGCGCCTGCAGCGCGGCAAACAAGGCGTGCTCGGGAAACTGCGTCTGGATCCACAGCTCGCTGCGGCTGCCGATGGCGGCATCGCGCCCGGCGCGGCCACCGGCCTGCAGCAGCAGGCTGAACAGGCGTTCCGGTGCGCGGAAATCGCTGCTGAACAGCGCGCTGTCCGGGTTCAGTGCCGCCACCAGCGTGATACGCCGGAAATCGTGCCCCTTGGCAATCATCTGCGTGCCCACCAGCACGTCCACATCGCCCGCATGCACCTGGCCGAGCTGCTGTTCCAGGCTGCCGGCATGGCGCGTGGTGTCGGCATCCATGCGCAGGATGCGGATCGCGCTGCCATCGGGGCGCTGCAAGTCCTGTAGCTGCTGCGCCAGCGCCTCTTCCAGCTGTTCAGTGCCCTGGCCCAGCGTGCGCAGATCCTGGTTGCCGCAGCTCGGGCAGGCAAAAGGCACACGTTCGGTAAAGCCGCAATGGTGGCAGCGCAAGGTGCGATCCAGCTTGTGGAATACCCGGTAGGCGCTGCAATGCGGGCATTCGCTCTTCCAGCCGCAATCGCCGCAGTGCAACACCGGTGCATAGCCGCGCCGGTTCAGCAGCACCATGCACTGCTCGCCACGCGCGATGCGTTCTTCCATGGCCGCCAGCAGCGCGGCGCTGAATACGGTCTGCCAGGGCTGCTGCCGCATGTCCACCAGCCGTACCCTGGGCAGCGGTGCCGCGCCAATGCGATCCGGCATGCACAGGCGCAGATAACGTCCGCCGGCGTCGCCATCACCGGCAGGACGACTGTGGTGCCAGCTTTCCAGCGAGGGCGTGGCCGATCCCAGCAGCACGCCGGCGCCGGCATGGTGGGCGCGGTAAATCGCCAGATCCCGCGCCGAGTAGCGCGCACCTTCCTGCTGCTTGTAGCTCGGGTCGTGCTCCTCGTCCACCACGATCAGGCGCAGCCCCGGCAACGAGGCCAGCACCGCCATGCGCGTGCCCAGCACGATGCGCGCCTGGCCGAAATGCGCCGCCAGCCAGGCCTGCAGCCGTTGCGCCGGCGTCATGCCGCTGTGCATGCTGACCATGCGGTGTTGCGGAAAGCGCCGCGCAAAGCGCTGCTCCAGTTGCGGCGTCAGGTTGATCTCGGGCACCATCACCAGCACCTGGGCCTGTGCATCCTCATCCAGCAGCGCCGCAGCAGCTTGCAGATAGACCTCGGTCTTGCCGCTGCCGGTGCTGCCAAACAGCAATGCCGGTGGCAATGGCTGGCCCTGGGCTTGCAGGCGCTGATGCTGCAGCGTGGCCAGCGCCGCCTGTTGTTGCGCCGACAAGGGCAGCGGAGCTTCGGCCGGCTCTGTTGCGGAGCCAACAGCTGCCTTGTCCAGCTTCTTCAGCCGACGCGCCAACTGCGTGCCATCCATGTCGCGCAGCTGTGGCGGCAGCGCCGACAAGGCCACCTCGCCCATGCTGCGCTGGTAATAGCGCGCCGTGAACTGCACCAGCTGGCGCCAGCCGGCATCCAGCGGCGGCAGCGCTTCCAGCACTTCGCCGATGGCGCGCAGCTGCACGCTGTCTGATTCCGGCTGCTCCGGCCCGTCCCAGACTACGCCCAGCACCTGGCGCGCGCCCAGCGGCACGCGCACCAGCGTGCCGGCAGGCAAGGCGTGCGGGTGCAGATAGTGCAGGGGCCGGGCGGACAGCGGACTGTGTGCCGGCAGCGCCACCAGCACCGGTACCGGGACGCCGGCAGCGGCGTCAGGAAGCAGGGAAGACATGGCCGGTACTTTACCCGTTCCGACCCGCTCCAGAGGCAAAAAGCACAGTTGTGCACATTCCCCAGCAATTGTGGATAACTTTGTGGATGTCTTGGGGGTGAAGCGCGCAAGTGCGCGTCCTTCAAGGCTTTGAGCACTTTGCGGCAAAAATGGGCAAAAAGACAAATTTGATAAAAATCAATAACTTGCGTTTGCGTCAGGAATCTGCCGGGCTTTTTCTGTGCCGCGGCAGGGGCTAGCACAAAAATGGGGATAAATCGTGCGGGAGCAGCCGTTGCCGGCAATTTTTTGCCTGGCAGGGCTGTGCGTTTATCCAGCCTGGCGGCAAGCCAGCAAGGACGCGGCCTCGCGCACAGGCTCCCCGCCAACCCGCGCCCTTGCTGGCTTGCGGGAGGGGGTGGCTGGCAGGCCGCGTATCTGCTGGCTTTCCACAGGGCCGGGCCTCACCCACAGCTCCTGTGGATAACTTTGTGGATGATCTTGGGAGCGATGCGCCAAGTCCGCGTCCTGCATGGCTTCCAGCGTTTTGCCTAGATAAGTGGCAAAAAACGAATTTCATGAAAATCAACAACTTACGGAATCTGTCAAGGGCTGATTCTGCTGCACTGCAACACAAATGACAGTTCAGAGGCAGTGCTGGCAGATGTGCATAAATCCGCCAGCCATGCTCGGATTTGCCTGCCCCAGGCTGTTGTGGAAATGCACGGATGACGGCTGAATGACAGTTAAACGGCTTCCTTGTCATTCTGCTCCATCAGATGGTCCCAAGTGCTTGTCCTGATTGGCCTTTCCGGATGTTGTTGGTGCCCTGTGGATAACTTTGTGGGTATCCCTTGGGCAGACACTGGACAAGACGGTAAATCGCGCACTTGCAGCCACTTGCTGATTCTGGGCAGCCATCAAAAAATGATTGAATTTCAAGAACTTGCAAATCCAAGTTGAAAGTGCCGTGGCAGCATGGCCGACATCGATCCGCGGAGCGGCATTTGTGCATAACCCTGCGTTGTCAAGTCTCGAAACCGGATTTTCCGGGCTTGACAGCCACGGTTTTCCCCAGGTGGCGCTGCACTTGTCCACGGACAACAAAAAACCGCTGGCACAGGCCAGCGGTTGTCCAGGGGAGCAGGGCGCGCTTAGGCGGCGGCCACGCGCATGGCGCGCGAATGGCTGTGCACCGCTTCCACCAGCGCCGTCACGTTCTCCGGCGGGGTGAACTGGTTGATGCCATGGCCCAGGTTGAAGATGTGCGTCGGACCGCGGCCTTCGCCGGTGTGCGGCGTGCCAAAGCTGTCGAGCACGGCACGCGCTTCAGCCGCCACCTTGTCGGGCGAGGCAAACAGCACGTTCGGGTCCAGGTTGCCCTGCAGTGCCTTGCCTTCGCCATGCATCCAGAGCGAGGCACGGGCCGCGCCCAGGTTGACGGTCCAGTCCACGCCCAGCACGTCGCAATCGAGCAGGTTCATCTGCGTCAGCCACAGGCCACCGCCCTTGGTGAACACCAGGCGCGGGATGTCGGCACCGTCCGGGCCGGTGCGCTTGAGCTGGCCCAGCACCTGTTCGGTATAGGCCAGGCTGAACTCCTGGAACTTGCCGTCGGCCAGCACGCCGCCCCAGCTGTCAAAAATCATCACGGCCTGGGCGCCGGCATCGATCTGGGCGTTCAGGTAGGCTGCCACGCTGCGTGCGTTGACTTCCAGGATGCGGTGCATCAGGTCCGGGCGGCTGTACATCAGGCTCTTGACGGCGCGGTAGTCGCTGCTGCTGCCGCCTTCAACCATGTAGCAGGCCAGCGTCCACGGGCTGCCGGAGAAACCGATCAGCGGCACACGGCCGTTCAGCGCCTTGCGGATGCTGGTCACGGCGTCAAACACGTAGCGCAGCTTGTCCATGTCCGGCACGTCCAGCGCGGCCACGGCGGCTTCATCGCGCACGTTCTTCTCGAACTTCGGGCCTTCGCCCTGCTGGAAGCTCAGGCCCAGGCCCATGGCATCGGGAATCGTCAGGATGTCGCTGAACAGGATGGAGGCATCCAGCGCAAAGCGGTCCAGCGGCTGCAGCGTGACCTCGGTGGCGTAATCCACGTTCATGGCCAGGTCCATGAAGCTGCCGGCGCGGGCGCGGGTCTCGCGGTATTCCGGCAGGTAGCGGCCGGCCTGGCGCATCAGCCACAGCGGCGTGTACTCGGTCGCCTGGCCGCGGCAGGCACGCAGAAAGGTATCGTTCTGGAGGGGGGCAAAAGCAGTCGTAGCGTTCATGCACAGCATTGTCGCAGGGATTGGCGGCAAAGCGGCAGCATCCCGGTGCGGCACCGCGGCATCGCGCCTGTTACAGACACTTGCCAGATTTGCCGTCCATTTCGCCGGGCGGTCATGAACTCTTGCCCATAATGATCCTGAACCCTGCCATCGTGGCAGGCGCATTCTTTGATTGACCAGGAGATCGCCATGGGACTGCTAGACGCGCTTTCGCAAATTGCCAACGCCATCAACCAGAACAGCCAGCCGCAACAAAGCCACGTGGACGAGATCGTGCGTGAAGCCCCGCGCGATACCGTGCGCGAAGGCCTGCGCGAGGCATTCGATGCCAACGACACGCCCAGCCTTGGCGAGCAGGTTGGCCAGATGTTCGGCCAGTCCAGCAACCAGCAGCAGGCCGGCCTGATCAACCAGGTCATCCAGGCGCTGGGCCCGGCCGCAGCCGCAGCGCTGGCAGGCGGTGTGCTGCAGAAGGTGATGAAGCCCGGTGAGCAGCAGATTGATGCCGATGCCGTGACCCAGCTGTCGCCGACCGAGGTGACCCAGGTCGTGAACGAGGCGCAACAGCAGCAGCCCGAGCTGAGCCAGCGCCTGAGCGAGTTCTACGCCGACAACTCCGGCCTGCTGAAGGCGCTGGGTGGCGTGGCCCTGCTGGCCGCAGCGATCAAGATGAAGCAGTATTCCGAGCGCAACTGATCCCGGTCAGCTGCATAGTCACTGGGGCACCCTGCGGGGTGCCCCTTGTCATTTGTGGCGTCAGGTCCACAGCAGAATCACACAAGTGTGCGATTTCTTACGTTGCGTAGGGGTTTATGTCGGTTCCATGAATCGCATTCAGGGATAACCCTATACTTCATCCCGTCCGGTTGCCAACCCGCGCGACCGTATCCACTGAGCAGCACGGCCCACCCGGCGCGCTGCCAGCCAAGGGAGCCTCCATGACGACTACCGCTGCCGATTTTGAAGCCGTACTGGCGCAACCCCCGCGTCAACCGCTGCGCGCCCGCACCGAGGTGCCGCTGCGTGAAGTGCCCGAACACCATCGCCACAAGGTGCTGGAGCACCTGCTGGCGCTGGACGAGCGTGACCGCTACCTGCGGTTCGGCCTGCTGGCCGGTGACCGCCATATCGAGCGTTATGTCAACGGCCTGCAGTTTGGCAGCGACGAGCTCTACGGCTATTACGACGAAAACCTGAACCTGGTTGCGCTGGCCCACCTGGGCTACAGCCCCGATGGCAAGGCAGCCGAATTTGGTGGCTCCGTCAACAAGAGCCTGCGCGGCATGGGCATGGGCCAGCAACTGTTCGATCGTGCCGTGCTGCATTGTCGCAACCGTGGCCTGAACCTGCTCTACATCCACGCCCTGACCGAAAACCGCCCGATGCTGCGCATCGCGCGCAAGGCCGGCGCCCGCGTCGAGCGCGATGGCGAGGAGTCCGAAGCCTACCTGACGCTGCCGGCAGCCACCAGCGCCAGCCGTCTGGAAGAAGCGCTGGACGAGCGCGTGGCCGATACCGACTACCGCATGAAAAAGCAGCTGCGCAACTACCAGCAATTCCTGCAGCGTCTGCAGGGCTTCGGCATGCTCGGCAACCCGCTGCTGCGCCAGCATTTCTGAGTCTGCCGCCCAGACGGAAGGAATCCGGGCACACCTGACATTCGGGTGACCCGGATTTTGTGTATCCTAGGGGGATCGCAACCATCTGCACGCCAGTGCTTTCAATTCCGTGAGTGACCCTTCGCCTTCCCCCAGTCTGGGACATGAGGACAAACGCAGCCTGTTGCAAAAAATCGCCGAATTCCTGCATCCCGGACCCGACTCCCCGGAAGAGCTCTACAACACCCTGGCCCAGGCCGAAAGCAACGATGTCATCGGCCCCGACAGCCGCATCATGCTGGAGGGCGTATTGCGCATCGCCGGCATGACCGCCAGCGATGTCATGGTGCCAACCAAGCGCATGGACCTGCTGGACATCAATGCCAGCTATGACGAGCTGCTCAAGACCGTCATCAACACCGCGCACTCACGTTTCCCGGTCTTCGAAGGCGAGCGCGACAACATCATCGGCACGCTGATGTCCAAGGACCTGCTCAAGCTGCAGCGCGCCCCCGACCTGAATATCCGCGTGCTGCTGCGCGCGCCGCTGTTCATTCCCGAGAGCAAGGGCCTGAACGAGCTGCTGCGTGAATTCCGCGTCAAGCGCAACCACCAGGCCATGGTGATCGACGAATTCGGTCGCCTGGCCGGCCTGGTCACGATCGAGGACGTGCTGGAGGAAATCGTCGGCGAGATCGAGGACGAATTCGACGAGAACGAGGAAGAGGGCGATATCTACAGCCTGGCCGACGGCTCCTACCGCGTCAGTGGCGATACCCCGGTCGAGCGCATCAACGAGGATTTCGAGGTGCGCATCACCAGCAGCGATCCCGAAGATGCGGACAACTTCGACACCATTGGCGGCCTGATTGCCCACGAAATGGGCCATGTGCCGCGCCGCGGCGAGTACATCACGCTGGACGGCCTGAACTTCGTCGTCATGCACACGCGTGGCGGTGCGGTGCGCTGGTTCAAGGTCTCGCGCGCGGTCAATCCCGAAGCCGGATACTGAGCCGGTTCCACGGTTATCCCCTGACACCATGACACACACGCTGCCTGCCGGACGCCTCGGACTGCTGTTGCTGGCCTTGTGCGGCGTGTTGCTGGCCTGGTCCACCGCCTGGCCCTGGGGCGGCATGCCCTTGTGGTGGCTGCAGCCGCTGGTGCTGGCACTGGCGGTCTGGCTGCTGGCGTGCTCCGTTTCGCCTACCGATTCGCCACGCCAGCGTTTCCGCCGTGGCTTCCGCCGTGGCTGGCTGCTGGCCACGGTCTGGCTCGCCAGTACCTTCTGGTGGCTGTATATCTCCATGCACGTCTATGGCGGCATGCTGTCGGGAGTGGCGGCACTGGCGGTGCTGTTGCTGGCCGGCGCGCTCGCGTTGTATTACGCGCTGGCCTGCGGGCTCTGGCTGGCACTGCAGGGGCCGACGCGGGCGGGCGGCAGCCTGCTGTTTGCCGCGCTCTGGCTGCTGGCCGAGCTTTGCCGAGGCGTGCTGTTCACCGGTTTTCCCTGGGGCGCGCTGGGCTACGCCCATGTCGAAGGCCCGCTGGCCGGCTGGGCACCCTGGATCGGCGTCTACGGCATCGGCTTCCTGGCCTGCTGGCTGGCGGCGCTGCTGGCGCTGCGCCAGCTGCACGGTCGCAACGCTTCGGTGCGCCAGGGCCTGCTGACCTCTGCCACCGTGGTGCTGCTGCTGTTTGCCGGCATCGCGCTGCGTGAAGGTGTCAATCCCGGCCTGACTACGCCGGCGGGCGACAAGCCGCTGGGCGTGGAGCTGATGCAGGGCAATATCCCGCAGGACGAGAAATTCGTGCCCAGCGGCGGCATCGAAGCGGCGCTGGTCTGGTACGGCGAGCAGCTGGCTGCGGCGCAGGCGCCACTGGTGCTGTTGCCTGAAACCGCCTTGCCGATCCTGCCGACCCAGCTGCCGCCGGGCTACTGGCAGGCCATGCAGCAGCGCTTTGCCACGGGCGAGCAGGCGGCGCTGATCGGCACGCCGGCTGGGACCTTCGAGACTGGCCTGGCGAATGCCGTGGTCGGCATGGTGCCGGGAGGTGCCGTGCTGTCCGGCAGCCAGCCGCTGTCGGAGGTGCTGATGCCGCCGTCCAGCCAGCCCGAATACCGCTATCTCAAGCAGCACCTGGTGCCGTTTGGCGAATTCGTGCCCTACGGCTTCCAGTGGTTTGTCGACATGATGGTGATGCCGCTGGGCAACTTCCTGCGCGGCGATGCCAACCAGCCGCGCCTGCTCTGGCAGGGCCAGCGCATCCAGCCCAATATCTGCTACGAAGACCTGTTTGGTGAAGAG
The DNA here is from genome assembly GCF_036312245.1 of Brachymonas sp. J145. Lineage (NCBI taxonomy): Bacteria > Pseudomonadati > Pseudomonadota > Betaproteobacteria > Burkholderiales > Comamonadaceae > Allobrachymonas > Brachymonas sp. J145. The sequence continues at coordinate 161,043 of NZ_JAZDCI010000002.1, read as the reverse complement.
CTGGCAGTCAGCTTTACCGATCCCGGCCAGGCCCCGACTATCCTCGCCAACGTCAGCAACATCGCCTGGTTTGGTGACAGCGTGGCGATCGACCAGCACCGCCATATCAGCCGCATGCGCGCCATGGAACTGGGTCGCCCGATGCTGCGTGCCACCAATACCGGTTCCACCGCCATCATCGACCATCTGGGCCAGGTGCAGCAGGAGCTGCCGCGGCTGGAGCGTGGCGTGTTGCGTGGCCAGGTGCAGGGCCGCGAGGGCCTGACGCCGTTTGCGCGCTGGGCCGGTCAGCTCGGCCTGTGGCCGCTGTGGCTGCTGGGTGCGGCCCTGCTGGCGCTGTTTGCCCTGCGTCTGCCGCGCCCGCGCGGCTGATGCCACCCCTGCGCCATATTCCCCCGCTAAAATGGTTTATTGGCCCCTTCGCGGGCAGACAGGACATTTCATGCTGACATTCCAACAAATCATCCTCAAGCTGCAGCGATACTGGGACGCCCAGGGCTGCGCGCTGCTGCAACCCTATGACATGGAAGTCGGTGCCGGCACCAGCCACACCGCCACCTTCCTGCGCGCCATCGGTCCCGAACCCTGGAAGGCCGCCTACGTGCAGCCCAGCCGCCGCCCCAAGGATGGCCGCTATGGCAACAACCCGAACCGCCTGCAGCATTACTACCAGTACCAGGTGGTGCTCAAGCCGGCGCCGTCCAACATCCTCGAGCTCTACCTGGGCAGCCTGGAAGCACTCGGCTTCGACCTGAAGAAGAACGACATCCGCTTCGTCGAGGACGACTGGGAAAACCCGACGCTGGGCGCCTGGGGTCTGGGCTGGGAAGTCTGGCTCAACGGCATGGAAGTGACCCAGTTCACCTATTTCCAGCAGGTTGGCGGCATCGACTGCAAGCCGGCCACCGGCGAGATCACCTACGGCCTGGAGCGCCTGGCGATGTACCTGCAGGGCGTGGACAACGTCTACAAGCTGCAGTGGACCGATGAGCTGACCTATGGCGACGTCTACCACCAGAACGAGGTGGAGCAGTCCACCTACAACTTCGAGCACAGCGATGCCGATTTCCTGTTCCAGGCCTTTGCCGCACACGAAAAGCAGGCCAGGTACCTGATCGAACAGCAGCTGGCGCTGCCGGCCTACGAGCAGGTGCTCAAGGCCGCGCATACCTTCAACCTGCTGGATGCCCGCGGTGCGATTTCCGTCACCGAGCGCGCAGCCTACATCGGCCGCATCCGCAACCTGGCGCGTGCCGTGGCGCAAAGCTATTACGAGAGCCGTGAGCGCCTGGGCTTCCCCATGGCACCGCGTGAATGGGTGGCCCAGATGGAAGCCGCCACCAAGGACAAGAAGGCCGCCTGAGAAAGAACACCATGACGATTCCCAATCTGCTCGTAGAACTGTTTGTCGAAGAACTGCCGCCCAAGGCGCTGAAGAAGCTGGGCCAGTCCTTTGCCGATTCCCTGCTGGCCGCGCTGCGCGCGCAAGGCCTGGCCAATGGCGACAGCGTGGCCACCCCGTTTGCCAGCCCGCGCCGCCTGGCCGCCCATGTCACCCGCGTGGTGGCCAAGGCGGCAGACAAGCCGGTGCAACTCAAGCTGATGCCGGTCACGGTCGGCCTCGATGCCGATGGCCAGGCCACGCCTGCGCTGCTGAAAAAGCTGCAGGCGCTCGGCAAAGGCGCTGATGCGGTGCCGCAACTCAAGCGCCAGCAGGACGGCAAGGCCGAATCGCTGTTCCTGGACAGCGTGATCGACGGTGCCACGCTCGACAGCGGCCTGCAGAAGGCGCTCGAAGAAGCGATTGCCAAATTGCCGATTCCCAAGGTCATGACCTACCAGCTCGAAACCGGCTGCGAGATGCCGGGCTGGAGCAGCGTGCAGTTCGTGCGCCCTGCACACGGCCTGGTGGCGCTGCATGGCAGCAGCGTGGTGCCGGTGCAGGCGCTGGGCCTGCAGTCCGGTCGCCAGACGCACGGCCACCGTTTCGAGGGCAAGGCCGAGCCGATCGAGCTGGACCATGCCGACAGCTACGCCGATACGCTGCGCGAGCAGGGCGCCGTGATCGCCAGCTTCGAGGAGCGCAAGGCCGATATCGCGCACCAGCTGGAGCTGGCCGCGATCCAGCTGGGCAATGGCTACACGCCGATCAGCGATGACGCGCTGCTCGAGGAAGTCACGGCGCTGGTCGAGCGTCCCAAGGTGCTGGTCTGCGAATTCGAACCCGAATTCCTGGAAGTGCCGCAGGAATGCCTGATCCTGACCATGAAGGCCAACCAGAAGTACTTCCCGCTGCTGGATGCCGAGGGCAAGCTGACCAACCGCTTCCTGGTGGTCAGCAACATCAATCCCGATGACGCCTCGGCCGTGATCGGTGGCAACGAGCGCGTGATCCGTCCGCGCCTGGCCGATGCCAAGTTCTTCTTTGACCAGGACCGCAAGAAAAAGCTCGAAGAGCGCATTCCCGGCCTGGCCAAGGTGGTCTACCACAACAAGCTGGGCACCCAGGCCGAGCGCAGCGAACGCGTGCGCCAGATCGCCCACGCCATCGTCAACCAGCTGCGTCTGGGTACCCACCCCTACACGCTGGAAGACAAGGACAGTTTCGATGTGCTCGACAGCAAGGTGCAGCAGGCGGCGCAGCTGGCCAAGTGCGACCTGCTGACCGATATGGTCGGCGAATTCCCCGAGCTGCAGGGCATCATGGGCCAGTACTATGCGCGCCACGAAGGCCTGCGTGACGGCGTGGCCGTGGCCATCGAGGACCACTACAAGCCGCGCTTTGCTGGCGACCTGCTGCCGCGTAACCAGACCGGTACCGTGCTGGCACTGGCCGACAAGCTGGAAACCCTGGTCGGCATGTTCGGCATCGGCAACCTGCCGACCGGCGACAAGGACCCGTTCGCGCTGCGCCGCCACGCGCTGGGCGTGATCCGCATCCTGATCGAAAAGCGCCTGCCGCTGGACCTGTCCACGCTGGTCACCGCCGTTGGCGGTATCTTCGGCACGCTGCTGCCCGATGCGGCCAGCAGCAACCAGCAGCTGCTGGACTTCATCTACGAGCGCATCGGCGGCTACCTGCGCGAGCAGGGCTACAGCGCACAGGAGGCCGATGCCGTGATCGCCGTGCGTCCGGCCTGGGGCGAGATCCCGGCGCGTCTGGATGCGGTACGCGCCTTCGCGCAACTGCCCGAAGCCCAGGCGCTGGCTGCGGCCAACAAGCGCATCGGCAACATCCTGCGCAAGGCTGGCGATGTCGGCCAGGTGGTCGATGCCCACGTCAGCGAAATGCTGCTGCAGGAACAGGCCGAGAAAGACCTGTTTGCCGCCATGCAGCAGATCCTGCCCGAGGCCGATGCCCATGTGGAGCAGGGCCGCTACACCGAATCGCTGCAGGCGCTGGCCGCGCTGCGCGTGCCGGTCGATACCTTTTTTGACGACGTGATGGTCAACGCCGAACAGGACGACCTGCGCATGAACCGCCAGGGGCTGCTGAAAATGCTGCACCAGGCGATGAACCGCGTGGCCGACCTGGCGCGCCTGGCCGTCTGAACGGATTCCGGAGCACCGCCATGGCACCGCGCAGAGCCCCCCTCAAGCTGATCGTGGTTGACCGCGACGGCACCCTGAATGTGTACCGCAAGGGCTACATCAAGGGCCCGGAGGAGTGGGAGCCGATTCCCGGTGCCATGGAAGCGCTTGGCCTGCTGGCGCGTGCCGGCTGGCATGTGGTGGTGGCCAGCAACCAGCCGGCGCTGGGGCGCGGCGTGATGGACATGGCCTCGCTCAACCAGATCCATGAGGTCATGCACCGCCAGGTGCAGGCGCATGGCGGCCGTATCGACGCCGTGTTCTTCTGCCCGCACAGCCTGGAAGAAGCCTGCAGTTGCCGCAAGCCCGAATCCGGCATGTTCCTGGAGATTGCCGAGCGCTACGGCGTCGAGCTGTCGTCCATCCATGCCGTGGGCGATGCGCTGCGTGACGTGCAGGCAGCCTCGGCGGCCGGCTGCATGGTGCACCTGGTCTGCACCGGTGAAGGCGAAATCTGGCGTGACCAGCCGCTGGACCCGGCGTTTCCGCCCCATACGCGCGTGCACAGCGATTTCCTCGATTTTGCCCGCACCCTGCTGCTCGAAGAAGAAGCAGCACAGGCTGAGGTGGCCGCCGGCAGTCCGGCTGGCCTGACACCCTGAACACCGGCTGCAGCATCCGCATGACCGAGTCCACCCGCTCCGAACCGCTGCTGCAGCACCCGCAGGCCAACTGCCAGCTGGTGCTGGAGGGTCAGGACATTGGCTACCGGCTGCAGCGCAGCCACCGCCGCACGCTGGGCATGCGCATCACCCAGGACGGTCTGGCGGTATCAGCACCTTTCTGGGTCACGCGGGGCCAGGTCGAGCATGTGCTGCTGTCCAAGGCTGCCTGGATCCTGCGCAAGCTGCGCGAGCATTATCTGGCTGGCAAGGCGGCCATGCAGCCGCTGCACTGGCAGCACGGCATGCAGTTGCAGGTGCTGGGGCAGCCGGCCCGGGTGCTCTTGTGCGAACAGCCGGCATCGGCTGGCAAACTGCCTTCGGCGCGCGCCCAGGCCCGGCTCGCCAGCCTGGCGCACTGGCAGCCCGGCGTGCAGGATGCGTCCGCCAGCCTGACGCTGAGCCTGCCGCCGCAGGCCACGGCAGCCGACATGCGGCGCGTCACGCTGGCCTGGTTCCAGCAGCAGGCGCTGCGCCATTTGCAGCAGCGCGTTGCCGTCTATGCGCCGATGCTGGACGTGCATTGCACGGCGCTGCACCTGAGCAATGCGCGTACGCGCTGGGGCAGTGCCAGTGCGCGCGGCGTGATTCGCCTGCATTGGGGCCTGCTGCATTTTCCGCCGGCAGTGCTCGATTACGTGGTGGTGCACGAACTCTGCCACCTGCGCGAGATGAACCACAGCCCGCGCTTCTGGGCGCTGGTCGAGCAGCTGATGCCCGACTATCGCGAACAGCGCGACTGGCTGTCACGCGCACGCCTGCCGCAGTGGTGAACGCCTGAAGCAGCCAAAACAAAACGCCCTGGGCGATCAGCCGCAGGGCGCTTGTCGGGTGCAGGACGCGATCAGGAGCTGATGCGCTTGCCCTTCTTGCCGTTCTGGCCGGCCTTGTACAGTTTCACGCGATACACGCCCATGTCCTTCACGCCCAGCTGCGTGGCAGCGGCACGGCTCAGGTCGATGATGCGGCCCTTGGCGTAGGGACCACGGTCGTTGATGCGCACGATCACGGACTTGCCGGTGGTCGGGCTTTCCACGCGCACCAGCGTGCCAAAGGGCAGCGTCTTGTGGGCAGCCGTCATGGCGTTCATGTTGTAGCGCTCGCCGTTGGCGGTCAGGCGGTTGTGGAATTGCGCACCGTACCAGGAGGCGCTGCCTTGCTGGAACGACGCCACCTGGGTGTCGGCGTGCAGCTCGGTCGGCTTGCTGAGGGAGGTGACGGTCTTCTCGTTCGGCAGCACGGCCTCGGCCTTGCGGTCACGCAGGTTCTGGGCCTTGGAGAAGCTGTCGGCGGCGGGGGCAGCCAGTTCGAACTTGTCGGACTGGGCGGCGGCCGGTGCCATCAGGGTGGTGGAAAGCGCCACGGCAGCAGCGGTTTTCAGCACCCGGGACAGCACGATACGGGCGCCGGAAAGAGTGGTGGAAATAGTCATAGGGGCAAAATTTACCCCGCGTTGAAGGACTTCGCAACTTTTTTGTGGCGTTTGACACGAAAAAATGGCATAAAAGATGCGATCTTCATGCATTTTTCAGCCTATTGACAGCTTTGTCCTGAAAACGGCTAGCGCCCGGGGACTTGCTTCCGGCCATGCGCGACCTACAATCCCAATCCATAAATACAGACGATAAATACAACAAGATCTGCGGGCAGATCCAGGAGTGAGACAAGACATGGCAAGCGGCACCACCTACACCATCAGCGATCTGGCCAAGGAATTTGACCTGACGACCCGTGCCATCCGTTTTTATGAAGACATGGGCTTGCTGAACCCCCGCCGCGAAGGGGCAGGGCAGCGCGTGCGCATCTATTCCCCGCGTGACCGCATCCATCTCAAGCTCACGCTGCGTGCCAAGCGCCTCGGTTTCAGCCTGGCCGAGGCCAAGGAAATCATCGATCTCTACGAAAGCCCGCGTGATACGGCCCCGCAGCTGCGCAAGTACCTGCAGACGCTGGCGCACCACCGTTGCCAGCTGGAGACACAGCTGGCCGAGCTGCAGGCCAACCTCGATGAGGTGAAGGCGCACGAGGACGAGGCGCGCACCGTGCTGCAGCAGATGGAGCCGGCCTCGACAAAAAAAAGCACTTGACCCCGCAGGTATTAGGGGAAACCTGTATTTGACGTTTACGTCAACGTCATACAATTTCGGCATACACCACTGACCACACAGGAGACACCCATGAGCAACATGCCCGGACTCGACTTCCAGCTCGGCGAAGACATCGACGCACTGCGCGACGCCGTATACACCTTTGCCCAGGTTGAAATCGCCCCGCGCGCTGCCGAGGCAGACCGTACGGACCAGTTTCCGATGGACCTGTGGCAGAAATTCGGCGAGCTGGGCGTGCTGGGCATGACCGTGCCCGAAGAATACGGTGGCACCAACATGGGTTACCTGGCGCACATGATCGCGCTGGAAGAAATCAGCCGCGCCAGCGCCGCCATCGGCCTGAGCTACGGCGCGCACTCCAACCTGTGCGTGAACCAGATCAAGCGCAACGGCAACGAGGCGCAGAAGCAGAAGTACCTGCCCAAGCTGTGCAGCGGCGAGCACATCGGTGCGCTGGCCATGTCCGAGCCGGGTGCCGGCTCCGACGTGGTGAGCATGAAGCTCAAGGCCGAGGACAAGGGCGGCTACTACCTGCTCAACGGCAGCAAGATGTGGATCACCAACGGCCCTGACGCCGACACCATGGTGGTCTATGCCAAGACCGAGCCCGAGCTGGGCGCACGCGGCATCACCGCCTTCGTGGTCGAGAAGGGCATGAAGGGCTTCAGCACGGCACAGAAGCTGGACAAGCTGGGCATGCGCGGCAGCCATACCGGCGAGATGGTGTTCCAGGACGTGGAAGTGCCGGCCGAGAACATTCTGGGTGAGCTCAACGGCGGCGTGAAGGTGCTGATGAGCGGCCTGGACTACGAGCGCGCCGTGCTGGCCGCTGGCCCGGTCGGTATCATGCAGGCCGTGATGGACAACGTCGTGCCCTATATCCACGATCGCAAGCAGTTTGGCCAGAGCATTGGCGAATTCCAGCTGATCCAGGGCAAGGTCGCCGACATGTACACACTGCTGCAGGCGGGCCGCTCCTTCCTGTACACCATCGGCAAAAACCTCGATGCCCTTGGTGGCGGCCATGCCCGCCAGGTGCGCAAGGACTGCGCATCCGTTATCCTGTGGACGGCGGAAATGGCAACCAAGATGGCCGGTGACGGCATTCAGATCTTCGGTGGCAACGGCTATATTAACGAGTACCCGCTGGGTCGCTTGTGGCGTGATGCCAAGCTCTACGAGATTGGCGCCGGCACCAGCGAGATCCGCCGCATGCTGATTGGTCGCGAGTTGTTCGCAGAAACCATGTAAGACCGGCATGCAGCCAGGCCCTGTCCCCCCGGACAGGGCTTTTTTCCATGGAACAACAAGGAAACACATGACAGACACAGCCAAGAAGAAAGTCGATAACCTGGAAAACCTGTTCGAGAGCAATCGGCGCTGGGCGGAGCAGCAGGTCGTCAAAAACCCCGGCTTCTTCTCGCGCCTGCTGGCCCAGCAGAATCCCGAATACATGTGGATTGGCTGTTCCGACAGCCGCGTACCGGCCAACCAGATCACCGGTCTGGATCCGGGAGAGGTGTTTGTGCACCGCAACGTGGCCAACGTGGTAGTGCCGACTGATCTGAACTGTCTGTCCACGCTGCAGTACGCGGTTGACCAGCTCAAGGTCAAGCACGTGCTGGTGGTGGGCCATTACGGTTGCGGTGGCGTGGCGGCGGCGCTGCACGAGCAGCGCGTCGGCCTGGCCGACAACTGGATTCGCCACGTGCGCGATGTCTACGATCGCCATATCCGCCGCATGGAACGCGTGGTGCCGGAGCGTCAGCTCGACGGCCTGTGCGAGCTCAACACCATCGAGCAGGTGATCAAGGTGGCACAGACCACCGTGGTAACCGATGCCTGGGCGCGCGGCCAGGACCTGACGCTGCACGGCTGGGTCTATGGCATCAGCGATGGCCTGATCCACGACATGCACATGACGGCTGGCGATGCGGCCGACATGAAGGAAGCCTATCTGGCGGCGCTGGAGCACTGGGAGCAGAAATACTGCGGATAATGGCTATACAAGCCATTTCATGACAATAGCAGGACATCCGGAGACAGCATGATCCCGCAGACCACTGACGACGCCACCCTGGCCACCGATATCGCCCAGGCGATGGTGGACGGTTTTGACCGCCACTACCGCCTGTTCCGTGCCGAATCCTCGCGCGCCAAGCAGCGTTTCGAGATCCAGGACTGGCATGGTCAGCAACGCGCCCAGCGCGAACGCATTGCCTTTTACGACATGCGCGTGCGCGAATGCGTGCTGCGGCTGGAGCGCGAATTCCGCGCCCAGCACCTGCCGATGGATGTCTGGCTACATGCCAAGCTGATCTACATCGGGCTGCTGGTCAACCACCACCAGCCCGAGCTGGCCGAGACCTTCTTCAACTCGGTCACCACCAAGATCCTGCACCGCAGCTATTTCCACAACGATTTCGTCTTCGTGCTGCCTGCCATCAGCACCGAGTACATCGAATGCCAGCCGGACGTGAAGGTCACGTCCTACCGTGCCTACTACCCGAAGAGCGCTGGCGAGCTGCGCGGCTGCCTGGAAACGCTGATCCTGGACTACGGCCTGCATGCCCCGTTCGAGGACCTGGACGCCGACATCAGCCGCATCGAGCCGCTGTTCCTGGCGCAGATCGGCGATGGCCGGTTGCGCTCCAACTTCCAGGTGCAGGTGCTGTCCAACCTGTTCTTCCGCAACAAGGGCGCCTATGTGGTGGGCAAGATCGTCAACAGCTTCCGCGAGGTGCCGTTTTCGCTGCCGATCCTGTTCAACGAGAACGGCAAGCTGTACATCGACGCCGCGTTGTTTGGCGAGAACGACCTGCAGTCGCTGTTCAGTTTTGCGCGGGCCTACTTCATGGTCGACATGGAGATCCCCTCGGCCTATGTGCACTTCCTGCGCAGCCTGATGCCGCGCCTGCCGCGCGCCGAGATCTACAACGCGCTCGGCCTGGCCAAGCAGGGCAAGACGTTGTTCTACCGCGACTTCCTGTTCCACCTGCTGCACAGCACCGACAAGTTCCGCATCGCCCCCGGCATCAAGGGCATGGTGATGCTGGTGTTCGACCTGCCGTCCTTCCCCTATGTGTTCAAGGTGATCAAGGACTACTACCCGCCGCAGAAGGACACCTCGCGCGAACTGATCAAGGAAAAGTACAAGCTGGTACGCGACCACGACCGCGTGGGCCGCATGGCCGACACCATGGAGTACAGCCTGGTGGCGTTTGCACGCGACCGTTTCGAGGACGAGCTGATCGAGGAAATCCAGAAGTTCGCCCCGAGCCAGATCGAGATTTCCGACCGCGACGGCAATGGCCAGCAGGAGGTCATCCTCAAGCACGTCTATATCGAGCGCCGCATGGTGCCGCTGAATATCTACCTGCAGGAATCCTTCGATTCCGGCCTGGACAGCCCGAAGGCGCGCCACCAGATGGAGCATGCCGTGATCGAATATGGCAATGCGATCAAGGATCTGGTGGCGGCCAACATCTTCCCGGGCGACATGCTGTGGAAGAACTTTGGCGTCACGCGTCATGGAAAGGTCGTGTTTTACGATTACGATGAAATCGAATACATGACCGACTGCAATTTCCGCAAGGTGCCAGCGCCACGCAACGAGGAAGACGAGATGTCGGGCGAGATCTGGTATCACGTCGGACCCAAGGACGTATTCCCCGAAACCTTCGGGCCCTTCCTGCTCGGCAACGATGCCGTGCGCGAAGTCTTCATGAAATACCACGGCGACCTGCTGGACCCCCAGTTCTGGCAGGCGCACAAAGAGCGCATCCAGCGTGGTGAAGTGCTGGATGTATTTCCCTATGAGCAGGATCGGCGGTTTTCCCGCCAGCAGGACCTGCCAACCCCACAGGAGTAAAAAGCATGGCTGAATCCATCGTTATCGTCGCCGCAAAGCGCACCCCCATGGGCTCTTTCCAGAGCGACTTTGCCAATCTGTCTGCCAGCGATCTGGGTGCCGTGGCGATCAAGGCTGCCGTCGAGCAGGCCGGCCTGAAGCCCGAGCAGGTCGAGCAGGTCTACTTCGGCAACGTGCTGATGGCTGGCCAGGGCCAGGCGCCGGCGCGCCAGGCCACGCTGAAGGCTGGCCTGCCCAAGTCTTCCGCTGCCGTGACCGTGCACAAGGTGTGCGGCTCTGCCATGCAGACCATCATGATGGCTGCCGACACCATCAAGGCCGGCAGCGCCGACATCCTGGTGGCCGGTGGCATGGAAAGCATGACCAACGCCCCCTACCTGCTGAAGAAGGCACGTGGCGGCTACCGCATCGGTCACGACAAGGTGTATGACCACATGATGCTGGACGGCCTGGAAGATGCCTACGAGGAAGGCCGCAGCATGGGTACCTTCGGCGAAGAGTGTGCCGAGAAGTACAACTTCACGCGCGAGCAGCAGGACGCGTTTGCCATGGCCAGCGTGCAGCGCGCGCAGGACGCCATCGCTGCTGGCGCCTTCAAGGACGAGATCGTGCCGGTGACCGTGGCTGATCGCAAGGGCGAGCGCGTGATCGACACCGACGAAGGTCCGGGCAAGATCAAGATCGACAAGATCCCGACGCTGCGTCCCGCCTTCAAGAAGGACGGCACGATTACCGCTGCCGCTTCTTCCAGCATCAACGACGGCGCTGCCGCCGTGGTGCTGATGACCGAATCCAAGGCCAAGGAGCTGGGTTGCACGCCGCTGGCACGCATCGTCAGCCACGCCGCCTTCGCGCAGGAGCCCAACTGGTTCACCACCGCTCCGGTTGGTTCTACCAAGAAGGCGCTGGACAAGGCCGGCTGGAAGGTCGAGGACGTGGACCTGTGGGAAGTGAACGAGGCTTTTGCCGTGGTGCCGATGGCGCTGATGGCCGAGCTGAACGTGCCGCATGACAAGGTCAACGTGAACGGCGGCGCCTGCGCGCTGGGCCACCCGATCGGCGCTTCCGGTGCCCGTATCGTGGTGACGCTGATCCACGCGCTGAAGGCGCGCGGCCTGAAGAAGGGCCTGGCCACGCTGTGTATCGGCGGCGGTGAAGGCACTTCCATGTGTATCGAACTGGTGTAATGCCAGACCGCAGGGTGGCTGCCATGGGGTAGCGCCCTGCCTGTGAGACAGGTGACAGGAGACAGCATGGCACAGGTGTTGCTGATAGGTGCCTCGCGTGGCATTGGCTACGAGATGGCGCGCCAGTATGTGGCGAATGGCGATCAGGTGATTGCCACCGCGCGGGATGATGCCGGACTGGCCCGGCTGGAAGCACTGGGCGTGGCCCAGGCCTTGCGTGTGGATGTGGCTGATCCGGCCAGTGTCAGCGGCTTGAGCTGGCAGCTGGATGGTGTAGCGCTGGATGTGGCGATTTATGTGGCGGGAGTGCCCGGCCGCGGTGATGCACTGAGCCCGCCAACGCAACAGGACTTTGACCAGGTCATGCACGCCAACGTGCTCGGTGCGATGCAGGTGATTCCTCAGGTGGCGCCGCTGGTAGAAGCAGGGCGGGGCGGCCAGGGTGGCGTCTTTGCTTTCGTGTCCAGCATTCTGGGCAGCATTGCCGTTGCCGACAGCAGCCACAGCTGGCTGTACCGTGTCAGCAAGACGGCGCTCAACATGGCTGTGGCATCGGCCCGTTTTGATTACCCGCGTAGCACCATGGTGCTGCTGCATCCGGGTTGGACGCAGACCGACATGGGCGGTGCCGAGGCGCCGGTGAAGGTCGAGGACAGTGCGCGTGGCATGCGCGAGGTGCTGGAGAACCATCCGGCCAATGGCGGCTTCCTGCAATACGATGGCCAGGCGCTGGACTGGTAAGTCGCACCTGCCTGTCATCCCGAGAATTTTTCAAGAACAGAACACGAGGAGAAAGCCATGCTGCTGACCCAGGACCAGGAAATGGTGCGCGATGCCGTTCGCGCCTTTGCACAAGAACAGCTGTGGCCCAATGCCGCCCAGTGGGACAAGGAGCACACCTTCCCCAAGGAAGCACACAAGGGCCTGGCCGAGCTGGGTGCCTATGGTATCTGCGTACCGGAAGAGTACGGCGGAGCCAGCCTGGATTACGTGACGCTGGCCCTGGTGCTGGAAGAGATCGCTGCCGGTGACGGCGGTACCAGCACGGCGATCAGCGTGACCAACTGCCCGTACAACGCGATCCTGATGCGTTACGGCAATGAGCAGCAGAAGCAGCAGTGGCTGGTGCCGGCTGCGCGTGGCGATATCCTGGGTGCGTTCTGCCTGACCGAGCCGCACGTGGGCTCCGACGCTTCCGCCATCCGCACCACGGCGGTGAAGGACGGCAATGAGTACGTGATCAACGGTACCAAGCAGTTCATTACCAGCGGCAAGCATGGCCAGGCCGCGGTGGTGATCGCCGTGACCGACAAGGCTGCCGGCAAGAAGGGCCTGAGCGCCTTCATGGTGGGCACCGACAACCCGGGCTGGAAAGTCGCCAGCCTGGAGCACAAGCTGGGCCAGCACAGCAGCGATACCGCACAGATCCTGTTTGACAACTGCCGCATTCCGGCCGAGAACCTGATCGGCGAGGAAGGCGAGGGCTACAAGATTGCCCTGAGCGCGCTGGAAGGCGGCCGTATCGGCATTGCCTCGCAGAGCGTGGGCATGGCGCGCAGCGCGCTGGATTTTGCCATCCAGTACGCCAAGGAGCGCGAGGCCTTCGGCGTGCCGATCATCGAGCACCAGGCGGTGTCTTTCCGCCTGGCCGATTGCGCCACGCAACTGGAAGCGGCACGCCAGCTGATCTGGCACGCCGCCAGCCTGCGCGATGCCGGCAAGCCCTGCCTGAAGGAAGCGGCCATGGCCAAGCTGTTTGCCAGCGAAACGGCCGAAAAGGTCTGCTCGGTGGCGATCCAGACCCTGGGTGGCTACGGCGTGACGGCCGACTTCCCGGTGGAGCGTATCTACCGCGACGTGCGCGTGTGCCAGATCTACGAGGGCACGAGTGATGTGCAGAAGATCATCATTTCCCGGGCGCTGTGAGTGGCTGGTGAGGTGATTTGATGGGGCGGCCTGCGGGCCGCTTTTTTGTGCTCGCCTCATGAAAGTTAATAAAAAAGAATTCATATTTGTTATCATGCGGCTTGTCTGAATTCTTGAAACCCAAGATTGCTTGGGTTATATTGAACATGCCTGCTGTACTTCCGCCCTTCCGGGCCTGGCGTATCGTGATTTATCCGAATGACCATCGCCCGCCACATGTGCATGTGCTGGGTGTGGAGGAACATGCCAGGTTCGAGTTGCTGTGTGATCTGGCCAGAGTGAAGCTGTACAGCCAGAAAGGATTTACGTTGCAGCAGTTGCGGCAACTGGCGGCCTATCTGACACGGCATATCGGACAGTTATGCCAACAATGGGAGAACATCCATGGCTGAATCCCTGATCACCGAAAGCGACTACCTGCAGGCCAGTGCGCGTGGCGAGCAGTTGCTTGCGCATGGCCCGTTGGCCTTGTCGGCGCGTCATGAAGAGGGTCGTATCTGCATCGAACTGGATAATGGCTGTGCGTTTGCATTTCCGGTGGCGCATGCCCAAGGGCTGGCAGATGCAGCACCTACGGCCTTGTCAAGGATCGAGGTGACGGGCGCTGGTCTGGGTCTCTACTGGCCGGATCTGGATGTGGATCTGTATGTACCGCATCTGATCAAAGGGGTGTTCGGCAGCAAGCGCTGGATGGCGCAGATCGGTGCTGTGGGCGGTCGCGTCAGCTCGCCGGCCAAGGCGGTAGCAGCGCGGGCTAATGGGCGTCTGGGTGGTCGACCACGCAAGGCCAGGCCTTTGGCAGACTCCTGAAATAAAGAGATGCTGGTAGCTTGAACTGTCCAAACTCCAAGGATCAGATCATTTTTTTTGCACTTGTGAGAAGATTAAATACAGTCTATATTTGGTCTCAAGGAGGGGGCCATGCGTTATTCAACCCAAGTCAAACCGGTGAGCTATCTGAAGGCCAATGCTGCAGAGGTGTTGAACACCTTGGTGGAAGAGCGCCAGCCCCTGGTCATCACGCAGAACGGCATGGCCAAGGCAGTGCTGCAGGATGTAGCCAGTTATGAGGAAACACAGGAAACGCTGGCATTGCTGAAGATTCTTGCGCTGGGTCGTCAAGACGAGGAAGCAGGGCGAATCGCGCCTGCCGGAGCCGTGCTTGCGCGCCTGCGTGACAAACTGGCCAAGCGCTGAGCCCTGCGATGGCCAATCACTATGAGGTGGTCCTGACTCCAGGCGCAGAGCAGGATCTGGAGGCGATCATCGGCTACATCGCCGAGCACGACTGTCCTGCCAACGCGGAACGGGTTCTGGATCAATTGTCAGAGGTGCTTGCCAGCCTGGAGCACATGCCAGAACGCGGCAGTATTCCCAAGGAATTGCTTGTATTGGGAATCCGAGAGTACCGCCAGCTCTTGTTCAAGCCCTGGCGTTGCATCTATCGGATCACCGAGTCGCAGCGTGTGGTGGTGTATCTGGTGGTGGATGGGCGCAGGGATATGCAGGGGTTGTTGCAGCGGCGATTGCTGGGCTGAGCCAAGTAAGAGTTCAAGAACGATTTTATCTACCCACACTTGAGTAACAAGATGAGTACCGTCATCGATTTTCCTGACAGTGGCAACTGGACTGAAGCGCAAACGCAATTAGCGTTTTACTTTTATTGCCAGACGCCGTTTGGTCAGCTGCATCAACGCAACCTCAAAGTCATAGAGATGGCGGCTTGGATAGGTCGTACGCCTAGTGCCTTGGCCATGAAATGCTGTAATTTTGCAAGTTTAGATCCAGCTATGGCAGCACGAGGCGTGTCGGGTTTGGGCAATGCAGGTAAGCTGGTGCAGAAAGTTTGGAATGACTTCCATGCCAATTGGGACGCTTTGGCCGACCTGTGTGAAGCGCATCTCACTGCGTTGCGGGAGACTAAAGGGCTTCCCTTGCGAGAAGATCCAGCAGATGCGCTTGTAGTCAGTGAAGACTTTACCGGTGACGTGCGCTTGACCATGGTGGCGCAGCGTCGGAAACAGTCCTTTTTTCGTCAAACTGTTTTGAGTGGCTACCGTTATCGTTGTTGTATCAGCGCGGTGTCCGAGCCGCGCTTGTTGGTTGCCAGCCATATCGTGCCTTGGCGTGAAGATGCATCTATTCGATTGCACCCAGGCAATGGGTTGTGCTTGTCTGCACTGCACGATAGAGCGTTTGATCAGTACCTGTTCTCCTTGACGGACGATTGCAGGGTCGTATTGTCTAAACAGATGCGTCAGACTTCCGACGTATTTCTGCAGCAGACCTTTTGGCCAATCGAAGACAAACAGATTGAGCTGCCCGAGCGTTTTGAGCCGGAGCAGGCATTTATTCGGCGACATCGAGAGCAGATGCGGGTCTCTGGGTAACGTATAGACGCAAGAATGCCCGCAATCGCGGGCATTCCTGTCACTAGGCAAATCGAATCATCACACCGGCGGCTGCTCATCCTCGCGATCCACCACCGTCACCGGCACGTGCACCGGCGTCGTGGCAAGCGGCGTGGTGGCATCGACCACGGCTTGCAGCAGACTGCCGCCGCTGCCAAATACTGCCCACAGCGGGAAGCCGGCGGCCACGCCTGCCGTACCGACAATGATGGCTCCCGGCCCCATCATCAGCGCGGCGATCAGGCCGGCACCCACTGCCACGCGGCCGCCGGTGCCTTGCTGGTCCCAGGCGCGGCGCTTGGCTTCACGCGCCAGCAGCTTGATGCTGGGCAGGGCGGCCTTGTTGTTCAGGGTGGCGCTCAGGGCCTGACTGGCCTTGTTCAACAGGGTGTCGCCAGACTGGCGCAGTTGCAGCAGGCGCGCGGCCCAGTCGTGCAGGGCAGTGCGATCCACATCGTTCATGCGGGACACCATGTCGCGCACAAAGGCGTGCTGTTCCTGCTGGGTCTGCTGCGGTGGTACCTCGGCGTGGGGGCGGGCATCGGCCTGGGCCTGCTTGCGGGCCAGTTCTTCTTCCAGCTGGCGCACGCGGTCACGCAGGGCTTGCACGTCGTCCTGTTCGGGCTGCGAGGCGGGAGTGATAGGTTGTTGGTTCTGATCCATGAGGCGATCCTCTGACTGCTGTGGTAATGATGTACAGATGCTGCTATTTTGGGCAGCTTCAAGCGGCAAGGTGTAAGCAGAAACAGGGAATTGCAACCGTAGCGCGCAGCGCCCGTGCCGCTAAGATGCAGGCATGCTTGGCTATCATCTTCCCTCACTCTTGCAAGGCCGTGACAGCGGCCTGGTCCGTGTCACCGCTTGCGTGCTGACGACCCTGCTGGGCCTGTCCGCATGGCCGGCCCAGGCACAGCAGGAGGCCACCGCCACGGTCTGGCGCATGGGCGATACCGTCCATTACGATGGCTATATGGATGCCGATGCGATACAGCATGTGCGCTTCCATGCCGGGCGTGGCGCGCATGTGCTGTCGATCAGTTCGCGTGGTGGCGATGTGGAGCTGGGCATGGCACTGGGCGATGTGCTGGCGCAACATGGCATGGATGTGGAGGTGCGCGATGTTTGTCTCTCCTCCTGTGCCAACTACGTGTTTCCGGCCGGCCAGCGCAAGCTGCTGCAGCGCCACAGCCTGCTGGGCTGGCATGGCGGCGTGCTGCAGGACATGGCTGACAGCATCCCGCCCGAGGCGTGCCAGCAGTACCAAAACTATGTGCAGCGCGTGGCGCCGCTGGAGCGTGCCTTCTTCCAGCGCATTGGCGTCGATCAGGCCAGCACCACCTGGGGCCAGCGACCGGAGTTTGCCCGCTACCGTGATTGCATCGGCTGGAGCTACAGCCTGGACATGATGCGCCGTTTCGGCATCGAGCAGGTGCGGGTACAGGGCGGCAAGCGCTGGCAGCCGCCGGCCAGCTTCCGGGGACGCTGCGTATTCCATATCGATGCGCCCCGGCTGGCAAAATAAGCCTATTCCGCAACCTGATTTCCTGAGCGATGACCCCGTGAGCAAACGCAAGAATACCGACTGGCTGCAGGCCTCGTGCCCCTGCGGCCGCCTGTCCCCGAAACAGCAGCCCCTGACGGGCGGTGAATGCTGTGGCCGCTATATCGAGAACTTCATGGACCTGCCGGCGCCTGATGCCGAAAGCCTGATGCGATCGCGCTATACCGCCTTTGTGCAGGGCCGCACCGCCTACCTGCTGGCCACCTGGCAGCGCGACAAGCGCCCGGACATGCTGGAGCCGGAGCAGGGCGTGCAATGGCTGGGGCTGGAGGTCAAGGACCACCAGCTGATCGATGCCGAACACGCTGAAGTCGAATTCGTCGCGCGCTGGCGCGTCAACGGCCGCGCCGAGCGCATGCACGAACGCAGCCGCTTTGTCCGGCTGGAAGACGGCGAAATGTCACGTTGGATCTACGTGGACGGAGAGCAGCTGTGACGCAGCGCTTCGCCGCCGTGCTGTTCGATTGCGATGGCGTGCTGGTGGACAGCGAGCCGCTGACCATGGGCGTGCTGCGGGATCTGCTCGAAGAGCGCGGCTGGAAGCTGACGCTGCAGGAATGCATGCAAATTTTCGTCGGCAAGGCCACGCGCGACGAGGCGGCGCGCATCGAGCGCGAAACCGGCCAGCCTTTCACTACCGAGTGGCTGCACGGCTTCTGGGCCGCGCGCGATGTGGCCTTGCGCGCGCAGCTGCAGCCGGTGGCGGGCGCGCCCGAGCTGGTGCGGCTGGCGCACGCCCACACACAAGGCCAGATCGCCTGCGTGTCTGGCGCCGACCGCAACAAGATCAAGCTGCAACTGGCCTTGACCGGCCTGACCGACTGGTTTCGCGCCGACTGCATCTTCAGCGGCCACGAGTTTGCGCGCAGCAAGCCGTACCCTGATATCTATCTGGCAGCCATGCAGCAGCTGCAGGTGCCGGCAGGGGAGTGTCTGGTGATCGAGGACAGCGTGACTGGGGTTAGAGCCGGTGCCGCGGCCGGGGCGCGGGTGGTAGGCTATGCCTGTCCGCACAACCCGGTGGTAACGGCTGAAGCCCTGTTGCAGGCGGGTGCTTTTGCCGTGGTCTCGGAGTTGTCGCAGATCAGCGACTGGCTGCACTGATTTCGTATTGGGGCTTACCCTGAATCCTGCGATTCGGGGGTCGCCAATCCCGGGGTGGCTGGCTAGAATCTTGAATTGACGTTTACGTAAACGTGACATCAAGATCACGCGTACAGGTAGGCTACTGAACACACCACCACCGAGGAGACCAGCCATGACCGCCGACACGCAGCACACTGCCGTGCCAACCCGCTCTGCACTGCTGACCAGCAGTATCGACCGTGGCGCGACCACGCCAGCCCTGCTGGAAACCACGATTGGCGACCACTTTGATGCGATTGCCAAACGTTACCCGGATCACGAGGCACTGGTCAGCCGCCACCAGGGCATCCGCCTGACCTACCGCGAACTGCAGCAGAAGGCCACCCAGCTGGCCAGCGCCATGCTGCGCAGCGGCCTGACCAAGGGCGATCGCGTCGGCCTGTGGTCGCACAACAATGCCGAATGGCTGATCACCCAGGTGGCTACGGCCAAGGTCGGCATCATCCTGGTCAACATCAACCCGGCCTACCGCACGGCCGAGGTCGAGTACGCACTGAACAAGGTCGCGTGCAAGGCCCTGATCACGATGCCGAGCTTCAAGACCAGCAACTACATCGGCATGCTGCAGGAGCTGGCGCCCGAGCTGCCGAACTGCCATCCGGGCATGCTGGCGCTGTCCAAGCTGCCGCACCTGCGCGGCATCATTTGGATTGACGAAGCCGGCCAGGGCGAAGAGATTCCGGGCATGCGCCGCTTCAGCGACTGGATCGAGCGCGGCGATGTGGACGATGCCGAGGTGGAAGCCATGCAGAAGACGCTGGCCAACACCGACCCGATCAACATCCAGTTCACCAGCGGTACCACCGGCTTTCCCAAGGGTGCCACGCTGACGCACCGCAACATCCTCAACAACGGTTATCTGGTGGGCGAGTGCATCGGCCTGACCGACCAGGACCGCCTGTGCTGCCCGGTGCCGCTGTACCACTGCTTTGGCATGGTGATGAGCAACCTGGCCTGCCTGACGCATGGCGCCTGCGTGATCTACCCGAACGATGCGTTTGACCCGCTGCTGGTGCTGGAAACCGTGGCCGAAGAGCGCTGTACCGCACTGCAGGGCGTGCCGACCATGTTCATCGCCGAACTGGACCACCCGCGTTTCAAGGAGTTCGATCTGTCCTCGCTGCGTACCGGCATCATGGCCGGCTCGCCGTGCCCGATCGAGGTGATGAAGCGCGTGGTCGGCGAGATGCACATGTCGCAGGTGACGATTGCCTACGGCATGACCGAAACCAGCCCGGTGAGCTGCCAGAGCGGCATGGACACGCCGCTGGAGCGTCGCGTATCCACCGTGGGCCAGGTGCAGCCGCACCTGGAGATCAAGATTGTCAGCCCGGAAACCGGCGAGGTCGTGCCTTGCGGCGAAACCGGCGAGTTCTGCACCAGGGGCTATTCGGTGATGCATGGTTACTGGAACGATCCGGCCAAGACCGAAGAGGCAATCGACGCCGACGGCTGGATGCACACCGGTGACCTGGCCACGATGGACGAGGAAGGCTACGTCAAGATCGTCGGCCGCATCAAGGACATGGTGATCCGCGGTGGCGAAAACGTCTACCCGCGCGAGATCGAGGAATTCCTCTACCGCCATCCCAAGGTGCAGGACGTGCAGGTGGTGGGCGTGCCCGACGAGCGTTTTGGCGAGGAACTGTGCGCCTGGATCATCGCCAAGCCCGGCCAGCAGCTCGACGAGGACCAGATCCGCGAGTTCTGCAAGGGCCAGATTGCGCACTACAAGGTGCCGAAGTACATGCGTTTCGTGGACGAGTTCCCGATGACGGTGACCGGCAAGATCCAGAAGTTCAAGATTCGCGAACTGATGAAGGAAGAGCTCAACCTGAATGAGCAGAAGACGGCCTAAGCCTCCAGGAGAATTTCGATGCCAGTGATTGTTTCCAAACTCAATGCCCGTTCGGCGGATTTCCAGGCCAATGCGGCTGCCATGCAGAGCGTGGTCGATGACCTGCGCGCCCGCGTCGAGCAGATTGCCCTGGGTGGTCCCGAGGCCGCCCGCGACAAGCACGTGGCGCGCGGCAAGCTGCTGCCGCGCCAGCGCGTGGAAATGCTGCTCGATCCGGGCACGCCTTTCCTGGAAATCGCGCCGATGGCCGCTTTCCGCATGTACCCGGACCGTGACGGCAGCGATTCCGCTCCCGGCGCTGGCGTGATCTGTGGCATTGGTCGCGTCTCCGGCGTGGACTGCATGATCGTCTGCAACGACGCCACCGTCAAGGGCGGCACCTACTACCCGATGACGGTGAAGAAACACCTGCGCGCCCAGGAGATCGCCCAGCAGAACCATCTGCCCTGTATCTACCTGGTGGACAGCGGCGGTGCCAACCTGCCGAACCAGGACGAGGTGTTCCCGGATCGCGACCACTTTGGCCGCATCTTCTTCAACCAGGCCAACCTGAGTGCGCTGGGCATCGCCCAGATCGCCGTGGTGATGGGTTCCTGTACCGCTGGCGGTGCCTACGTACCGGCGATGAGCGACGAGACCATCATCGTGAAGAACCAGGGCACGATTTTCCTGGGTGGCCCGCCGCTGGTGAAGGCTGCAACCGGTGAAGTGGTGACGGCCGAAGACCTGGGCGGTGGTGATGTGCACACGCGCCTGTCCGGCGTGGCCGACCACCTGGCGCAGAACGACACCCATGCGCTGGCACTGGCGCGCAGCATCGTCGACAACCTGAACCACCAGAAGCAGCCGCTGCCGCAGTACGCCGAGCCTAAGCCGCCGCGCTACGACGCCAAGGAACTGTACGGCATCATCCCGACCGACACGCGCAAGCCGTTTGACGTGCGCGAGATCATTGCCCGCATCGTGGACGATTCCGAGCTGGACGAGTTCAAGGCCCGCTTCGGCACCACGCTGGTGTGCGGCTTTGCCCGTATCGAGGGCATGAAGGTCGGCATCATTGCCAACAACGGCATCCTGTTCGGCGAGAGCGCACAGAAGGGCGCCCACTTCATCGAGCTGTGCTGCCACCGCAAGATCCCGCTGGTGTTCCTGCAGAACATCACCGGCTTCATGGTCGGCCGCAAGTACGAGAACGAGGGCATTGCGCGCCACGGCGCCAAGATGGTGACGGCCGTGGCCACCGCCAACGTGCCGAAGTTCACCGTGGTGATCGGCGGCTCCTTTGGTGCCGGCAACTACGGCATGTGCGGCCGCGCCTATAGCCCGCGCTTCCTGTGGATGTGGCCTAACGCCCGCATCTCCGTGATGGGCGGCGAGCAGGCTGCCAGCGTACTGGCCACGGTGCGCCGTGACGGTATCGAATCCAAGGGCGGCCAGTGGAGCGCCGAGGAAGAGGAGGCCTTCAAGGCTCCGATTCGCCAGCAGTACGAAGACCAGGGCCACCCCTACTACGCCAGCGCGCGCCTGTGGGACGACGGCATCATCGATCCGGCCGATACGCGCCGCATGCTGGCGCTGGGCCTGTCTGCCGCCTACAACGCCCCGATCGAAGAGCCGAAGTTCGGTATCTTCCGCATGTAAGGACGGAGAGCGATCGTGCTGCGTCGTCACCTGCTCCTCGCCCTGTGCGCGCTGCTGCTGGCATCGGCGGCACAGGCGCGCGTGGTCGAAACCCGCACCCAGGTGCCGGTGCAGGTGACGGATCGTGCCGGCCAGGTGGTGCAGCGGGCGCTGCAGGTCACCGTGTTCCGTGACGATGCCCGGCGCGGCGCCTTGCCGCTGGCCGTGATCAGCCATGGCCGTCCGGCCACGCGTGCCGGCCAGACCGGCATGGGGCGTGCCCATTACGGCGCTGCCGCGCGCTACCTGGCGCAGAAGGGCTATGTGGTGGCGGTACCCACGCGCATCGGTTACGGCGTGACTGGCGGGGCCGATGTCGAGGCGTCCGGCAACTGCGATCGCCGCGAATACGGCCCGGGCTTGCGTGCCGCCGCAACGCAGATCCTGGCTGTGGTCGATGCCGTGCAGCAGCAGCCGCAGGTCCGCCGCAACGGCACGCTGCTGCTTGGCCACTCCTATGGCGCGATCGCCTCGCTGGAAGCAGCCGCCATGCGCCCGCAGGGCGTGGCAGCGGTGATCAACTTCTCGGGGGGTGCCGGAGCCGATCCGGTGGCCCGCCCGGGCCAGCCCTGTTCCACCTTCCCGCTGGCGCAGCAGTTGCGCCAGCAGGGCTTGCGCAACCGCATGCCCACGTTGTGGCTTTACGCGCCGAATGACCGCTATCTGGGCCAGGAGGTGCCACGCCAGTGGTTTGCCGCCTACACCCGCATCGGTGGCGTGGGCGAATTCGTGCAGACGCGTGCCGTGGGCCAGGATGGCCACACCCTGTTCACCCATTTCCCGTCGGTCTGGCAGCCGCAGGTCAACCGGTTCCTGAACCGCTTGCCCGCCGCCGGTCGGCCCTGATCATCCCGGAGACTCCATGTCTGCTCTCACCCTGGCTGTTGACGGCCATATCGCCACCCTGACGCTGTCGCGCCCCGACGTGCGCAATGCCTTCAATGACGAGGTCATCGCCGAACTGACGCAGGCCTTCACCGATCTGGACCAGCGCAGCGATGTGCGCGTGGTGGTGCTGGCAGCGCAAGGCCCGGCCTTCTGCGCCGGCGCCGACCTGAACTGGATGCGCCGCATGGCCGACTACACGCGTGACGAAAACTTGCAGGACGCCGGCAAGCTGGCCGAGATGCTGCGCGTGATCTATGCCTGCTCCAAGCCGGTGATCGCGCAGGTGCAGGGCGATGTCTATGCCGGTGGCATGGGCCTGGTGGCCGCTTGCGACATGGCCATCAGCGTCGATACCGCCTTCTACTGCCTGAGCGAAGTCAGGCTCGGCCTGATCCCGGCCACCATCAGCCCCTACGTGATCCGTGCCATGGGTGCGCGCGCCTCGCACCGCTGGTTCCTGACCGCCGAGCGTTTCGATGCGGCCGAGGCGCATCGCATCGGATTTGTCCATGCCGTGGTGCCGGCTGACCAGCTCGAAGCCAAGGTCGCCGAGATCGCCAAGGCGCTGGTCAGTGCCAGCCCGGCTGCGGTCAAGGCCTGCAAGCGCCTGGTGCAGGACGTGGCCGAGCGCGAGATCGATGCCGAGCTGATCGCATCGACCGTGGCTGGCATTGCCGACATCCGTGCCAGCGATGAAGGCCGCGAAGGCGTGCAGAGCTTCCTGCAGAAGCGCAAGCCGTCCTGGCTGGACGCCTGAGCATGACAAAGTACCGTTTTCCCGGCATGTGCGCTGATGGCAATCCTGCCATGCACTCGTACCATGGGTGCTGACGCAATGCCAGGAGAATGGAATGATCGAGACCTTGACGCAATGGTTCCAGCAATGGTTACCCTTTCTGCAGCAGACCAGCGCGGTGCTGGGCGATGCCGGCCACTCGGCCGGAGCGGTCGCCGGGCGGGCGCTGGGCACCATGGACCTGACCGGCATGCTGGCGCTGGCTGGTGCGCTGGGCTGGGCCAGTGGCTTCCGGCTGTATGCGGTGGTGTTTCTCACCGGCATGCTGGGGCTGGTGGGCTGGGTGCCCTTGCCGGACAGCATGCAGCTGCTGCAAAGCCCGCTGGTGCTGATCGCGAGCGGCTTCATGCTGTTCATGGAATTCTTTGCCGACAAGATCCCGGGGTTGGACAGCATCTGGGATCTGGCCAACAGCGTGATCCGCATTCCTGCGGGTGCGGCGCTGGCGGGCAGCGTGTTTGGCGCCGATGGCGGCACCATGACGCTGGTGGCCACGATTCTGGGTGGCACGCTGGCGGCGACCAGCCAGGCAGCCAAGACTACTACGCGCGCTGCCATCAATACCTCGCCCGAACCGTTCAGCAACGTGGCGGCGAGCTTTGCCGAGGACGGGCTGGTGATCGGTATTGTCTGGCTGGCAACCGCCTATCCGCTGCTGTTTGCCGTGGTGCTGGCGATTGCCGTCGTGCTGATGCTGCTGGTCACTTTTTTACTCATCCGTTACCTGCGCCGCGCCATACGCCGCCTCAAGAGCTGGTTTGGCGCGCAGGACCCCGATATCCAGGTGCTGTAAGGCCCTTCTGAAAACCAAGGAGACAAGACCATGTTCAAGAAAATCCTGATTGCCAACCGTGGCGAAATCGCCTGCCGCGTGGCTTCTACCGCACGTCGCATGGGCGTGCAGACCGTGGCCGTGTATTCCGATGCCGATGCCCGCGCCAAGCACGTGCAGCTGTGCAACGAGGCCGTGCACGTCGGTGGCAGTGCGCCCAAGGACAGCTACCTGCAGTGGCAGCGCATCATCGACGCCGCCAAGTCGCGCGGTGCCGAGGCGATCCACCCCGGCTATGGCTTCCTGAGCGAGAACGACGAATTTGCCCAGGCCTGTGCCGATGCCGGCCTGGTCTTCATCGGCCCGCCGGCCAGCGCCATCCAGGCGATGGGCCTGAAGGCAGAATCCAAGCGCCTGATGGAAGAGGCCGGCGTCCCGCTGGTGCCGGGCTACCACGGTGCCGACCAGGATCCCGAGATGCTGCACCGCGAGGCCGATCGCATTGGCTACCCGGTGCTGATCAAGGCCAGCGCCGGCGGCGGTGGCAAGGGCATGCGCCTGGTCGAGAAGTCCGAAGACTTCGCCTCCGCGCTCGAATCCTGCAAGCGCGAAGCGATCAACAGCTTTGGTGATGACGCCGTGCTGGTCGAGAAATACGTGCTGCGTCCGCGCCACATCGAGATCCAGGTGTTTGGCGACACGCATGGCAACTACGTCTACCTGTTCGAGCGTGACTGCTCGGTGCAGCGCCGCCACCAGAAGGTGCTGGAAGAGGCGCCCGCTCCCGGCATGACACCCGAGCTGCGCCAGCAGATGGGCGAGGCCGCCGTGGCCGCGGCCCGCGCCGTCAACTACGTCGGCGCCGGTACGGTGGAATTCATCGTCGAGCAGCCGGGTGGCTATGACAGGCCGGAAGAGATGAAGTTCTACTTCATGGAAATGAACACCCGCCTGCAGGTGGAGCATCCGGTGACTGAAGCGATCACCGGCCAGGACCTGGTCGAGTGGCAGCTGCGCGTCGCCAGCGGCGAGCCGCTGCCCAGGCAGCAGCACGAGCTGGAAATGCGCGGCCACGCGATCGAGGCGCGCATCAACGCCGAGAACCCGGAGAACAACTTCCTGCCGGTCACCGGCACGCTCAAGGTCTACCGCACGCCCGACTGGAGCGTGGACTTCCAGCGCGCCGATGCCCGTGTCGACTCCGGCGTGCGTGAAGGCGATGCCATCAGCCCGTTCTACGACTCCATGATCGCCAAGCTGATCGTCTGGGGCGAGGACCGCGAGCAGGCGCTGGCGCGTCTGGATGGTGCGCTGGCCCACATGCGCATCGTCGGCCTGACCACCAACGTGCAGTTCCTGCGCCAGATCCTGGCAACCGATTCCTTCAGCCAGGCCAAGCTGGACACCGCGCTGATCCCGCGTGAAGCCGATGCGCTGTTCGGCCAGGACAAGCTGGGCATGCCGATGACCGTGGCGGCTGCCATTGGCCACCGCATCTTCAGCGAGAACAAGCTGCTGCAGGGCAAGGATCCGTTCAGCCGCCGCGACGGCTGGCGTGGTTATGGCAGCTTCAGCCGCCATTTCGAACTGATGTACAAGGGCGAGCCGCTGCAGGCCGACCTGCGCTACGAGCACGATGGCACGTACTACATCGTGATCGCCAAGCCGGACGGCACGCTGCACCCCGAGGTACTGACCGAAGGTCCGCTGATCGTGGAAGAACGTGATGACGGCCGCATGGATGTGCGCTATGGCGATGACCGCCAGACGCTGCAGGCCTGGCTGGACGGCGAGGAGCTGAACGTGTTCAGCCAGCGGGGAGCCAGCAGCATCACCGTGGTGGATGCGCTGTTCCACTCCGGCGAAAGCAGTGAAGGCGGCCGCCTGACCGCGCCCATGCCGGGCAAGGTGGTGTCGTTTGCCGTCCAGGCCGGTGACAAGGTCACCAAGGGCCAGCCGCTGGCCGTGATGGAAGCCATGAAGATGGAGCACACCATTGCCGCCCCCGCCGATGGCGAGGTGGTCGAGCTGTTGTTCGCGCCGGGCGACCAGGTGCAGGATGGCGACGAACTGCTGACGCTGAAGACCGCGTAAGCAGAAAAAAAGCCGGCAAGTCACATGACTTGCCGGCTTTTCAGAATGGTTTGGTGGGCCCTGTAGGATTCGAACCTACGACCAACGGATTAAGAGTCCGCTGCTCTACCAACTGAGCTAAGAGCCCGAAAGAGCGAAAGTATAACGGAAAATCCCCGGGTTTGTCTTGTAGCGTAGCCAGCAGATTGCTGTCAATCTGACGCATCCGGCATGCAGGACAGTCCCATTTGCCGGCAGGCAGCTGATAGCAGGAGCAGACAGACATGGCGTTCGATTACCCCTCCCAGGTACTGATTGTGGACGTGGGGCCGCGTGACGGCCTGCAGAATGAAAAAACCCAGGTTCCGACCGCGATCAAGAGCGAACTGATCCGCCGTCTGGTCGATGCCGGCGTGCGCAAGCTGGAAACCACCAGCTACGTCTCGCCCAAGTGGGTGCCGCAAATGGCCGACAACGAGGCGGTGATGAACGCCATCACGCGCCGTCCTGGCGTCTGCTATTCGGTGCTGGTGCCCAACATGAAGGGCCTGGAAGCGGCGCTGGTCGGCAAGCCCGATGAAATCGTGGTGTTTGGTGCCGCCAGCGAGGCCTTCAGCCAGCGCAATATCAACTGCTCGATCGGCGAGAGCATCGAGCGCTTTGCCCCGGTGGTCGAAGCCGCCCTGGCGGCCGGCATCAAGGTGCGCGGCGCCATGTCCTGCACCGTGGGCTGCCCCTACGAGGGCGATATTGCTCCCGAGCGCGTCGCCTACCTGGCGCGCCTGATGAAGGATATTGGCGTGCAGCACGTGGGCGTGGCCGATACCATCGGCGTCGGTACCCCGATCCGCGTGCAGCGCGCCATCGATGCCGCGCTGCAGTACTATGACATCGACGATGTCAGCGGCCACTTCCACGACACCTATGGCCAGGCGCTGGCCAACACGCTGGCCGCGCTGCAGATGGGTATCTGGCAGTTCGACACCTCCGTGGCCGGCCTGGGTGGCTGCCCGTACGCGCGCGGTGCCACCGGCAACGTGGCCACCGAAGACGTGGTCTACATGCTGCACGGCATGGGCATCGAAACCGGCATCGACCTGGATGCCCTGATCGACGCCGGCGAGATGATCAGCAACTACCTGGAGCGCCCCAACAGCTCGCGCGTGGCGCGTGCCATCCTGAACCGCCGCGCCATGCTGGCGGAGTCGGCTGCCAAGGCCTGACGCCAGCGGAACGGGGGCTTGTGCGGCACAATCCCGCCATGTCCTCTTCCCCCCGTTCTTCTTCCGGCGCTGCAGCCGAGGCTGCGGCCTTCGCGCAACGCGGCGCCTGCGCCATCGCCAGTACGCCGGTGGCATCTCCCTGTATCAATATCTGCCAGATCGACGAGCGCAGCGGCCTGTGCCGCGGCTGCCGTCGCACGCTCGATGAAATCCAGGCCTGGTCGCTGTACGATGACGAGGAGCGCCGTGCGCTCTGGCAGCTGCTGCTGCAGCGCGGCCAATCCTGATCATTCACGGAGACCCGACCATGCTGCCCGTCATCCACTTCTATTTCGATTTCGTCTCGCCCTATGCCTGCCTGGCTTTCCATCAGCTTCCCAAGGTACTCGATGGCCTGGCCTACCAGGTGCGCTATCGCCCGGTGCTGCTGGGTGGCCTGCTGAAGGCGCATGGCACGCCGGCGCCGGTCGACATGCCGCAGCGCATGGCCTGGTCGCGCCAGCACACGCGCTGGCTGGCAGAGCAGGCGGGGCTGCCGTTTGACTGGCCGGTGCAGCACCCGTTTGCACCGTTTCCCTGGCTGCGCATGGCGCTCGCCGCCAGCCCGCAAGGCGAGCCCGGTCGTCAGGTCTGCGGCGCGCTGTTCGATAGCATCTGGCGCGCTGGTGCAGTGGCGGATGATGCCGCGCTGCAACAGCAGGCCTGGCAGCAGCTGACCGGGTTGCTGCCCGAGGTACGCGATCCGGCCAGCCCGGAAGTCAAGGCGCAGCTGATCGCCAACGGCGAGGAGGCCTTGTCGCATGGCGTCTGGGGCGTGCCCACGCTGGTGCTGATGCCGGAAGAGGAGGGCGGCGCCGCCGAGCTGTTCTGGGGTCTGGAAAGCCTGCCGCTGCTGCGCGAGGCGGTGCAGGCGCGCCAGCCCGGAGCCGCTGGCGCATGAAAGCCCTGCTGCAGCGCGTGAGCCAGGCCAGCGTCACGGTGGAGGGGCAAGTCACCGGCGAGATCGGCCGTGGCCTGCTGGTGCTGCTGTGTGCCGAACCGCAGGACGATGAGGCGGTGGCAGACCGGTTGCTGGCCAAGATCCTCAAGCTGCGCATCTTTGCCGACGAGGCCGGCAAGATGAACCGCAGCGTGCAGGATGTGCAGGGCGGCCTGTTGCTGGTAAGCCAGTTCACGCTGGCCGCCGATTGTAGCGGCGGCAACCGGCCCAGTTTTACCGCTGCCGCGCCTGCTGCGCAGGGGCAGGCGCTGTTCGACTACAGCGTGCAACGTGCCAGAGCCCTGCATGCGCAGGTGGCTACCGGCATCTTCGGTGCCGACATGCAGGTGGCACTGGTCAACGATGGCCCGGTGACGATCTGGCTCGAGATGCATTGACATCGTGGTCAAAAGGCCTCACGAACAGCGCGGCCCTGGCCGCGTTTTTCATGTCTGTTGCTGTCATATGACAAAGTCGCACTAGGGTAAACCCTGCGTGACGCTGACGTCAACTGTCGGTATAAAACCGTACTTTGTCACACCAACAACAATTGGACACCTTTATGGCCATTGAACGCGCATATGGTGCCGAGCATCCCTTCTGGAAAGCCGGCCCTTTCAAGATCCGACTCCCCTTCATCCACTACCGCTGGGAATTCCCGGAAATGGTGCAGGGCCTGTTCATGTTCGTCGTCAGCCTGGGCATGATCCCGCTGCTGACCAAGTACCTGGGCATGCCGTATGAAGCCGCCCTGGCCGGCTGTGTCATCGCCGGTATCGGCTACCTGCTGCCGGCCCTGATGGGCGTGCCGCTGGTACCTGGCTGGATCACTCCGGCGATTCCGGTGGTGCTGCTGTACCTGCAGAACTTTGAGCCCGGACCGGAGGCGGTGCGCGCCATGTTCGCGCTGCAGCTGGAAGTATTCATCATCTTCCTGTTCCTGGGACTGACCGGCTTGGGCGACAAGCTGGTCAAGCTGATCCCGAACTCGCTCAAGGCCGGCATCATCATCGGTGCCGGTATTGCAGCCATGATGGGTGAGCTGAAAGTGGGCGGCCGTAT
Source organism: Brachymonas sp. J145 (assembly GCF_036312245.1). NCBI lineage: Bacteria > Pseudomonadati > Pseudomonadota > Betaproteobacteria > Burkholderiales > Comamonadaceae > Allobrachymonas > Brachymonas sp. J145. The sequence goes on along the minus strand of NZ_JAZDCI010000002.1, from coordinate 131,249 downwards.
CGACGCTACGCCGATCTCGCTGCTGATCGGCTGTATCGTGTCGGCCTACATCCTGTTCTCGCTGTCGTTCAAGCACATTGTCGAGAACAACCGCTTTGCCAAGATGATCTCCAACTTCGGCATGATCCCCGGCATGTTCATCGCCATGATCATCGGCTGGATCGTGGGCGAGTACCCGCTGCCCGAGATCGAGTGGGGCATTACCCAGCCCGACTTTGGTCTGCTGATGAACTTCCTGGTGTTCAACAGCGACATCGGCATGCCGAGCGCCGACATGTTCCTGCTGGCGATTCCGACTGCCATCATCGCCTACGTGATCGCCTTTGGTGACATCCTGGTCGGCTTTGCCCTGTGCAAGCGCGCGGATCACCAGCGCACGGACGAGGTGATCGAGCTGAACGTGACGCGTGTCCACCTGGTGACAGCGCTGCGCAATGGCCTGCATGCCCTGCTGGCACCCTGGCCCGGTCTGGCCGGTCCGCTGTGGACGGCGGCGCATGCCACGCTGGCTGAGCGCTATGCGCTGGGTCGCAAGTCCATGGACTCGATCTATTCCGGTGGTGGTACCTTCTGGATCACCGGCCTGATCGCCGTGTTCATGTTGCCGCTGGTGAGCGTGTTCAAGCCGGTGCTGCCGATTGCACTGTCGCTGACGCTGGTGCTGACGGCCTATATCTGCATCATGGTGGGCATGGAAGAGCTGAAGAACTCGGCCGAGCGTGGCGTCGCCGGCATCGTGGCCGTGACCCTGGCCATGCCCGATGCCAAGGCGACTGTGTACGCGGTGGTGATCGGCCTGGTGCTGTACTGGCTGATCGAGCGCCCGAACGCGGCCCAGCGCAAGAAGGACGGCCTGAGCATGCTGGCTGACGACACCGCTTCCATTGAGGCAGCAGACGAACACGGCATGCCGGTCAAAAAGCAGAACGGCCAATAAGCTGACTGCCCAGTAATCGCTGCAACCGGAGCTGGCGCAAGCCGCTCCGGTTTTTTTGTGTCCGCCCGCAGCGCCGATAATCAGCCCATGGCAGAGATCACTTCCTACCGCACGCTGGCAGCGCCGGCACAGGCCGAATTCAAGGACAAGGGCAGCCGCTTCCTGGCCTATGGCTGGCCGATCCAGTCCGAGGCCGACATCAGGCCGCTGCTGGATCAGCTGCGCGCCGACCATCCGAAGGCGGTGCACTGGTGCTACGCCTGGCGGCTGGGTGCCGATGGCGCACGCTACCGCGCCAATGACGATGGCGAGCCTTCCGGCAGCGCCGGCCGGCCGATCCTGGGCCAGATCGATTCCGCCGGTCTGACGCAGGTGCTGGTGGTCGTGGTGCGCTACTTTGGTGGCACGCTGCTGGGTGTGCCGGGCCTGATCCAGGCCTACAAGAGCGTCACCGCCGATGCGCTGGCGGGTGCCAGCATCCATGAGCAGGAGGTGCGGGCGCTGTACCGCCTGCAATGCGGCTACCCGGTGCTGAGCGACGCCTTGCGCATCGCGCGCCAGCACCAGGCCGAGGTGCTGCAGCAGGAGCTGCTGGAAGACTGCGTGCTGACGCTGGCGGTGCCGCTGGCGCAGCGCGATGCCTGCCTGGCAGCATGGGCGCAGACGCGGCAGATGGACGTCACGCCGCTGGAATGACAACGGCCCGCCAGGGGCGGGCCGTCGAGGCAGTGGTCATGCGGCTATGTATATTGCAGCCGCATGCAGGTCCATCAGTGCTCGACCTGGCTCACGTCACGCACGGCACCGGTATCGGCGCTGGTGGCCATGGCAGCGTAGGCGCGCAGCGCGGCCGACACCACGCGTTCGCGCTTGACCGGGCGCCAGGCCTTGCCTTTGCCCTTGGCGTTCATGGCGGCGCGGCGCTCGGCCAGTACCGCGTCGGATACCGCCAGGTGGATGCTGCGATTCGGGATATCGATCTCGATGGCGTCACCTTCTTCCACCAGGCCGATGGCGCCGCCTTCGGCTGCTTCGGGTGAGGCGTGGCCGATGGACAGGCCGGAGGTGCCGCCGGAGAAACGGCCATCGGTCAGCAGGGCGCAGGCGGCGCCCAGGTGCTTGGATTTCAGGTAGCTGGTCGGGTAGAGCATTTCCTGCATGCCGGGGCCGCCCTTGGGGCCTTCGTAGCGGATCACCACCACATCGCCGGCCACCACCTGGTCACCCAGGATGGCTTCCACCGCCTCGTCCTGGCTCTCGAACACGCGGGCACGGCCGGTGAACTTCCAGATGCTTTCATCGACACCGGCGGTCTTGACCACGCAGCCGCGCTCGGCCAGGTTGCCGAACAGCACCGCCAGGCCGCCTTCCAGCGAGTAGGCGTGTTCCTTGCTGCGGATGCAGCCATTGGCGCGGTCGGTATCCAGGCGCGGGTAGAGGCGGCTCTGGCTGAAGGCCTGCGTGGTGCGCACGCCGCCCGGAGCGGCCAGGAAGCGCTGGTGTGCCGGGCTGCCCTCGGCATTCACCATCACGTCCCACTGCTGCAGCGCATCCTTCAGCGTCGGCGCGTGCACGGTGCTGACATCGGTCTGCAGCAGGCCGGCGCGGTCCAGTTCGCCCAGGATGGCCATCACGCCACCGGCGCGGTGCACGTCTTCCATGTGGTACTGCTGTGTGGCCGGTGCCACCTTGCACAGGCAGGGCACCTTGCGGCTGAGCTGGTCGATATCGGCCATCTTGAAGTCCACGCCGGCTTCGGTCGCAGCAGCCAGCAGGTGCAGGATGGTGTTGGTGCTGCCACCCATCGCAATGTCCAGGCTCATGGCGTTCTCGAACGCTGCCTTGCTGGCGATGTTGCGCGGTAGCACGCTGGTATCGTCCTGCTCGTAGTAGCGGCGTGCCAGGTCCACGATGGTGCGGCCGGCTTCCAGGAACAGTTCCTTGCGCAGCGCGTGCGTGGCCAGCAGCGAACCGTTGCCGGGCAGCGACAGGCCAAGGGCCTCGGTCAGGCAGTTCATGGAGTTGGCGGTGAACATGCCGGAACAGGAGCCGCAGGTCGGGCAGGCGCTGCGCTCGACCTGGGCCACGGCCTCGTCGGAGACGCTGTCGTCACCGGCCTCGATCATGGCGTCGATCAGATCCAGCTTGCGCTCGACCTGGTTGCCGTTGGCAATCGCGATCACCTTGCCGGCTTCCATCGGGCCACCGGAAACGAAGATGGTCGGGATGTTCAGGCGCATGGCGGCCATCAGCATGCCGGGGGTGATCTTGTCGCAGTTGCTGATGCAGACCAGCGCGTCGGCGCAGTGCGCGTTGACCATGTATTCCACGCTGTCGGCGATCAGGTCGCGGCTGGGCAGGCTGTACAGCATGCCGCTGTGGCCCATGGCGATACCGTCGTCTACCGCGATGGTGTTGAACTCCTTGGCGATGCCGCCTGCGGCCTCGATCTCGCGCGCCACCAGCTGGCCCATGTCATGCAGGTGCACGTGGCCCGGCACGAACTGGGTGAAGGAGTTGGCAATGGCGATGATCGGCTTGCCGAAGTCGTCATCGGTCATGCCGGTGGCGCGCCACAGGGCGCGGGCACCGGCCATGTTGCGGCCATGGGTGGAGGTCTTGGAGCGGTAGTTGGGCACGGCAAATTCCTTGTAAACAGTGCATGGCATGCAGCGGCCATGGCATGGAATGAGATTATGCCAAAACCCCTTTCTCGACGGGCAGTGCGATGCACGGGGTCCGGAAAGGACATTGGCTGGCTCGATTCATGGAATACCCTTGTTGACAATGGTAGAATTTTTTCAAGGATAAAAAAGGAGTGTTGACGATGGGAATGGACGTAAATAGCCTGTATCAGAAAAAAAAGGTGTCGGCCGAAACAGCTGCTGCGCTGGTGAAGTCGGGAGACAAGGTTTTCATGGGGGAGTTTGTGCAGAACGTCGAGGCGTTCGATGCAGCACTGGCCTTGCGCAAGAACGAGTTGCGCGACGTGATTCTGGTCACGACCACCCGCGTCAAGCCCCTGAAGTGTGTGGAAGCTGATCCGGCCAGGGAATCGTTCATCTGGAATGACTGGCACTTTTCCGGTCTGGCGCGCAAATGCGCCGAAAAAGGCCTGGCCAGTTATATTCCATTCGCCTACCACCAGGGTCCGGAGGCCGTGCGCCTCTATGAAGCGCCTGCAGTGGCAGTCGCCCAGGTGGCTCCCATGGATGCGAATGGCTTTTTCAACTTTTCCACCAGCTGTTCCATGACGCCGGATTATCTGCGCAAGGCGGGCAAGGTCGTGGTGGAGGTGAATACCAGCGTACCGCGTTGCCTCGGCGGACGCGATGAAGGCATTCATATTTCCCAAGTGGACATGGTGATCGAAGGCCCGAACACCGCCCTGGTGCAGCTGCCTGAAACCCAGGCCAGCGATGCAGACAAGAGCATCGCCAACTATGTGATGGAGCTGCTGGAAGACGGCGCCACCATCCAGCTCGGGATTGGCGCGCTGCCCAACACGGTGGGTGCACTGATCGCCCAGAGTGACCTCAAGGATCTGGGCGTGCACACCGAGATGCTGGCCGACTCCTATGTGGACATGTACGAAGCCGGCCGCATCACCGGCCGCAACAAGGGCATCGACAAGGGCAAGATGGTCTATACCTTTGCCATGGGCTCGCAGAAGCTGTACGACTTCCTGGATAACAACCCGGCGGCGGCGATCTATCCGGTGGATTACACCAACGACCCCTGTGTCATTGGCCGCAACCCCAAGGTCATGGCGATCAACAACGCCATTGAAGTGGACCTGTTCTCGCAGGTGTCCAGCGAGTCTTCCGGCGTTCGCCAGATTTCCGGCACCGGCGGCCAGCTCGACTTCATCATGGGTGCCTTCAACTCCGAAGGCGGCAAGGGCCTGATCTGCATCAGCTCGACCTTCCGCCAGAAGGATGGCACGCTGGCGTCGCGCATCGTGCCGACCCTGTCGCCCGGATCCATCGTGACTTGCCCGCGTTCGCTGGTGCATTACGTGGTGACCGAGTACGGTTACGCCCAGATGAAGGGCAAGTCCACCTGGGAGCGTGCCGAGGCCCTGATCAACATCGCCCATCCGGATTTCCGCGAGCAGCTGATCAAGGATGCCGAAGCCATGGGCATCTGGCGTCGTTCCAACAAGCTCGCCTGAGGCCGGTAACGGCTCCTGCAGCCAGCCACGTCTGCCCCGTTCCGGGCAGGCGTGGCTTTTTTGCGATGGCACGGTCCATTGCCTGGGCGGATCGGCAGTCCTGTGCAATTTGCATAGTAGGATGATTACTTGTCCAGTACACAAGAAATATGAGGAGCCAGAATGTCATTCCAGACGCAGTACCAAGAGAAACGCCTGTCTGCCGCCGATGCCGTGGGCGTCGTGCAGAACGGTGACACCATCGTGGTGCCCACCGGTGTTGGCGAGCCGCCCGCACTGCTGAACGCACTGTCCGAGCAGCGCCGCAGCTACCAGGACGTCAAGGTTTCCCAGATCCTGTCGGTGCGCAAGTTCGGCTATTTCGATCCCGAAACCGTACAGCACGTCCGCCCCAAGCCGTACTTCCTGAGCGCTACCTCGCGCACCAGTACCGATGAGGGCTGGGGCGACTTCATCCCGAGCTATTTCTCCGAAATGCCAGACCTGATCGACCGTGGCCTGATGCCGGCTGACGTGGTGTTCGCATTGGTGTCGCCGATGGACGCGCACGGCTACTTCTCCCTGAGCCTGGGCCCGGACTACACCATGGCGGCCATCAGGAAGGCGCGCGCCGTGGTGCTGGAAGTCAACCCGAACGTGCCGTATGCCTTCGGCAACAACCAGATCCACATCTCCCAGGTGGCGGCACTGGTCGAGGACGACACCCCGATCCTGGAAGTCGGCCTGCCCAAGATCGGTCCGGTGCAACAGGCGATCGGCAAGTACGTGGCCGACATGATCAACGATGGCGATACGCTGCAGATCGGCTACGGTGCCATTCCCGATGCCGTGGTGATGCAGCTGACCGACAAGCGCGACCTCGGCATCCACACCGAGATGATCGGTGACGGCATCATGACCCTGGTCGAGGCCGGCAGCGTGACCAACCGCCGCAAGAACTACATGCCGGGCAAGATGGTGGCCACCTTTGCACTGGGCTCCAAGAAGCTGTACCAGTTCATGGACCGCAACCCGATGCTGGAAATGCATCCAGTAGACCTCACCAACGATCCCTACCTGGCCGGCCAGAACGACAACCTGATCGCCATCAACGGCACCATGCAGATCGACTTCATCGGCCAGTGCGGCTCCGAGTCGCAGGGTGCGCGTGCCTACTCCGGTACCGGTGGCCAGACCGACTTCGTGCGTTCCGCCAACCGTTCCAAGGGCGGCAAGGCCTTCATCGTCACGCCGTCCACCGCCAAGGATGACACCATCTCCCGCATCGTGCCGACGCTGACCGCCGGTACCCATGTCACCACCGGCAAGAACGACGTCAACTACGTGGTGACCGAGTACGGCGTGGCGCAGCTGCGCGGCAAGAGTGCCAAGGAGCGTGCCAAGGCGCTGATCAGCATCGCGCACCCCAAGTTCCGCGACCAGCTGACCGAAGACGCGAAGAAGATGAAGCTGCTGTAAGCAGCGCAAACCGGCCTGCCGCAAGGCGGGTCTGGTTGATACAGGCAGATGCCGCACCCGGTGCGCATCTGCCTTTTTTGTGCTTGCGCAAGGGCCGGATGGCGCGGAGTGCCGATAATGGCCGACAACGAAAAAGAACAGGGAGGCCGGGATGGCACTGACAACAGGCTTGATGTTTCTGGCGGCCAGCGTCACTTGCAGCGTGGCGGTCGGCGCGCTGATCAAGGCCGGGCGCTCGCGCGGACTGGACGTGCGCCAGGCGATTTTCATGAACTACATCGTGGCCTCGCTGCTGTGCCTGGGCCTGCTGCGGCCGGATCTGGGCAAGCTGTTGTCACCGGGGCAGCCGGTCCTGTTCTTCCTGGCGCTGGGTGTGCTGCTGCCGACCATCTTCCTGGCGCTGGCACGCTCGGTACAGACCGCCGGCATCGTGCGTACCGATGCGGCGCAGCGCCTGTCGCTGGTGATTCCGCTGCTGGCAGCGTTTGCCCTGTTTGGCGAGGCGCTCACCAGCCAGAAGCTGCTGGGCATGGGGCTGGCATTCGGCGCGCTGATCTGCCTGCTGTGGAAGCCGGCAGGCCGTTCAAGTCACTACGCGGCAGATGGCAGCAGCTGGCTGTGGCCGCTGCTGGTGCTGCTCGGCTATGGCGTGATCGATATCCTGTTCAAGCAGATGGCGCGCGCCGGCGCGGCGTTCTCGGGCGGCCTGCTGGCGGTGTTCGTGCTGGCCGGCCTGCTGATGCTGCTCTACCTGCTGCTGGTGCGCGTGCGCTGGGGCGGATCGCACCTGCTGACCGGCGTGCTGCTGGGTGCGCTCAACTTTGCCAATATCTACACCTATATCCGCGCGCACCAGAGCTTGCCGGGCAACCCCTCGCTGGTGTTTTCGGCGATGAACATGGGCGTGATCGTGCTCGGCACGCTGGTCGGGGCGCTGGTGTTCCGCGAACGCCTGAGCAAGCTCAACCTGCTGGGCGTACTGCTGGCGCTGGGGGCGATTGCCGCGCTGATGCCGCGTTGATGTCGCGCAGAGACAGGGACGGCGAACAGCCTCAGTCCGGGATCGGCTGGTAGGGATTATCCACGCCCAGGCCGTGCAGGATGCGGATTTCCTCCGCCTCCATGGCGTCGGCGTCCTCGTCGCTGGTTTCATGGTCCCAGCCCTGGGCGTGCAGCGCGCCATGCACCAGCAGGTGCGTGTAGTGCTCGGCCAGCGGCTTGCCCAGTTCAGCGGCTTCGCGCTCGACTACCGGCGCGCACAGCACCAGATCGGCGGCAACGAAGGGTGCCTCGCTATAGGCAAAGGTCAGCACATTGGTGGCGTAGTCCTTCTGGCGGTAGCCATGGTTCAGCTGCTGGCCTTCGGCGCTGTCCACGATGCGCACCGTGATCTCGGCCTGTTCCACGTCCTGCTCCAGCGCGTGGCGCAGGCTGCGCTGCACGCGGTGGCGCGTGAGCACGGCGCGGTGGCGCTGCTTTTGCTCGGCATCGTCAAAATCGCCAAACTGCAGCGACAGGCTCAAGGGGGGCAGGGCGCGGCTCATGCGGGATCCTGGTCACGGCGGCTGCTGGTGCCTGCCGCATCGTAGGCATCGACAATGCGCGCCACCAGCGGATGGCGCACCACGTCGGCGGAGGTGAAGTGCACATGGGCAATGCCCTGCACGCGGCGCAGCACGCGCTCGGCATCGATCAGGCCGCTGGTCTGGCCGCGCGGCAGGTCGATCTGGCTGATGTCGCCGTTGACCACCGCCTTGCTGCCAAAGCCGATGCGGGTCAGGAACATCTTCATCTGCTCCGGCGTGGTGTTCTGCGCCTCGTCCAGGATGACGAAGGCATTGTTGAGCGTGCGGCCGCGCATGAAGGCCAGCGGCGCGACTTCCAGGGCGTTGCGCTCGAAGGCCTTCTGCACGCGCTCATAGCCCATCAGCTCGTGCAGCGCGTCGTACAGCGGACGCAGATAGGGATCGACCTTCTGGATCATGTCGCCAGGCAGGAAGCCGAGGCGCTCGCCGGCCTCGACCGCCGGGCGCGTCAGCACGATGCGCTGCACGCTCCCGCGTTCCAGCGCATCCACCGCGCAGGCCACGGCCAGATAGGTCTTGCCGGTACCGGCCGGGCCGATACCGAAGGTGATGTCATTGGCGGCGATGGATTGCAGGTAGACGCCTTGCGTTGCCGTGCGTGCGCGCAGGTCGGTGCGGCGCGTGCTCAGCTGCGTGTCTTCGAGCGTGCCCAGGTCGGATGGATCGCCCACCAGCATCAGCTGCACCATGGCCGGCGTGATCGGGCGCGCGGCCTGCTCGTACAGCGCCTGCAGGACTTCCATGGCGCGCTCGGCCTTGGCCTTGTGGCCATCGATCTTGAATTGCTCGTGGCGGTGCGCGATCTTGACATCCAGCGCGCGCTCGATGCTGCGCAGATGCTCATCCAGCGGGCCGCACAGGTGGGCCAGCCGGGTGTTATTGGGCGGGGTAAAGGAATGTCGAAGGATCACGCGGATAATCAGGGGAAAAGTTTTACACGTTATGCAAAAGAAGGATACCCCATGATAGGCAGGCTGAGCGGCACGCTTCTGGAAAAAACACCCCCGCAGGTGCTGGTGGATTGCCACGGTGTCGGCTACGAGGTGGATGTGCCGATGAGCACCTTCTACCACCTGCCGGCGGTCGGCCAGCCGGTGACGCTGCTGACGCACTTCGTCGTGCGCGAAGATGCCCAGCTGCTTTACGGTTTTGCTACCGCCGAGGAGCGCAGCACGTTTCGCCAGCTGCTGCGCATTACCGGAGTCGGAGCACGTACCGCGCTGTCGATCCTGTCCGGCATGAATGTGGCGGATCTGGCGCAGGCGGTATCGCAGCAGGAAAGTGCGCGCCTGATCAAGGTTCCGGGCATCGGCAAGAAGACCGCCGAGCGCCTGCTGCTGGAGCTCAAGGGCAAGATCGGCGCCGACCTGCCGCTGGTGCCCGGTGCCGCCGTGGCGCAGAACGAACAGCAGAGTGACATCCTGCAGGCGCTGATCGCGCTGGGCTATAGCGAGCGTGAGGCCACGGCGGCGGTCAAGAAGCTGCCGGCTGACGTCGGCGTGAGCGACGGCATCAAGCTGGCGCTCAAGGCGCTGGCCTGAGCAGGCGATGCAGTCTGACCGGATAATGCAGCCATGGCGATACTGACTGACAACCTGAGTTCCAACCCCGCACCACAGCCGGCGCGCAGCATGGTGTCGGCTGCTCCCGCCACGCCGGGCGAGGAGGTGCAGGAGCGTGCCCTGCGTCCCAAGCTGCTGGACGAGTACGTTGGCCAGGAGAAGGCGCGCGAGCAGCTGGAAATCTTCATCGGCGCGGCGCGCAAGCGTGGCGAGGCGCTGGATCACGTGCTGCTGTTTGGCCCGCCCGGCCTTGGCAAGACCACGCTGTCGCACATCATCGCGCACGAGCTGGGCGTAGGCATGCACCAGACCAGCGGCCCGGTGCTGGAAAAGCCCAAGGATCTGGCGGCGCTGCTGACCAATCTGGAACCCAATGATGTGCTGTTCATCGACGAGATTCACCGCCTGACGCCGGTGGTCGAGGAAATCCTCTACCCGGCGCTGGAGGACTACCAGATCGACATCATGATCGGCGAAGGCCCGGCGGCGCGATCGATCAAGCTCGACCTGCAACCGTTCACGCTGGTGGGTGCCACCACACGCGCCGGCATGCTGACCAACCCGCTGCGTGACCGCTTCGGCATCGTCTCGCGGCTGGAGTTCTACACCGCGGAAGAACTGACGCGCATCGTGCGCCGCAGTGCCGGCCTGCTCGGCGCGCCGATCGACGCAGACGGCGCCTTCGAGATTGCGCGCCGCAGCCGGGGTACGCCGCGCATTGCCAACCGCCTGCTGCGCCGCGTGCGCGACTATGCCGATGTCAAGGGCGATGGCCGCATCACGCTGGCGATGGCGCAGGGCGCGCTGTCCATGCTCGATGTCGATCCGCAGGGCTTTGACCTGATGGACCGCAAGCTGCTGGAGGCGGTGGTGCACCGCTTTGATGGCGGCCCGGTCGGGCTGGACAATATCGCCGCCAGCATCGGCGAGGAAAGCGACACCATCGAGGACGTGATCGAGCCCTACCTGATCCAGCAGGGCTTTCTGCAGCGCACGCCGCGCGGCCGCATCGCCACCATGGCGGCCTACCGCCATCTGGGCGTGACGCCATCGCAGGGCAAGCAGGGCCTGTTTGACGACGCTGGCTGAATCTGCATGACTGATCCCGCAAGCAGAAGGCCCCTGCATGTTGCCATGCAGGGGCCTTGTTGTTCACTTGTGCCGCTGCGGCCGGAGCCGCAGGGCAGGCGTGACGATCAGTGGTTGGAGGCCGTCGCGGCACCGAAACCGGTCTGTGCACGCACGTACTGGTCTTCGAAGGCCGCGATTTCGTCCTTGGCACGGACGCTGCTGTCCGTCTTGGAGAAGATGTAGGCCAGCAGGAAGGCCACCGGCATGGCGAACAGGGCCGGCTGCGTGTACGGGAACAGCGGGCTGGCGTTGCCCAGCACGTCCACCCAGACCGACTTGGACAGCACCACGAACAGCACCGCAGACACCAGGCCGCCGTAGCCGCCCCACAGCGCGCCGCGCGTGGTCAGGCCCTTCCAGTACATGGACAGGATCAGCACCGGGAAGTTGGCAGCCGCTGCCACGCCGAAGGCCAGACCCACCATGAAGGCAACGTTCTGCTTCTCGAACAGGATGCCCAGGATGATGGCCAGGAAGCCCAGGCCGACAGTGGCGAACTTGGACACGCGCAGCTCGGACGCTTCGGAAGCCTTGCCCTTCATGATCACGCGGGCGTACAGGTCGTGCGAGATGGCGGAAGCACCAGCCAGTGCCAGACCGGCCACCACGGCCAGGATGGTGGCGAAGGCTACGGCCGCCATGAAGCCCAGCAGCATGTTGCCGCCCACGGCCTTGGCCAGGTGCATGGCGACCATGTTGCCACCGCCGATCAGCTTGCCGGAGATGTCACCGCCTTCGAAGAAGGACGGGTTCTGACCGACGATGATGATGGAGCACAGGCCCATGATGAAGATCACGTTGAAGAAGTAGGCCACGATGCCGGAGGCGTACAGCACCGACTTGCGTGCTTCCTTGGCGTCGGTCACGGTGAAGAAGCGCATCAGGATGTGCGGCAGGCCGGCGGTACCGAACATCAGGCCCAGGCCCAGCGAGATCGCGGTGACCGGATCGGCCAGCAGGCTGCCCGGGTACATCAGCTTGTCACCCAGCTTGTGCACGTTCATGGCGCTGGAGACCAGATCGGTATAGGAGAAGCCGAACTGGCTGAAGGCCAGCAGCATCACCAGCGTGCCGCCGAACAGCAGCATGCCGGCCTTGATGATCTGCACCCAGGTGGTGGCGGTCATGCCGCCAAAGGTCACGTACACCATCATCAGGATGCCGACGGCAAAGATGGCGATGTTGTAGTCCAGGCCGAACAGCAGCTTGATCAGCTGGCCGGCACCGACCATCTGCGCGATCAGGTAGAAGCAGACCACGGTCAGCGAAGACACGGCTGCCATGGTGCGGATCTTGCCCTGGTCGAGGCGATAGGCGGTGATGTCCGAGAAGGTGAAGCGGCCCAGGTTGCGCAGGCGCTCGGCCATCAGGAACAGGATGATCGGCCAGCCGGCAAAGAAGGCCATCATGTAGATGTAGCCATCGTAGCCGGAGGTGTACAGCATGGCGGTCAGGCCCAGCAGCGTGGCGGCCGACATGTAGTCGCCGGCAATCGCCATGCCGTTCTGGAAACCGGTAATGCCGCCACCGGCGGTATAGAAATCGGCAGCCGACTTGTTGCGACGCGATGCCCACCAGGTGATGCACATGGTCATCGCCACGAACAGCATGAACATGAAGATGGCATGCCAGTTGGTCGGCTGTTTCTGGATTTCACCGGTCAGGCCGGGCTTGTTGGCCAGCGCCAGGGCAGGGGCGGCCGTCAGGGCGAGCACGCTCAGGCGTGCGGAGAGCTGGCGCAGCATTATTTGATTCCTTTCTGGGCGTCGCGGATGATTTCCTGGTTCAGGGCATCGAATTCGGTGTTGGCACGGCGCACATACAGCGCCGTCAGCACCCAGAACAGGATGAACATGCACAGCTCGATGACCACGCCCACGGTGTAGCGTGAGCCTTCGGCGAGCGGCTGGCCCAGTGCCTCGGGGCGGAATGCCACCAGCAGCACGAAACCGTAAAACAGCACCAGCACGATGGCGGCCAGCGTCCAGGCGAAGCGGCTGCGTTTCTGCACCAGCTCCTGGAATTTGGGATGCGAGCGCATCCGTTGGTAGAGTTCACTGCTCATCAGGTTCTCCTTGGTTACATATAAATCGCGTCGTTGCTGGCCGGGAGTATAGGCTTCAAATATGCGCTAACTGTGCACTGCAGCAAAGAAATTTGCCTGCTTGTGGGGGTCGTGAGACATTCAAGGGAATACCCTGATCAGAAGCACTTGTAAGAGAATGCAAATAGCGTTATGGTGGCGAATCGCCTATAATTGGCACATCCCAAGGAGCGTTGCAGCGCCATCAAACAGCATGGCGTGAGGCTTGGGCACCATCTTGCAACGACGCTCACCCCCTGATCCGGTGCGGTGAGCTTTTTTATGTCCTCCCGTCACTGGTTTTTTCCGAACTTGCTTTTGGAGCGAACCACATGAACGCACAACAACCCGCCGTGGCCCTGGCCGATTGCGCCATCGCCGACATCTCCCTGGCCGAATGGGGCCGCAAGGAAATCCGCATTGCCGAGACCGAAATGCCCGGCCTGATGGCGATCCGTGACGAATACGCGGCCAGCCAGCCGCTCAAGGGCGCCCGCATTGCCGGCAGCCTGCACATGACGATCCAGACCGCCGTGCTGATCGAGACGCTGCAGGCGCTGGGTGCCGAGGTGCGCTGGGCTTCCTGCAACATTTTCTCCACGCAGGACCATGCGGCCGCCGCGATTGCCGCCGGTGGCACGCCGGTGTTTGCCATCAAGGGCGAGACGCTGCAGGACTACTGGGACTACACCCACCGCATCTTCGACTTTGGTGCCGCCAATACCGCTGGCGAAGGCCCGAACATGATCCTGGACGATGGCGGTGATGCCACCATCCTGATGCACCTGGGCATGCAGGCCGAAAAAGACCAGTCTGTGCTGGCCAACCCGGGCAGCGAGGAAGAAACCATCCTGTTTGCCGCGATCAAGGCCAAGCTGGCAGAAGACCCGAACTGGTACAGCCGCAAGAGCGCCGAGATCCAGGGCGTGACCGAGGAAACCACTACCGGCGTGCACCGCCTGAACGAGATGTCCGCCAAGGGCACGCTGAAGTTCCGCGCCATCAACGTGAACGATTCCGTCACCAAGAGCAAGTTCGACAACCTGTACGGCTGCCGTGAATCGCTGGTGGACGGCATCAAGCGTGCCACCGACGTGATGATTGCCGGCAAGGTCGCCGTGGTTTGCGGCTACGGTGACGTGGGCAAGGGCAGTGCCCAGGCGCTGCGTGCCCTGAGCGCTCAGGTGTGGGTGACCGAAATCGATCCGATCTGCGCACTGCAGGCGGCGATGGAAGGCTACCGTGTGGTGACCATGGAATATGCCGCCGACAAGGCCGACATCTTCGTCACCACCACTGGCAACCGCGACGTGATCCGCTACGAGCACATGGCAGCCATGAAGGACCAGTCCATCGTCTGCAATATCGGCCACTTCGACAACGAGATCCAGGTTGCCGAGCTGGAAAAGAACTGCCAGTGGGAAGAAATCAAGCCGCAGGTCGACCACGTGATCTTCCCGGATGGCAAGCGCATCATCCTGCTGGCCAAGGGTCGTCTGGTGAACCTGGGCTGCGCCACCGGCCACCCGAGCTACGTGATGTCGTCCTCCTTTGCCAACCAGACCATCGCGCAGATGGAGCTGTACTGCCACCCTGACCGTTACGAGAACGGCAAGGTCTACGTGCTGCCCAAGCACCTGGACGAGAAGGTCGCGCGCCTGCAGCTGAAGAAGCTGAATGCCGACCTGACCGAGCTCACTGATGCCCAGGCCGCCTACATTGGCGTCGCCAAGGAAGGCCCGTACAAGGCCGACAGCTACCGCTACTGATCGCCGGAGCATGCCGTGTCGCCCGTTGCCGTGTTTTCTGCTGCCGAACGTGAACAGCTGCTGGCCCTGAAAGGGGTCGGTCCGGCCGTGATCCAGCGGCTGGAAGACACTGGCCACGCGCCACTGGCCGCGCTGGTTGATGCCGATCCGGTCGAGATCGTGGCCGAGATTGCCGCCATGATGCGTTCCTCCTGCTGGAAGAACAACCCGCATGCGATCCGCGCCATCAGCGCCGCCATCGGGCTGGCGAACCACCTGCACGAGGAAGGCCAAGCCTGATGCGTGCCGACCAGCTGCTCGTCGAGCGCGGCCATGCCGCCAGCCGCAGCCAGGCCCAGCGCCTGATTGCCGCCGGCGTGCAATGGCGCTTGCCGGGCGCAGCCTGGCAGGCGGTGCGCAAGAACGGCGAAGAGTTGCCTGACTACGCCGAACTGCAGCTGCAGGACGCGGCCGAGGCGCGTTATGTCTCGCGCGGCGGCCTCAAGCTGGAAGGTGCCTTGCAGGCCGTGGGGCTGGATGTCACCGGTCTGCGCTGTCTCGATGTTGGCCAGTCCACGGGCGGCTTTACCGATTGCCTGCTGCAGCACGGCGCTGCCAGCGTCATCGGTATCGATGTCGGCCAGGCGCAGCTGCACCCGCGGCTGCGTGCCGATGCCCGCGTCACTGCGCATGAGAAGCTCAACGCGCGCGATGCCGCTGCCGTGGCAGCGGCACTGGGTGAGCACGATGGTTTTGACTTGCTGGTAGGGGACTTGTCCTTTATCTCGCAGACGCTGGTGTGGCCGGCCGTGCTGCCGCAGCTCAAGCCTGGCGGCCAGTTGCTGATGCTGGTCAAGCCGCAGTTCGAGCTGCAGCCAGCCCAGATCGGCAAGGGCGGCATCGTGCGCGATGCGCGCCTGTATGCCGAGGTGGAGCAGCGCATGCGTGATTGTTGCAGCGCGCTGAACGTGGAACTGCTGCACTGGCTGGATAGCCCAATCGCCGGTGGCGACGGCAACCGCGAATTTTTTGTCCATGGCCGCAAGGCCTGAACCCGAATCTTTTGTTGAAAGGAATGACGCCATGACTGCGCCATCCATCAGTTTTGAATTCTTCCCGCCCAAGACGCCCGAAGGTGCCGAAAAGCTGCGCGTGGCACGCCAGCAGCTCTACACGCTGAAGCCCGAGTTCTGCTCGGTGACCTATGGTGCCGGCGGCTCGACACAGAAGGGCACCTTCGATACGGTGCAGGAGATCCTGCAGGAAGGCATGGAAGCCGCCTGTCATTTCTCCTGCGTCGGCGCCACGCGTGACAGCGTGCGCGAAGAGCTGGAAACGCTGCGCCAGATGGGCGTGAAGCGCCTGGTGGCGCTGCGCGGTGACCTGCCCAGCGGCCACGGCCTGGGCGGCGAGTTCCATCATGCCAGCGACCTGGTCAGCTTTATCCGCGTCGAGACCGGTGACTACTTCCATATCGAAGTCGCCGGCTACCCGGAGATCCACCCGCAGGCGCGTAGCCCGGAGGCGGACCTGCGTGCACTCAAGAGCAAGGTCGATGCCGGTGCCAATGGTGTGATCACCCAATACTTCTTCAACGCCGATGCCTACTTCCGTCTGGTGGACGAGGCTGCCACGCTGGGCGTGAGCGCACCCATCGTGCCTGGCATCATGCCGATCACCAACAGCAGCCAGCTGATCCGCTTCTCCGATGCCTGCGGCGCCGAAGTGCCGCGCTGGATCCGCCTGCGCCTGCAGAGCTTTGGCGACGATACCGCCAGCATCAAGGCCTTTGGTCATGAAGTCGTGGCTGAGCTGTGCGACCAGCTGCTGCAGGGCGGAGCCCCGGCGCTGCACTTCTACACCATGAACCAGAGCGGGCCGGTGACGGAATTGTGCAAGGCGGTCGGCGTCTGAGCCACCGCGGTTGAGCGACCATGAAGACAGGCCGATCCCGTTACGGGATCGGCCTGTCTGTTTATGGGGAGAGGGCGGTCAGCGCCGGATCAGACTCAGTGCGCCGGCTGCTTGCCGCGCATCTTCTGGATCAGCGTGACCACCGCCAGCACGATGGCACCGGCGATGATGCCGACCACCAGGTTGGTGACCATGCCGGTGATGGAGCCGACCATGCCGCCCCAGTCCAGCGTGACTTCATGCAGCCAGCTCACCAGCGGGCCAATGCCGTGCGCCAGGATGCCGCCACCCACCAGGAACATCGCCAGCGTGCCAAAGAAGGACAGGCCGCGCATCAGCCACGGCGTGCCCTTGAGCAGCACGTTGCCCAGCCACTGGCTGAAGGCTCCGGATTTCTGGCTCAGGTACAGGCCGGCATCATCCAGCTTGACGATGCCGGCTACCAGGCCATACACGCCAATCGTCATCAGGATCGCCATGGCGACCACCACCAGGATCTGCGTGCTCATGGCGGCGCCTGCCACCGAGCCCAGCGTCAGCACGATGATTTCGGCTGACAGGATGAAGTCGGTGCGGATCGCGCCCTTGATCTTCTCCTGATCGGCTGCCACCACGTCGACGGCCTGATTCTGCGCCACCACCTCCGCGTGATGCGCATCGGCTTCTTCCTTGCCGTGCAGGAACTTGTGTGCCAGCTTTTCCACGCCTTCGTAGCAGAGGAACAGGCCACCCAGCATCATCAGCGGCGTGATCAGCCAGGGCGCAAAGGCGCTGATCAGCAGCGCCAGCGGCACCAGGATCGTCTTGTTGACGAAAGAACCCTTGGCCACCGCCCAGACCACCGGCAGCTCGCGGTCGGCCTTGACGCCGGTGACTTGCTGCGCATTCAGCGCCAGGTCGTCGCCGAGCACGCCCGAGGTCTTCTTGACCGCGACCTTGGTCATGGCGGACACGTCATCGAGCAGGGCGGCGATATCGTCGATCAGGATCAGGAGGCTGGAGGCCATGGGGCACCTTTCTGGAAAATTCTTGTTGCTGGCGAAATTGTAGGGAGATTGCGGCCGCTGCGCATGTCAGCCAGCGCCGATAGTGTGTTTGCCGGCTTCGGAAATCGTGATGTGCGGCAGGATGTCACGGACACGAAAAAACGCCTGTGTCGCAGGGACACAGGCGTTACCAGACCTGAAGCTTCAGGTACGCAGGATTACAGGGCGATCACGCCGCCGTCCTTGCGCGTCACCACCACGGTTGCGGAACGCGGGCGCTTGTGGCCCTTGTGGTGGCTGGTGATGCCCGGCTGGTTGCCCGGCCAGTGGCTGGTGAAGGTGTTGGTCGCGAAGTCGCCCTTGTCCTCACCCGGGTGCTGCACGTTGAAGAACAGCGTCTTGCCGTCCGGCGTGACCACCACACCGGTGATTTCGCAGTCGAACGGGCCCACCAGGAAGCGGCGGATGTTGTCTTCGGTCGGCTTGGCACCCATGATGGTTTCCTGGCCTTCCTTGGTCGTCACCTTGCCACCGTCACCCACTTCACCCGGGATGGCCGCCAGCATCATGCAGTTGGTCACGTCGGTGTAGGCGCCGTCGTCGGTCTGGATCCACAGCAGGCCGGCACCGCCGTCCTTGCGCTCGTCGAAGTACAGGCCGTCCGGGCTGGAGAAGTCGTTGGCGGCGGTCAGGCCGGACAGGTTCTCGCTCTTGTTCTTGTGACCATCCGGCAGTTCGGTCGCAGAGCCGAACACATAGATGTCCCACTGGAACTTGGTACCAGCCTGGCTGCCTTCTTCCTTCCAGCGCACGATCTGACCGTTCTGGTTGATCGGACGCGGGTTGGCGGCGTTCAGCGGGATCTTCACGCCGTCACGCTGCGAGTTGTTGGTCATGGCCATGTAAACCTCGTTGTTTGCCGGGTTCACGCCACCCCACTCGGGACGGTCCATCTTGGTGGCGCCCATGAAGTCGGCAGCCAGACGGCAGTGCATCACCACGTCGCCCTGGTCGGCGAAGGGGTAGGTCTTGTTGCTGGCGTCCAGACCGTTCTTGCCGTGGGTCAGTTCCAGCCACTCACCGGTGCCATCGTCATTGAACTTGGCCACGTACAGCTTGCCCTTGTCCAGGTACTTGTCGCCAGCGGCTGCGCCGCCGTTCACGTCAGCCGGATCCCACTTGGCGTCGGACACGAACTTGTACACGTATTCGTTGCGGGCATCGTCACCAGAGTAGATCACGATCGGCTCGCCAGCCTTGGCCGGAGCGGGCCATGCGCCTTCGTGGTTGAAACGGCCCAGGTAGGTACGCTTGACCGGCGTGCTGTCCGGACGGAACGGATCGATTTCGACCACCCAGCCAAAGGTGTTGAAGATGTTGCGGTAGTCGTCCTTGGCGGCAGCAGCCGTCACGCGGCTGTTCCAGCGCTGGAAGCGCTCGCCTTCGGCGCTGTCCCAGCCGTAGGGGTTCTTGCGACCTTCGGGCAGGCCGTAGCGCTTCAGTGCCACCACTTCAGACTCGGTACGCTTGGCATCGTCTTCGGCGGCGCGGCCGATCACGTTCAGGAAGTTCTCTTCGCAGGTCAGGTAGGTGCCCCAGGGCGTGTAGCCGCAGGCGCAGTTGTTGTTCATGCCGAAGGCTTTCTTGCCATCGCTAGACAGCTTGTTGACCATCTTGGTGTTGCCGGCAGCCGGGCCACCAAACACCATCGGGGTCTCGGAGTGGATGCGACGGTTGTACTTGGAACCGCGTACCATTTCCATGGCGTTGCCGCCATTGCGCTTGACTTCGGAAACGCTGGCGCCGTGGGCGTAGATTTCCTTGATCACTTCGTCAGCCGGGCGAACGCCATCGGTCACGGTGCGGCCATTGGCGTGCAGGCCGTAGGGGGCCACCACGTATTCGTGGTTCACGCACAGCAGACCGTGGGCGGATTGCTGGTCGTCGAACTTGCCATCCGTCATGCCGAAATAGTACATGCCGTCATGGCCGTCACCGATACGACGCTGGTAGGACTCGGAAGTTTCCAGGCCCTTGTCGCCCCCAGGAGGTGTCGCCAAAGTGCATCGGGTCGCCCAGTGCGTGCAGGATGCTGACTTCGTAGCCGTCGGCAACCGTCACCAGGTCGGCGTTGGTGTGGGCCACGGAGTCAAAGCTCAGCTTCAGTTCATTGGGGGTAGCCGGGGTAGTCGGAGCAGCCGGAGTATTGTTGTCATCGCCACCGCAAGCCGTCAGGCCGACGGTGCCCAGCAGCACGCCGGCAGAAGTGGCCACGCTGCCGCGCAGCACGCTGCGGCGGTTCATGTTGGCAGCCAGGACGTCGCCGAAATGGGCGTTGTTGCTGTGGTTGACGATTTCGTTATCGTCGTACTCGACGGAAATGATCTTGTCGGATTGCATGAATGCTCCAGGGTAAGGAAAGAATGAATGCGGACGGCGCAATCATGCAATTACAAGATGACGGATCGGTTACCTCTTGTTGAAGTTTGGGTGACACGGTGTTTTCCGCGTCACCCTGGGCCTCGTCAGGCCAGCGTGGCGCGCAGGAACTTGCGCTTGCCTACCTGCAGCACATAGGTGCCAGCGCCCAGTTTCAGGCCCTTGTCGCTGATGACGTTGCCGTCCACGCGCACGCCGCCGCCATCGATCAGGCGGTTGGCCTCGCCGCTGGAAGCGGTCAGGCCGGCTTGCTTGAGCAGGGCGCCGATACCGACCGGCGCGCCATCGGCCAGCGGCAGGCTGCGCTCGTCGATCTGGTCCGGAATGCCGCCCTTGCTGCGGTTGATGAAGTCCTGTTCGGCCGCATCGGCCGCGGCTGCGCTGTGGAAGCGCGCGGTGATTTCCTTGGCCAGCGCGACCTTGGCGTCCTTAGGGTTGCGGCCAGCCTCGATCTCGGCCTTGAGCGCGGCAATCTCGGCTTCGCCACGGAAGGACAGCAGGGTGTACCAGCGCCACATCAGGGTATCGCTGATGGACAGCGTCTTGGCAAACATGGCGTTGGCGTCTTCGGTCACGCCAATGTAGTTGCCCTTGGACTTGGACATCTTCTCGACGCCGTCCAGACCTTCCAGCAGCGGCATGGTCAGGATGCACTGCGGCTCCTGGCCGTACTCCTGCTGCAGATGGCGGCCCATCAGCAGGTTGAACTTCTGGTCGGTACCGCCCAGCTCCATGTCGGACTTCAGTGCCACCGAATCGTAGCCCTGCATCAGCGGGTAGAGGAACTCGTGCACGCTGATCGAGTTGCCGGCGTGGAAGCGGTCATGGAAGTCGTTGCGTTCCATCATGCGCGCTACCGTGTAGCGGGCGGCGAGCTGGATCATGCCGCGCGCGCCCAGCTGGTCGTTCCACTCGCTGTTGTAGCGGATCTCGGTACGCTCCGGATCCAGGATCTTGCCGGCCTGCTGGTAATAGGTTTCGGCGTTGAGCTTGATCTGCTCGGCGGTCAGTGGCGGGCGCGTGCTGTTGCGGCCGGACGGATCGCCGATCAGGCTGGTGAAATCACCAATCAGGAAGATCACCGTGTGGCCCAGATCCTGCAGCTGGCGCAGCTTGTTCAGCACCACGGTGTGGCCCAGGTGGATGTCAGGCGCGGTCGGATCCAGGCCGAGCTTGATGCGCAGCGGCGTGCCGGTCTGTTCGGAACGGACCAGTTTTTTCAGCCAGTCTTCCTGCGGAATCAGTTCGTCGCATCCCCGCAACGTCACCTGCATGGCATGTTTTACCTGATCACTTGGCTCCAACTGCTTGTTTTCTGTGGAATTGTTCTCGTTCATACAAAATATCCGCGGTGTCCGGGGCGGAAACTAGGCCCCGATCTGTTATGTGCTCTTGCAGCAAATTCAGGGTTGTGACAGGCAAATGCTGTCATACTCCGACAATCATGTCGTCCTGATCCTACAACTGTGTGGGCCAGGACGGTCGTTTGGCAAGACTGGTTACCATTTTATCCATGGGCGCCAGTGGCAGGCAGCGGCAACGCCTCTTGGCACAGTCCAGGGGCAGGGCATCAACCGGAATCACCGGCAGATGCTCGCCGTGCAGCACAGGCAGCGGTCCGGCAACAGGGCCGCTTGTCATGTGAGGCCGTACACGCAAGTCGTGTGCATGTCCTTCCGGAAGAACAGGTTGCTTGATGAATACTCAAGAACAAGACGTAGCATCTCAGGAACAGCAGGGCACCCTGCGCCAGGCCGCGCAGGAAGCGCGCACCTGGCTGCGTGCCCATCCCGGTTTCGGTGCAGCCGGCGTAGTCGTCTCCCTGGCACTGGGTGCCAGCGGTGCCTTTGCCGTGGCCCAGCCGTCTGACGACCAGATCGTTGTGCGCCAGGTGCTGGAAGTGGTCCAACCCGTCACCAGCTACGAGCAGCAGGCCGCTGCCCTGCGCGCCCATGATTTCACGCTCTATCGCAGCACGGAAACGCGCAGCACCGATACCGCGGCTGCGCTGCTCAAGCGCCTGGCCGTGCAGGACGGCGCTGCCGAAAGCTATGTGCGCGAGATGGACACGGTCCGTACCGAACTGCTCGGCCCGCAGGACCGCCTGGTCAAGGCCGAGGTCTACCCCGATCACCGCCTGAAGCAGCTCACCGTGAGCTGGCTCGATGCCGAGCGTCCCGGTCGCTACCGCCAGCTGGTGCTGACGCGCACCGACAAGGGCTTTGTGCATCAGGTCAAGACTGGCTCTGCCGAGATGACGGTGGCCCTGGCCCAGGTCGAGGTGCGTGATTCCTTCTTCCGCGCCACCACCCAGGCCGGCATCCCCGAAACCGTGGCCAACCAGATGCTGGACATCTTCGAACCGGTGGCTGACGTCAAGGGCGATATCCGCAAGGGCGA
This sequence comes from Brachymonas sp. J145, assembly GCF_036312245.1. Classification (NCBI taxonomy): domain Bacteria; kingdom Pseudomonadati; phylum Pseudomonadota; class Betaproteobacteria; order Burkholderiales; family Comamonadaceae; genus Allobrachymonas; species Brachymonas sp. J145. The sequence goes on along the minus strand of NZ_JAZDCI010000002.1, from coordinate 108,831 downwards.
CAGCCTGCAGGTGGCCTATGAGCGCTACCTGCTCGATGGCCAGATCCTGGGTGCCGGCCGCGTGCTGAGCGCCTCGGTGCAGGTGCAGGGCAAGAGCCATGAAGCGATCTGGTACCAGCCGTCGCGCAAGTCGGCCAAGGGCGACTACTACACGCCGGCAGGCGAGGGCCTGACGCCGGCGCTGCTGCCGACGCCGGCTCCCGGTGCCGTGATCACCAGCGAGTTCACCTCCTACCGCATCCACCCGGTGTTTGGCGTGGCGCGTGCCCATACCGGTGTCGACTATGCCGCACCCACTGGCACCCCGGTGCAGACGATCGCCGATGGCGTGGTCACGTTTGCCGGCTGGCAGAACGGCTACGGCAACTCCATCGAGATCCAGCACGGTGGCAAGCAGACTACCTTCTTTGCGCACCTGAGCAGCATCGGCGTCAAGGTCGGCGAGAAGGTGGCCAAGGGCGAACAGGTCGGCAAGATCGGCAGTACCGGCTGGTCCACCGGCCCGCACCTGCACTTCGAGACGCGCAACAACGGCGTGGCCGAAGACCCGCTGGTGGTGATGGCTGAACAGCGCAGCACCAGCATTGCCGCTTCCGAGCGTGATGCCTTCCGCCAGGTAGTGGTCCAGGCCCAGCGCCACTGGGAGATGGCCGAAGCCATCCAGCTCGCCAGCGCCGAGTGATCACGCCTGATCCGGTGATTCCGCAGCCCGCTGCTGCCGCTCCTGCGGCGGGCGGGCTGTTGTGCATTGGCCTGATGTCCGGCACCTCCATGGACGGGGTTGATGGCGTGCTGGCCGAATGCAGCGTGGCCGCTGATGGCTCCCCGCAGCTGCGTCAGCGCGCGCTGGTCAGCCTGCCCATGCCCGAAGCCCTGCGCGAGCAGCTCTGGGCGCTCAACAGCCCCACCGACAACGAACTGCACCGAGCCGCCCTGGCCGCCAACGGACTGATGCGGCTGTATGCCGATTGCAGCCTGCAGTTGTGCCGCGAGGCCGGCGTGTCGCCGCAACAGGTGGCAGTGCAGGGCGCGCATGGCCAGACCGTGCGCCACCGTCCCGGACTGTTCGATGGCACCGGCTACTCGCTGCAACTGGTCAATGGCGCCTTGCTGGCCGAACTGACCGGCATTGCCGTGGCCTGTGACTTTCGCAGCCGCGACGTGGCGGCAGGCGGGCAGGGCGCGCCACTGGTGCCGGCCTTCCACCAGGCGGTCTGGGGTGTCGGCCAGGCGCTGGCAGTGCTGAACCTGGGGGGTATCGCCAACCTGAGCTTTTTGCGCCCCGGTCAGGCACCGCTGGGCTTTGACTGTGGCCCGGCCAATGCGCTGCTGGACTGGTGGTGCCTGCGCCATACCGGCCAGCCCTACGATGCCGGTGGCCAGTGGGCGGCCCAGGGTCAGCTGCTGCCATCGCTGTTGCAGCGCCTGCTGGCTGAGCCGTATCTGCAGCAGCCGCCGCCCAAGAGCACCGGCCGTGACCTGTTCAACCCGGACTGGCTGGCGCAACAGCTGCAGGGCCATGCCGATGCCGCCCCGGTCGATGTGCAGGCCACGCTGACCGCCTACACGGGCCAGGCCGCTGTCCAGGCCGTGCAGCAGCACGGTGTGGGAACGCAGCGCCTGCTGGTCTGCGGCGGGGGCGTGCGCAATGCCACCATCCTGCAGCATCTGCGCAGCGGTCTGCCCGGCGTCGAGGTCTGTTCCACGGCCGACCACGGCATGGACCCGCAGGCGGTCGAGGCGATGGCCTTTGCCTGGCTGGCCTGGAACAGCTGGCTGCGCCAGCCGATCGACCTGTCGGCGGTGACTGGCGCTGCCGGGCCGCGCGTGCTGGGCTGTATCTACCCGGCCTGAGCCCCAGCGTCAGACAGCAAAAAGGCACCCGAGGGTGCCTTTGTCGTCTCAGGGGCGATGCCCCCGTGGTCGCAATTACAGGCTGTCGCCAAAGTCTTCGCGGAACTTGGCCACCAGCTTGTTCTGCCAGTCGTCGATCGGTGCCAGGCGACCGTAGAAGAAGCGCAGGATTTCCGGCTCTTCGACAAAGCGCAGGCCGCCGATCAGCTGGCGGTTCTGGTACAGCCAGACGATGCGGTCAATCGCATACTGCACCTGCGACAGCGTGAACACGCGGCGCGGCATGGCCAGGCGCAGCAACTCCATGTTCGCCATCGGCTCGGTGCCATCCGGATCACGCTGCTCGGACATGGTGCCGCGCTCCATGCCGCGTACGCCGCTGGCAATGTACAGGGCCGCCGCCATGGCACCAGCCGGGTAGTCCTGCTGCGGGATATGGTCCAGGAACTCCATCACGTTGATATGGCAGCCCAGGCCGCCGGCCGGGGTAATCACTGGCACGCCAGCCTTCTGCAGCTCGTCCACCATGTAGGCGATGAACTGCGGGCCCTGGCTGATCACGTCTTCGTCCATGGTCTCGTCCAGGCCCACGGTCAGCGCTTCCATCTCGCGCACCGACATGCCGCCATAGGTCAGGAAGCCTTCGTACAGCGGCACCAGGCCACGCATCTTTTCGAACAGCGCCTTGTCGCGGATACAGATGCCGCCACCGCGTGCGCAGCCGAGCTTGCGTGCCGAGAAGTAGATGATGTCGCACTGGTCGGCCAGCTGGCGCGTGATCGCGCGAATCGACAGCGGCTGGCAGCTGGCCTCGCGTTGCTTCAGGAAATACAGGTTGTCGGCCAGCAGGCTGGCGTCCAGTACCAGCAGCAGGCCGTGCTGGTCGCACACCTGACGGATTTCGCGCAGGTTCTGCAGCGAAATCGGCTGGCCGCCGATCAGGTTGGTGCCGGCTTCCATGCGCACGAAGGCGATTTTTTCGCTGCCGTGCTGCTGCACCAGGCCCTGCAGCTTGGCGATGTCCATGTCGCCCTTGAACGGCTCCTCGCTGACCACCTCCAGGCCCTTGTCGGCAATGATTTCCTCGACAGTGCCGCCATTGAGCACGATATGCGCCTTGGTGGTGGTGAAGTGGTAGTTCATCGGCACGATGGTGCCGGGCTTGACGAAAGTCTGCGCCAGGATGTTCTCGCAGGCACGACCCTGGTGCGCCGGCAGGAAATAGTCCATGCCGAAGATCTCGTGCAGCTTGCTGGCCAGGCGGGTGTAGGTTTCGCTGCCGGCGTAGCTGTCATCGGCCACCATCATGGCGGCCTGCTGGCGGTCGCTCATGGCGTTGACGCCGCTGTCGGTCAGCATGTCCATGAACACGTCCTGGTTCTGCAGCAGGAAGGTGTTGTTGCCGGCATCGGTGATGGCCTGCAGACGCTGCTCTACCGGCGGCAGGTTGAGTTTCTGGACGATGCGCACCTTGTGCATTTCCAGCGGAATCTGCTTGCCGCTGAAAAACGAGACCTTGGCCATGGGGGAAATTCTCCGAATGTTGGAATGGAAAAGCAGCGCAGCGGATGGCCGAGTCACGCCCATCCGCTACAGGTGAATCCGATATTATGCGCCTGCATAAAGCGTGCCAGACGCACGCCAGCGCGGGAACACGCCTGGTGGCGAGTGTCAGCCGCTGCTTTCGACCAGCCAGCCGGCACCGCTGCCGCGCTTTAGGCACTGGTGCACCACGGGCAGGGCGGCATCAAGCTGGCCCTTGAGCACGAAGGGCGGGTTGATCACGAACACGCCGCTGGCGCGCAGGCCGGGGTGTGCCTGCTGCTCCTCGTCACGGCCGATCGACAGCGTGGCGTGCAGCCAGGAGCGGCCGGCGCGTTGCGTCATGGTCTTGAGCTTGCGCGGCAGCTCGTGCGCTTCCGGACGCGGAATCACCGGGTACCAGATCATGTAGCAGCCAGTAGCAAAGCGGCGCAGGGCGTCGTCGATACAGCTGGCGACCTGGCCGTAATCGGTCTTGAGTTCGTAGCTCGGATCCATCAGCACCAGGCCGCGGCGGCTGGCCGGCGGCAGCAGTGCTTTCAGGCCCATGAAGCCGTTGTTGCGGATCACCTGGATCTGCGTACTCTTGCCGAACTCGTCCATGTGCTTGGACAGCAGGCGGCCGTCGGTCGGATGCAGCTCGAACAGGCGCAGCTGGTCTTGCGGGCGCATCACGCTGGCGGTGATGAAGGGCGAGCCGGGGTACTTGCGCAGGCCGCCGTCCGGGTTGAAGCTGGCCAGCAGCTCCAGGTAGTCCTGCAGCGCCTCGGGGGCCTGCTTGCCGCCCGGGCCGTATTGCTCCCACAGCGGCAGGATGCCCTCGATGGCTTCGCCGCTGGTCTGGGCATCGTTGCTGTCCAGCCGGTAGACGCCGGTGCCGGCGTGGGTATCGGTCAACAGCAGCGGCGTGTCCTTGGCGCTGGTGAGGTAGCGCAGGATGACCAGTTGTGTCAGGTGCTTGAGCACATCGGCATGGTTGCCGGCATGGAAGGAGTGGCGGTAGCTGAACATGATGTGCAAATGGTACAGGGCTTCGTGCGCCAAAGGGGGCTGCAGCAGGAAATTTGCGCAGGCTACGGTTTTCTTCGTATAATCACAGGCTTGCTTGCGTTTTCGGCCCGCGGCAAGAGCAGTACCCCACCTAAGAGGTTCCGTCAGAAGAACACCGACCGTGGAATAGGCCGGACGCCCGCGTCGTGCATGGTGCACGACAGGCTAGCGAAATAGCCACCAAACCACTTTTCCCAAGGAAATTCAACCATGAAAACTTTCAGCGCAAAACCCGCTGAGGTGCAACATGAGTGGTTTGTGATTGACGCCACCGACAAGGTGCTCGGACGGGTAGCCAGCGAAGTTGCCCTCCGTCTGCGCGGCAAGCACAAGGCCATTTACACGCCTCACGTTGACACTGGCGATTACATCGTCATCATCAACGCATCCAAGATCAAGGTCACTGGTACCAAGAGCCTGGACAAGATGTACTACCGTCATTCCGGTTTCCCGGGCGGCATCACTGCCACCAACTTCCGCGACCTGCAAGCCAAGCATCCTGGCCGTGCACTCGAGAAGGCCGTCAAGGGCATGCTGCCCAAGGGTCCTCTGGGTTACGCCATGATCAAGAAGCTGAAGGTGTATGGCGGTGCTGAGCATCCGCACAGCGCCCAACAACCCAAAGTGCTGGAAGTCTAAAGGAGCATCACAATGATTGGTGATTGGAACAATGGCACCGGCCGTCGCAAATCCAGCGTCGCCCGCGTGTTTCTGAAAAAAGGCTCCGGCAAGATCACGGTCAACGGCAAGGACATCGAAGCGTTCTTCGGCCGCCAGACCTCCATCATGATCGCCAAGCAGCCGCTGGCCCTGACTGAAAATCTGGAAGCCTTCGACGTGCAAGTCAACGTGCACGGCGGCGGTGAATCCGGCCAGGCAGGCGCGATCCGTCACGGCATCACGCGTGCCCTGATCGACTACGACGCAGGCTTGAAGCCCGAGCTGAGCAAGGCTGGCTTCGTGACGCGTGACGCGCGCGAAGTGGAGCGCAAGAAGATCGGTCTGCGCGGCGCCCGCCGTGCCAAGCAGTTCAGCAAGCGCTGATACTGGCCCGATCTGGCAGAAAACCGCACTGGCTTCGGCCATTGCGGTTTTTTTGTGCCTGGGCGGCAACAGCGTTTGCCCCCACCCCTCCAATGGTTGAGTGAATTGCTGTACTATTGGGCATTCCCATTATCTAGATAGACGAGAACACCATGACCACTGCTACCGATGTCAGCACCCCTGTGGCTGATGTGCCTGCTTCCGACGATCCGATCCTGTTCACCGAGAGCGCTGCTGCCAAGGTGGCCGACCTGATCGCCGAAGAAGGCAACCCGGATCTCAAGCTGCGCGTATTCGTGCAGGGCGGCGGCTGCTCCGGTTTCCAGTACGGTTTCACCTTCGACGAAATCACCAACGAAGACGACACCGTGATGACCAAGAATGGCGTTTCCCTGCTGATCGATGCCATGAGCTTCCAGTACCTGGCCGGTGCCGAGATCGACTACAAGGAAGACCTGCAGGGCGCGCAGTTCGTGATCCGCAACCCGAACGCGGAAACCACCTGCGGCTGCGGTTCCAGCTTCAGCATGTAAACTGGATCGGCCTGCCGATGCGCAGGCCTCCAGCGACGGGCCGCCCTTGCCGGGCGGCTTTTTCGTGACTGCTGCCATCTTCCCGTGACCCAGAACGATTCCCGACCGGCCGATACCGATGACCGCTCGCTGCGCATCCTGCTGTGGCTGGTCGCGGTCGGCTTCTTCATGCAGACGCTGGACGGCACCATCGTCAACACCGCGCTGCCGGCGATGGCGCGTGACTTGAACGAAAGTCCGCTGCGCATGCAGTCGGTGATCGTTGCCTATTCGCTCACCATGGCCACGCTGATCCCGATCTCGGGCTGGCTGGCCGACCGTTTTGGCACGCGCCGCATCTACCTCGGGGCGATCCTGGTGTTCGTGCTCGGATCGCTGCTGTGCGGCATGGCTGGCAGCCTGCGCGAGCTGGTACTGGCGCGCGTGATCCAGGGGGCTGGTGGCGCATTGCTGCTGCCGGTCGGCCGCCTGTCGGTCTTGCGCGCCTACCCGAAGGAGCAGTTCCTCGCGGCGATGAGCTTTGTCGCCATTCCCGGCCTGGTCGGGCCGTTGCTCGGCCCGACGCTGGGCGGCTGGCTGACTGAGGCGGCTTCCTGGCACTGGGTATTCCTGGTCAACGTACCGGTCGGCCTGATTGGCTGGCTGGCGGCCATGCGCTATCTGCCGGATTTCCGCGGCGAGGGCAGGGTGCGGCTGGATGTCGCCGGTTATCTGTTATTGGCCTTGTCCATGGTGATGGTGTCGCTGTCGGTCGATGGCGTGCACAGCTACGGACTGCCGGTCGTTGCCGCGGTCGTCATGCTGGTGAGCGGGCTGGCCTGCCTGGCGGCCTACTTCGTGCGTGCCTCGCGCCAGGAGCAGCCGCTGTTCCCGCTGGGCCTGTTCAAGGTGCCGTCGTACACGATTGGCCTGCTGGGCAACCTGTTCTCGCGGCTGGGCAGCAGTGCCATGCCGTTCCTGGTGCCGCTGCTGCTGCAACTTGGCATGGGCTATTCGCCGGCCCAGGCTGGCATGATGATGCTGCCGATGGCAATGGCGGGCATGCTGGTCAAGCGCATTGCCACCGGCACCATTACGCGCTATGGCTATCGCCAGGTACTGGTCACTAATACCGTGCTGCTGGGCCTGCTGATTGCCAGCTTTGCGCTGGTGCCGCTGTACCAGGGCGTCGGCTGGATGCTGCTGCATCTGGCGCTGTTCGGAGCCTGCAACTCGGTGCAGTTCACCGCCATGAATGCGCTGACCCTGCATGACCTGGATCCGCACCAGGCCAGCAGCGGCAACAGCCTGTTCTCGATGATGCAGATGCTGGCGATGAGCCTGGGCGTGGCGCTGGCTGGTGCCGTGCTGGGGGGCTTCAGCGACTGGCTGCAGATCGATGACCATGGCCAGGAAGTGGTGCTGGCGCTGCAGGGTACCTATGTCTGCATGGGACTGATGACGCTGGCATCGACCTGGATTTTCTGGCAGCAATCACCCGGATCACGACTCACGCGCAAGCTGCAGCAGCTGGATCTGCCGGAGTAGCCCATCTGACTGGCATTTTTTGTGGGGACTTAGGGCAAACCCGTGCATTTTTCCGGGGCAGGGCTACACTGACAGCACGTAACTATCACTCTTCTGGTGTGTCATGACATTCCGTTTTCCGCCTCCCAAAGTCCTGTTGATGTTGTCGGCCCTGGCGGCCATCATCACCATCGGCCTGAAGATGTCGGCCTGGTACCTGACCGGCTCGGTCGGCTTCCTGTCCGACGGCCTGGAATCCTTCGTCAACCTGGCCGGTGCCGTGTTTGCCTTGGCCATGGTGACCGTGGCCGAGCAGCCGCCGGATGAAATGCATCCCTATGGCCATGACAAGGCCGAGTACTTCTCCTCGGGCTTCGAGGGCATCCTGATTTTTGGTGCGGCCGCCGCGATTCTCTGGACCGCCGTGGACCGCCTGTTCAACCCGCAGGAGCTGGAGCAGTTCGGCTGGGGCATGGCACTGTCGCTGGCCAGTACCGTACTGAACGCCGCCGGTGCCTGGGTGCTGATCATGGCCGGTCGCCATCACCGCTCACCGGCGCTGGAAGCCGATGGCCGCCATCTGCGTACCGACGTCTGGACGTCCATCGGCGTGATCGCCGGCGTGGGCCTGGTGCACCTGACTGGCTGGCTCTGGCTGGACCCGGTGGTGGCCATCGTGGTGGCACTGAACATCATGTGGGAAGGCTGGCAGCTGATCCGTATTTCGGGCAACGGCCTGATGGACGCGGCCCTCAAGCCCGAGGAACAGGCGCAGATCCAGGATATCCTGGACGACTACGTGAACCGTGAGCGTGATGCCCAGGGCCGCGAGCAGTTGCGGTTTGACCACGTGGCCACGCGTGCAGCCGGCCAACGCAACTTCGTCTCCATGCACATGCACATGCCGTCCAGCTGGACGATCGGCAAGTCGGCCAAGCTGCGCAACGATCTGGAACGTACGCTGCTGCAGGCGCAGCCGCACCTGCACGCCACCATCGAGATGATGCCGTTTGACGTGGAGCCACACCAGTCGCTGTTCGATGCCGCCGAGAATGAAACCGACAGCGCCGAGGTTGCAGCCGCCGGGTCTCCGGTCAGTGCCAGCTGAGCCGGCGCAGTGCCAACTTGTCGCAGTCTGATACAGAGGGTGACACTTCTGTCATGCAAGTTTCACGGGAACGCATCATTCCTGTCATATCCTGCAGCCAAACTGCTGGGATTGAACGATAAATGACAGGATGTTCCGATGAAAGATCTGCCCACCCCCACGCTGGACTTGTCGCCGCGCAAGCGTGGCCTGCCGGCCCTGCTGCGCAAGCCGCTGCTGATGACGGGCACTGCTGCAGTTCGTACGGTGGCCGTGCCGCCGCCGGCACTGCCGGCAGAAGTGGTACGCGCTGACGTGCCGGCAGCTACTCCGGTGGCCGCGCGTCCGCAGCCTTACCAGATCCAGTGGGCCCGTCATCTGGACGAGGTTCGTGAGGCCCAGCGCCTGCGCTACCAGGTGTTCGCCCTCGAAATGGGTGCGCGCCTCAAGTCCGACCTGCCGGAACACGATATCGACCTGTTCGACGACTACTGCGAGCACCTGCTGGTGCGTGACAGCGAAACCGGCATGGTGGTGGGTACCTACCGCGTGCTGACGCCGGCACAGTCGCGCCGCATTGGCGGCTTCTATACCGAAACCGAATTTGACCTGGTGCGCCTGCGCCATCTGCGCAGCAACATGGTGGAACTGGGCCGCAGCTGCGTGCATGCCGAGCACCGCTCCGGCGGCGTGATCCTCGCCCTGTGGGGCGCGCTGGCCGAGTTCATGTCGCGCAACCAGCTCGATACCATGGTTGGTTGTGCCAGCATCCCGATGCAGCATCAGGGCCTCCCTTCCGGCCATGCCGCCGCCAGCATCTGGCAGCAGGTGCGTGAAAAGCACCTGGCCCCGATCGAATACCGCGTCACGCCACGCCTGGCGCTGCCGGTGGACGAGCTGCAGTGTGACGTGCAGGTGGATCCGCCGGCGCTGATCAAGGGCTATCTGCGCATGGGAGCCAAGGTGCTGGGTGCACCGGCGTGGGATCCGGACTTCAATACCGCTGACTTGCCCATGATGGTGCGCGTGCCGGAACTGCCGGCCCGCTACCGTCGCCAGTTCGGCCTGTAATTCCTGCTGCGGGCAGCACACCGGGCTGCCCCTCCGCTTCGTGCCTGCTGCGGCTTTTGCCGTACAGGCACGTTTTGTTGCGGGGGGCTGCCATGTGTCCTGTCAGGCGGGGGAGTATGATGAAAGAAAGCAACAACAAAGGCGGCAGAGCACCATGGTTGCGGTGCCTGATGCGGCCATCATGCAAGGAGAACTCATGGAACTGATTTTGTGGCGCCATGCGCAGGCAGTCGATGCCGACGGCACCATTGATGACCTGAAACGGTCGCTGACCCAGGAAGGGGAGCACCAGGCGGCTGAAATGGCGGCCTGGCTGGCACGTCACATGCCGACCGATACGCGCATCCTGGTCAGCCCGGCACTGCGTACGCGCCAGACCGTGCTGCGCCTGACCAAGCGCAACTACACCATCGTGCCCGAGCTGGCACCCGACCGTAACGCCGATGACCTGTTGCAGGCCGCTGGCTGGCCCGATGCCGGTGGCACCGTACTGGTAGTCGGACACCAGCCGATCCTGGGCGATGTGGCGCAGCGCCTGCTGGGCATGCAGATGAGCTGCTCGGTCAAGAAGGGCGCAGTCTGGTGGCTGCAGAAGCGCGTGCGCGAAGACCAGGAGCAGGTGGTGCTCAAGGCGGTGCAGAACCCGCGCATGCTGTAAGCGCCGCGCTTAGCGGATCTGCAGCTTGAAGTTCGGATTGATCCGGTTCCAGGCCTCGACTTCCTGCTGCAGCAGATACAGCGATTGCGGATGGGCCTGCGCCCAGTCGCGCGTGACGCTGAGCGTGAAACTCAGTGTCGGCAGCAGGCGGCGCTGCAGTTGCAGGCCTTCCATTTGCGGGTTGCGGCGCGCGTGGCACAGGATCACGGCCAGCCGCAGCGCCAGCAGCTGTGAACAGAACGGCACCTCACGGAAATCGGCATCGAGCTTGTGCAGCTTGCCGCGCTGGCCCAATACCAGCTGGCTCAGGTTGTGCAGCTCGGGCAGGGCGAAGCCCGGCGCCTCGGCATTGTCCATGATGTAGGCACCATGGCGGTGGTAGCTGCTGTGCGAGATATGGGCACCGATCTCGTGCAGGCGTGCTGCCCAGCGCAGCTTGCGCTCGGCGCGCTCGCGCACCTTGGCCATGCCTTCGATCGCCGGATACTGGCGGAACAGCTGCAGGGCAGTGCGCTCCACGCGCGTGGCCTGGGCGTTGTCGACCGCAAACTTCTGCATCAGGTTGTTGACCGTGGTGTTGCGCAGGTCGGTGGTGGGTTGCTCGCGGTCCAGCAGGTCGTACATGACGCCCTGGCGCAGGGCGCCCAGGGCGTGCTGCATTTCGGAAATCTGCAGCACGTCGAAAATCGCGATCAGTACCGCCAGGCCGCCAGCCAGCACCGGCTTGCGTTCTTCCTTCAGCGTCTCGATCTGCAGGTTGTCCACGTACTTGGCGCGTACCAGCCGGCTCTTGAGCCATTCCAGGCCCTGGCGCGTGATGATGCCCGGGGTCTGGCCGGCTGCCGTCAGGATCTCGGCGATGGCACCGATGGTGCCCGAGGAGCCATAGGCGACATCCCACTTGCCGGGCCGGTAGAGCTGGCTGGCCTCGTCCAGTTCGGCCATGGCGGCGATCTGGGCCTGCTTGAAGGCGCTGTTGCCGAGCTTGCCGTCAGGGAAGAACTTCATCGACCAGGTCACGCTGCCGAGCTGGAAGGACTGCAGCTGGTTGGCATCCAGGTTCTTGCCCAGGATCAGTTCGGTGGAGCGGCCACCGATATCGACCACCAGCCGGCGGGCGCTGGAGCGCGGCAGCAGGTTGGCCACGCCCTGATAGATCAGGCGCGCTTCTTCGCGGCCAGAGATGACATCGATCGGAAAGCCGAGGATCTGGCAGGCGCGCGTCAGGAAGACATCGCGGTTTTCCGCCTGGCGCAGCGTCTGCGTGGCCACCGCGCGGATATGGTCCTTGCGGAAGCGGGTCAGGCGCTCGTTGAAGCGCTCCAGACAGCTCCAGCCGCGCTCCATCGCTTCCAGCGACAGCATGTTGTTCTCGTCCAGGCCGCCACCCTGGCGCACGAATTCCTTGTGGTATTCGACGCGGGTAATCTGGCCGTTTTCAAATTTTCCGATTTCCAGGCGGAAGCTGTTGGAACCCAGGTCAAGGGCTGCCAGACGGGTGCCATTACGCATGCTGCAGTCAGTTCTTGTTCGATTTGTGAAAGATATGTGTCCTGACATCATAGTCCGCCAGACGCGGCGCAGATGACGTTCCTGTGACAGGTGTGGGGAAAATCCAAAACGTCACGAAGCCGTCATACTGGGTTTTTAGAGTGGCGCGGTGGAGGTTGGTATGTGACGTACCGGCTGTTTTCACTATTTTCGATTTCAAGGATTTCTCCATGCGATTCGCTCCCAAAGTTTCCCTGCTGGCCGTGTCCCTGACGCTCGGCTTCGCCTCCGTTGCCCAGGCCCAGGACATCACTGGCGCTGGCGCTTCCTTCCCGGCTCCGCTGTACTCCAAGTGGGCTTCCGACTACGCCAAGGCTACTGGCAACAAGATCAACTACCAGTCCGTGGGCTCCGGCGCCGGCATGAAGCAGATCGAAGCCAAGACCGTGGACTTCGGCGCGACCGACGAACCCCTGAAGGACGCTGACCTGCGTGCCAAGGGCCTGGTGCAGTTCCCGACCGTGGTCGGTGGCGTGGTGCCGGTGCTGAACGTGCGCGGCATTGCTCCGGGCGCCATGGTGCTGGACGGCAAGGTGCTGGGCGATATCTACCTGGGCAAGATCACCATGTGGAACGACCCCGCCATCAAGGCCCTGAACCCGAGCCTGAACCTGCCGGCCAACAAGATCGCCGTGGTACGTCGTGCTGACAGCTCCGGTACCAGCTTCAACTTCACCAACTACCTGAGCAAGGTCAACGCCGAGTGGAAGTCCAAGGTTGGCGAGGGCAAGTCCGTGAACTGGCCGACCGGTGTGGGTGGCAAGGGTAACGAAGGCGTGGCCGCTTACGTGGGTCGCCTGCCGAACTCCATCGGCTACGTCGAGTACGCCTACGTGAAGCAGAACAAGATGACCTACGCCAAGATGAAGAACGCCGCTGGTGTGGTGGTTGCTCCTGACGAAGACAGCTTCAAGGCCGCTACCGCTTCCGCCAACTGGAAGTCTTCCTTCTACCAGATCCTGACCAACCAGGCTGGCCGCAACGCATGGCCGATCACGGCTGCGACCTACATCGTGATGCACGCCAAGCAGGACAAGCCGGCCAACGGCGCTGCTGCCCTGAAGTTCTTCGACTGGGCCTACCGCACCGGTGACGCTGGCGCCAGCAACCTGGACTACGTGGCCATGCCCGCTGACGTGAAGAACCACATCCGCGCTTCCTGGGCCAACATCAAGGATGGTTCCGGCAAGGCCGTTTCCTACCGTTGATGACAGCTGACACTGCGGTTGTACCGTGGTGTTGCTGACGCCATCGCACCCCGGAGCTGTCACCAGTTCCGGGGTGTTTTGCATCATGGGTGCCGATTTTTGGTGCAGATGCGACATCGATGCCGCTATATGACGAAACATCACCGAATTGTCATATTTGTGTCATGAACTGTTTTTACAGTTCGTAGCGTGATGCGGGTTTTCCTTGATCCACATCAGACAGACAAACCATCCTTATTTCCTACCCAGGAGTGCTCTCATGCAACAAACCCGTCGTATTGCCCTGTTCAGCGCAGCAGCTGCTGCTGTTGCCTATGGTCTGGTTGGCTGTGGCCAGAAGACCGAAACCAGCCAGCAGGGCGCTTCTGCTGCCCAGCCGACCGCATCTGCCACGGCAGCTGCTCCGGGTACCACTAGCGGTGTTGGCAACATCACCGGCGCTGGCGCTTCCTTCCCGGCTCCCCTGTACGCCAAGTGGGCTGCTGAATACGCCAACGCTACCGGCGTGAAGGTGAACTACCAGTCCGTGGGTTCCGGCGCCGGCATGAAGCAGATCGAAGCCAAGACCGTGGACTTCGGTGCTTCCGACGAGCCGCTGAAGGATGAAGACCTGAAGGCCAAGGGCCTGGTGCAGTTCCCCACCGTGATCGGTGGCGTGGTGCCGGTGGTGAACATCGACGGCGTGAAGCCGGGCGACCTGACCCTGGACGGCCAGCTGCTGGGTGACATCTACCTGGGCAAGATCGAGAAGTGGAACGACCCGGCCATCGCCGCTGCCAACCCGAACGTGACCCTGCCTGACGCCAAGATCGCCGTGGTGCGCCGCGCTGACGGTTCCGGCACCAGCTTCAACTTCACCAACTACCTGAGCAAGGTCAACACCGAGTGGAAAGACAAGGTTGGCGAAGGCAAGGCCGTGAACTGGCCCACCGGTACCGGTGGCAAGGGTAACGAAGGCGTGGCCGCTTTCGTGAGCCGTCTGCCCAACTCCATCGGCTACGTCGAGTACGCCTATGTGAAGCAGAACAACATGACCTACACCAAGATGAAGAACGCCGCTGGCAACGTGGTGGCTCCGGACGACGTGAGCTTCAAGGCTGCTGCCGGTTCTGCTGACTGGAAGAGCTCCTTCTACCAGATCCTGACCAACCAGGCTGCCGACCAGGCCTGGCCGATCACTGCTGCTACCTTCATCATGATGCACACCACGCAGGACAAGCCGGATGCGGCTGCTGGCACGCTGAAGTTCTTTGACTGGGCCTACAGCAACGGTGACGCCATGTCCAACGATCTGACCTACGTGCCGATGCCCGACGACGTGAAGGCCATCGTGCGTGAATCCTGGGCCAACATCAAGGATGCTTCCGGCAACGCGATTGCCTACAAGTAATCCCTGTTGATCCTGCCAGTGCCGTGTGCACTCTGTTCAAGTTCTTGAACTGGGTGGCACGGCATTGGTTCTAAGTCCCTTTTTAGGATAGATACCATGTCTTCCTTAGCTTCAACCGCACAGACCATGACCGAAGAGCGTACGAAGCAGCAACAGAAGAAGCTGCAATCCCCTCCGCCCGAGCCGCGTCGCGTCGGTGCCCTTGCCGACATGCTGTTCGGTGGTGGCGCCAAGCTGGCCGTGTATATCACGCTGGGCTTGCTGGTGGGCATTATCGTGTCCCTCATCATTGGTGCCTGGCCTGCCATCAAGCAGTTCGGCGCTGCCTTCCTGTGGACCAGTGCCTGGGATCCGGTCAACCAGAATTTCGGTGGCTGGGCCATGATTTTCGGTACCCTGGCTACTTCCATCATCGCGCTGCTGATCGCCGTGCCGGTCAGTTTCGGCATTGCGCTGTTCCTGACGGAAATGTCGCCGGCCTGGCTCAAGCGCCCGATCGGTACCGCCATCGAACTGCTGGCTGCCATCCCCTCCATCGTGTATGGCATGTGGGGCCTGATGGTATTCGGCCCGATCCTGGCGACCTATGTACAGGCACCGCTGCAGGCTGCTTTTGGCGAAGTGCCCGGCCTGGGCATGCTGTTCTCCGGCCCGCCCGTGGGCATGGGTATCTTCTCTGCCGGCATCATCCTGGCGATCATGATCATTCCCTACATCGCATCCGTGATGCGTGACGTGTTCGAGGTCACGCCGACGCTGCTGAAGGAATCGGCCTATGGCCTCGGTTCCACCACCTGGGAAGTGGTCTACAAGGTCGTGCTGCCCTACACCAAGGCTGGCGTGATCGGCGGCATCATGCTGGGTCTGGGTCGCGCCCTGGGCGAGACCATGGCCGTGACTTTCGTCATCGGCAACATGAGCCAGTTTGCCTCGCTCAGCCTGTTCGAGCCGGCTACCAGCATTACCGCCACGCTGGCCAACGAATTCGCCGAAGCTGGCGAAGGCCTGCACCGTGCATCCCTGATCTATCTGGGTCTGGTGCTGTTCATCATCTCCTTCATCGTGCTGAGCCTGTCCAAGCTGCTGCTGATGAAGCTTCAGAAGGGCGAAGGAGCCAAGTCATGAGCGCCACCGCAACTGCAAACCAACACGACTACCGCCTGGCCAAGTTCAACAAGCGCAAGCTGGTCAACACGATTGCGCTGACCATGTCCTTTCTGGCCATGTGCTCGGGCATCGTCTGGCTGTTCTGGATCCTGTGGGATACCTTCATGCTGGGCATCCAGGGCCTGGGCGTGCACGTCTTTACCGAAAGCATGCCGGCTCCGAACGAAGTCGGCGGTATCGGCAACGCCATCGTCGGCTCGCTGATGATGGTGGCCGTGGCCACCGTGATCGGTACGCCGATCGGCATCATGGCCGGCATCTACCTGGCCGAGTACGACAAGAGCAGCTGGCTGGCCAAGACCACGCGCTTCGTCAACGACGTGCTGCTGTCTGCCCCGTCCATCGTGATTGGTATCTTCGTGGCTGCCATGCTGGTAGCGCCGATGAAGACCTTCTCCGGCTGGGCTGGTGCCGTGGCACTGGCGCTGATCGTGATTCCGGTCGTGATCCGTACCACCGAGAACATGCTGAACCTGATTCCTGCTTCCATGCGTGAAGCCGCCTACGCCCTGGGTACACCCAAGTGGCGCGTGGTGAAGGACATCACCCTGAAGTCTGCCATGGCAGGCGTGGTGACTGGCGTGCTGCTGGCCGTGGCCCGTATTGCCGGCGAGACCGCACCGCTGCTGTTCACCTCGCTGAGCAACCAGTTCTGGAGCACCGACATGTCTAGCCCGATGGCGAGCCTGCCGGTCATGATCTACAACTTCGCGATGAGCCCCTATGGCAACTGGCAAGAGCTGGCTTGGGTAGGCGTGTTCGTCATCACGGTCACCGTTCTGGCCATCAACATCCTGGCGCGCCTGCTGACGCGCAAGTCCTGATCATTCTGAAAAGGTTCCATCGTGAGCGATATCATTACTCCCCCCCCGGCCAAGATTTCCTGCCGTAACCTGAACTTCTACTACGGCAAGTTCCACGCCCTGAAGAACATCAACCTGGACATCCCCGAGAAGCAGGTCACGGCCTTCATCGGCCCGTCTGGCTGCGGCAAGTCCACGCTGCTGCGCATCTTCAACCGCATGTTCGAGCTGTATCCCGAGCAGCGCGCCGAAGGCGAGATCCTGTTCAACGGCACCAACCTGCTGGACAAGAGCAAGGACGTGGCGCTGCTGCGCGCCAAGATCGGCATGGTGTTCCAGAAGCCGACGCCGTTCCCCATGTCCATCTACGACAACATCGCGTTCGGCGTGAAGCTGTTCGAGAACCTGAGCAAGTCCGAAATGGACGAGCGCGTCGAGTGGGCCCTGAACAAGGCGGCCCTGTGGACCGAAGTCAAGGACAAGCTGCAGCAGAACGGCTCCAGCCTGTCCGGCGGCCAGCAACAGCGCCTGTGCATTGCCCGCGGTATCGCGGTCAAGCCCGAAGTGCTGCTGCTGGACGAGCCCTGCTCGGCACTGGATCCGATCTCCACCTCCAAGATCGAGGAGCTGATCGCCGAACTGAAGGGCGATTACACCGTGGTGATCGTGACGCACAACATGCAGCAGGCAGCGCGTTGCTCTGACAACACGGCTTATATGTACCTGGGTGACCTGATCGAATTCGGCGACACGAAGGAAATGTTCTTCAAGCCGAAGCGCCAGGAAACCGAAGATTACATTACCGGCCGTTTCGGCTGATCTGATTAGCAGGGAGAGGAGACTCGCATGTCGGAAAAACATTTGTCCAGCCAGTTCGATGCCGAACTCAACATGGTGACCAGCCAGGTCATGGAGATGGGTGGCCTGGTCGAGCAGCAGATGGCCCAGGCCGTCGAGGCGCTGCTGGAGCACAACCTGGAGGCCGCACGCGTCGTCGAACAGAACGAGCCCCGCGTCAACGAGATGGAAGTCGTGATCGACCACGAGATGACTTCCATCATCAGCCGCCGTCAGCCGACGGCGCGTGACCTGCGCCTGCTGATCGCGATTGCGCGCATCACGGCCAACCTGGAGCGCGCTGGCGACGAGGCCAACCGCATTGCCCGCAACGTGCAGAAGGTGCTGTCGCACGGCAACGCCCACCGTGTGCTGCCGACCTCCGAGCTGCGCATTGCGGCCCAGATGGCATCGGACCTGCTGCGCCGTTCGCTGGATGCCTTCGCGCGTCTGGATACGCGTATCGCGGTCGAGATCCTGAAGGCCGACACGCTGATCGACGTCGAATACGAAGGCTATCTGCGCAAGCTGGTGACCTACATGATGGAAGATCCGCGCACGATTGGCGTCAGCCTCGAGCTGATGACGGTGGCCAAGGCGCTGGAGCGCATCGGTGACCATTCCAAGAACATCGCCGAGAGCGTGATCTACATTGTGCAGGGTCTGGACGTTCGCCACAGCTCGGTGGAAGACATCGAAGACAAGCTGGTGTGAGCAGAGCGACGGACGACTGAAAGATGAGATTGCAGCCAAAAATCCTGGTAGTCGAAGACGAAGCGTCCATTGCCGAACTGATCGCAGTCAACCTGCGCCATAACGGCTATCAGATCACGTGGGCAACGGACGGCAAGAGCGCGCAGCGCGAGCTGGACGAAACCCTGCCTGATCTGATCCTGCTGGACTGGATGCTGCCGGGTGAAAGCGGACTGCTGCTGGCCAAGCGCTGGCGCGCCGATCCGCGGACCAAGACCGTGCCCATCATCATCCTGACGGCACGCGGTGACGAAAATGACCGCGTGGCCGGCCTGGATGTAGGTGCCGACGACTACATCACCAAGCCGTTCTCGACCAAGGAACTGCTGGCACGCATCCGTGCGGTGCTGCGCCGCCGTGCGCCGGAACCGGAAACCACGGTGCTGGAACTGGGCCAGCTGTCGCTGGATACCGGAACCTACCGCGTGCACTACGGCGACCAGCCGATCAAGCTGGGCCCGACCGAGTTCAAGCTGCTGCACTACATGATGCGCAATGCCGAACGCGTACATAGCCGCGCTCATCTGCTGGATCGGGTCTGGGGCGACCACGTGTTCATCGAGGAGCGTACCGTGGACGTGCATGTCAAGCGCCTGCGCGAGTCCATGGGGCCGGCCTCGACCATGATCGAGACAGTGCGCGGTGCGGGTTACCGCATTACTGCATTGAACGAGCCGGCTGCATCGCGTTAATGCGCCTGTTAGTGTGATAATTGTCATCATTGGTGGATATTTTTGTCTGCCACGGGATGACAAGTGACTGGCCAGGGTCTAGGCGGCCCTGGCCAGTTTTTTGATGGACTGACAGGAATCGCGAATGAGCATACGCATTGTCTGGATCGTGCTGTTGCACCTCGGTGGCCTGGGCCTGTCCTGGTATTTGCAGGACAGGCAGCAATTGGAGTCTGCACTGTGGGTGCTGACGGTGGTACTGCTGCTGGATGTCCTGCTGTTGCTGCTGGACGCCTGGCAGGGCCAGCGTCTGCTGAATTGGCTGCGCCACCAAATGCCCAGTCCCGAGCCGGATCTGCGCGGCATCTGGCAGGAGATGGAGGTGGCGGCCTACCGCAGCATGCGCAAGCAGCGCCGTCTGGTCGAGGATTCCGAGCGCCAGATGCTGGTGTTCCTGGATGCGCTGCGCGCATCCCCCAACGGCATCATCCTGGTCGATGAACTGGGGCATATTGAGTGGTTCAACCCGGCCGGCGGTGAGTTCTTCGGGCTGGAAAGTCCGCGCGACCATGGCCAGCATCTGGGCAACCTGGTGCGCGATCCGGCTTTCAGCCGCTACTGGGCGGCACAGGATGTGCAGTCGGCAGGCGTCACCATGAACGGCCGCCGCCATTCGCTGGAGCGTCCGGTGCGCCTGTCGGTGCAGGCCTTTCCGTTTGGCCAGGGTCGACGCATGCTGCTGGTGCGTGACGTGACGGCGGTAGAGCAGGCCGAACGCATGCGCCGCGATTTTGTGGCCAACGTCTCGCACGAGGTGCGTACACCGCTGACCGTGCTGTCCGGCTTCGTCGAGACCATGCAGAGCGTGCCGCTGACGCAGGAAGAAAGCCAGCGTTACCTGGAACTGATGGCGCTGCAGGCGCGTCGCATGCAGCATCTGGTGCAGGATCTGCTGACCCTGTCCCGGCTGGAAGGCAGCCCGCCGCCCGACCAGAGCGAGCGCGCCCACCTGGCCGAACTGCTCGAGATCGGCGTCAACGATGCGCGTGTGCTGACCGAGGTGCTGGCAACCGAAAAGGGCGAATTGCCGCATCGCATCCGCTGCGAGATCGAATCGGGCGTGCCGGAAGAGGTGTTTGGCAGTGTCAGCGAACTGCAGAGCGCGATCGGCAATCTGCTGAGCAATGCGGTGCGCTATACGCCGCAGGGCAGCGAGATTATTGCCGGCCTGAGCCGCACCGCTGAAGGCGGTGTGCAGCTGTACGTGAAGGACCACGGTCCGGGTATTCCGGCAGAACACCTGCCGCGCATTACCGAGCGTTTCTACCGCGTGGACCGCAGCCGTTCGCGTGAAACCGGTGGTACCGGCCTGGGCCTGGCGATTGTCAAGCATGTGGCGCAGCGCCATGGCGCACGCCTGCATGTGGAAAGCAAGCCGGACGATGGCGCCCGGTTTGCGCTGGATTTCCCGGAGTACCGCCTGTACCAACAGCACGAGGCGCTGCCAGCGCGACCTGAACTGTCGCCGCGGCACTGATCCGCTCTGCGATCAGGCCGACTGCTCCAGGGCGCGGCGCGAAGCCTGCCGCAACAGCAGCAGGAACAGGCCGGCCACCAGGGCCATCGCCACCGACACCATGGCCCAGAAGGCATGTGGCCCGCGCCAGGCTGCCGGACCGAACCAGGCCAGCCAGTAGCCACCGCCCAGACCCAGTCCCCAGAGCATCACGCTGTAGATCAGCGTAGGCAGCCGTACCACGTGGTAGCAGCGCAGCAGGAACAGGCCGCAGACCTGGAAGGCATCGGCCAGATGGTAGCCGGCGACCAGCAGCAGCAGCGAGGCCGCCAGCTGCACCACGGCAGCATCCTGCACGTAGAGGCTGGCCATGGGCTCGCGCAGCAGTGCCAGCAGCGCGGCAGACAGGCCGGCGCTGAGCAGGGTCAGCAGCAGCGTGCTGCGTTGTGCCAGCAGTGCCGAGGGCAGGTCCTGGCGACCCTGCCAGAAGCTGACGCGGGCGCTGCCGGCAATCGCCAGTGACAGCGGCCACATGTAGAGCAGGGCGGCGGTGGTGCTGGCAATCTGCTGCGCCGCCGAAGCGGTTTCGCCCATCGGTGCGATCAGCAGCGACATGGTGGTGAAGGAGGTCACTTCGACCCAGATCGCCAGGCTGCTGGGCAGGCCAAGGGCGAGGAACTGGCGCTGCACGGTCCAGTCCGGGCGCGGCGGACGCTGCAGCAGCTGGTAGGGCCGGTACAGCGGGTGGCGTCGCAACAGCCAGCCGATGACCAGCAGCAGCCCGACATGCGTGACACAGGTGGCCCAGGCGCAGCCGGCCAGACCCAGTTCCGGTACACCCCAGCCGCCAAAGGCGAACCAGACCGTGAGCGGGATCTTGCAGAGCAGCGCACCGCCCTGCAGCCGAGCCACCCAGCGTGGCTGGCCAATGCTCTGGCTGAAGGTGTTGAAGGCGCGCACCAGCATGCTCATGGGCAGCGTGATGGCCTGGATGGCCAGGTAATGGCTGACGGGCTGGTGCAGGTGCTGCGGAACCTGGGTCAGCTGCAGCAGCGCCGGGCTGAGCAGCAGCAGCGTCACGCCGATGACCGAGCAGATCGCCAACGCATACAGCGCCTGGCGAACGCTACGGCCCAGTTCCGGCACAGCACCCTGGCCATGCAAGCGGCCCCAGATCGGCAGCAGGCCCTGTACATAGCCTTGCAGGCCAATGCTGATGCTGACATAAATCGCCGTGGCGATGGAGAGCGTGGCCAGCGCCTGCGGGTCATACTGGCCGGCGACCAGGGTATCGGTGACGGCAAAGGCCATCACGGCCAGCTGTCCGATCCAGATGGTGGCAGCATGGCTGCCAATGGCACGCAGGTCGAACAGTTTCACGTTGCAGGCAGATGGCGTCAGGGCAGGCGCCGGTAGAGGTGGATCGCTTCGCTGCGGCCCGGGCGGTAGACCACGGCGGCTTCGGTCCACTGCTGCATGTCGTGCAGATGCGGCAGCAGCATCACCTGGCTTTCGTCGGTGACCAGCCAGTTGCATTGCAGGCTGGTGCCGGCGCGGTGGATCTCGAATGGGGTGTGGTAGAGCAGGGCGCTGGCCTGGGCTTCGTCCAGTCCGATGATGTCGAGGCAGCGCACGTCCGGGTCGGCCGCCTGCATGGTCTGCGTGATTTCCTGGGCCACCACGGTATAGCTGCGTGCGTGGTTGATGGCCGGCAGCCAGATCGTCATCATCAGCACCCAGCACAGCGTGACGCCGCCTGCCGGCAGGATCATGCTCTTCCAGAGTGCCGGGCGCAGGCGCCGGGTGCGCCAGCGCACCAGGTACAGCCAGCCCAGCGTGACTGCCAGCGCCGACAGGAACAGGCCCCATTCAAACACCGGCGCATAGCCCGGCACGGCGGCCAGCACCCGCTCCACGATGCGCAGTTGCCAGCCGGCCTGCAGCGCGATCCAGACCAGCCACATGGCGGTGGCCGCCGCGGTGAACACGATCAGCGAGAACCAGTCGATAAAGGCCTGGGCGCTGCGCTTGAACGTGGGCAGGGCGAAGGCGGCCAGTGCAGCATAGGCCGGTAGGCCGAGCAGCAGGCTGTCTTTCGGGCTGTCGCCGATCCAGCCGGCTATGCTGCAGATCAGGCCGGCAGCCAGCGGCAGTGTCAGCGAAAACGCGCCACGTCCACGGCGCCAGTGGTTGCGCCAGCGCCAGATGGTCCAGATCGCCATTGGCCAGACTGGCCAGGTGAACCAGATGTGCAGCTTGATCAGGTCGCGCCATTCGACCCAGCGCGAGGGGAGCGGCTGCAGGCGCCAGCGCCAGAGCTCCAGCTGGCTGGCGAGCAGCGCACTGAGCAGGGTCAGCGCGGCCAGGCCGGCCACCCAGAGCCAGCGGCGGCGTTCGTGCGGCTGCAGCGCGGCCGGATCGGCCTCGTAGCCATCGGCCAGGATCAGGGCATTCCATTCGCGCTTGCTGCCGGCGTAGATCAGGGCGCCAGCCAGGGCGAACAGCACGGCCATGGCGGGCGCGCCGGACAGGGTCAGGCCCAGTGTGCCCAGCGTGCCGAACAGCGCCGGCAGCACAGTGCGGTAGGGCAGTGCGGCAAAGGCGTACAGCATCAGCGCGGCGCAGCAGAGCTGCGTCAGTGGCGCGGCGACTTCGTGGCTGGGCTGGGCCAGGCCCAGGCAGGCTGTCAGTGCCAGCAGGCCGCCATCGGCCAGGGTGCGGGCGTAATCGGTGGGATGGGCTTCGCCGCCAAAGGCAAAGCTGACCGGCTGCGCGCTCGGGCCGCGAGCCAGGTAATAGATGCCGTACCAGGTGGCAGTGAGCGTCAGCCACAGCATCAGCACGAACAGCACGCGCACGGCAGCGAAGGGCTCCAGCGGCAGCCAGTGGATGGCGGCTGCGCCCAGCCAGTAGTGCAGCAGCGCGTTGGCATCGACAGCCTGGCCCAGCAGCGTGGGCGACAGGAAGCTGGCCGGGTTCTGCGCCAACTCCAGCATGACGCCAAAGCTGGAGATATCGGCGCGGCGCCAGGGGTCGCGCCAGAGGAAGCCGAACAGCACGTAGACCGCACAGAACAGCAGCAGGCCCCAGCGCGGCAGGCGGCGCACGCCTTCCTGGGCGACGATGGCAGGGCTGGGTTGGTTCACGGTGGGGTGCTCGCAGAGAGGAAGGTCATCGACGGCATGGTACACGCTGTCGGCGGCAAAAGTGCTGCCACGGACCGGGACGGGTAGCGGAAATAGTCGCCGATTGTACGAAAAAAGGCAGCCCGGAGGCTGCCTTTGCGGACCGGCACGGGATGCCGTGCCTGGCCAGTGCCAATTAACGCTTGGCGTAGCGGTTGCGGAAGCGCTCCACGCGGCCACCCATGTTGTCCACCGACTTTTGTGTGCCGGTGTAGAAGGGGTGGGATTCGCTGGAGGTATCCAGCTTGAACAGCGGCAGTTCGCGGCCGTCTTCCAGCTTGATGGTTTCCTTGGTGTTCACGCAGGAACGGGTGATGATCTGGTAGCCGTTGGACAGGTCAACGAAGCAGACTTCACGGTAATTGGGGTGGATGCCTTCTTTCATGGGTATTCCTTGAGGGTCGTTGCGGGAGCCGTGCCGGCCTATTCCAGCGTACTTTCCGCGACTTTAATCTGGCATTATCGCATTTTCATTGCCGTGGTGCAAAGGTTTCTGCGATCCTGTCGGTCTGCTCCGGGCCGGTTTCTGGGAAAATGCAACAGTTGCGGCCACTCCGGGCCGGCAACTGTCTTTATCTCTGCAAAGGAACAACAGCATGGGCCAACCCATCCGCATTGGTATTGCCGGTCACGGCAACCTGGGCCGCGGCGTCGAAGCCGCCATCCGCAAGAACCCCGACATGCAGCTCGTGGGTATCTACACGCGCCGCCCGCCGGATCAGTTGCAGCCGCTGGTGCCTGGTACGCCGGTGTTTGGCATGGACACGCTGCCGCAGCACACCGGCAACATCGACGTGCTGATCCTGTGCGGCGGCTCCAAGAGCGATCTGCCCGAGCAGGGCCCGCAGCTGGCGGCGCTGTTCAACACCGTGGACAGTTTCGATACCCACGCGCGCATTCCCGAATACTTTGCCGCAGTCGATGCTCCAGCGCGCGCCAACGGCAAGACCGCGCTGATCTCCGCCGGCTGGGATCCGGGCATGTTCTCGATCAACCGCATCATCGGCGAAGCGCTGCTGCCCGATGGCGCGACCTACACCTTCTGGGGCAAGGGCCTGAGCCAGGGCCATTCCGACGCGATCCGTCGCGTGCCGGGCGTGGCCGGTGGCGTGCAGTACACACTGCCGGTGGAAGACGCGGTGGAGCGTGTACGCAGCGGCGTGCGCCCCGAGCTGACGACGCGTGAAAAGCACCGCCGCGATTGCTACGTGGTGCTGGCCGAAGGCGCCGACGCCGATGCCGTGCGCCAGGCCATCGTCACCATGCCGCACTATTTTGACGAATACGACACCACGGTGAACTTCATCAGCGCCGAGGAGCTGCGCCGCGACCATGCCGCCATGCCGCACGGCGGTTTCGTCATCCGCAGTGGCAACACCTCGGAAGAGAACAGCCAGGTGATCGAGTACGGCCTGAAGCTGGGCAGCAATCCGGAGTTCACCTCCAGTGTGCTGGTGGCCTACGCGCGTGCCGTGCATCGCATGCAGCAGCAGGGCGATATCGGTGCCAAGACCGTGTTTGACGTGGCGCCGGGCCTGCTCTCGCCCAAGAGTGCCGAGCAGCTGCGCGCCGAGCAGCTGTAAGCGTCTTGCCGGGCGGCCCCTGTGCCGGCCCGGAAATGACAAAGCCCGCCAGAGTCATCCGGCGGGCTTTTTGCATGCAGCAGCAGGGAAGGCTTAGCCGCCCTTGCGCATCATGTCGAAGAACTCGTGGTTGTTCTTGGTCTGCTTCATGCTCTTGAGCACCAGCTCCATCGCCTCGATCTCATCCATGTTGTACATGAACTGACGCAGGATGCGGGTCTTCTGCAGGATTTCGGGCGGCAGCAGCAGCTCCTCGCGGCGCGTGCCGCTGCGGTTGAGCTGGATCGCCGGGAAGATGCGCTTTTCGTACAGGCGGCGGTCCAGGTGGATTTCACTGTTGCCGGTGCCCTTGAACTCCTCGAAGATCACCTCGTCCATGCGGCTGCCGGTATCGATCAGCGCGGTGGCGATGATGGTCAGCGAGCCGCCTTCCTCGATCTTGCGTGCGGCACCAAAGAAACGCTTGGGGCGCTGCAGCGCGTTGGCATCGACACCGCCGGACAGCACCTTGCCGGACGAGGGCACGACGTTGTTGTAGGCACGAGCCAGGCGCGTGATGGAGTCGAGCAGGATGACCACGTCCTTCTTGAGTTCGACCAGGCGCTTGGCGCGCTCGATCACCATCTCGGCAACGTGCACGTGGCGCGTGGCGGGCTCGTCAAAGGTGGAGGCGATGATCTCGCCGCGCACCGAACGCTGCATCTCGGTCACTTCCTCGGGGCGCTCGTCCACCAGCAGCACCATCAGGTGCACGTCCGGGTGGTTGGCCGTGATGGAGTGGGCGATGCTCTGCATCATCATGGTCTTGCCGCTCTTGGGCGGCGCCACGATCAGCGCACGCTGGCCGCGACCGATGGGGGCGATAATGTCGATCACGCGGCCGGTGATGTTCTCCTCGCTCTTGATGTCGCGCTCGAGCTTCATCTGCTGCGTGGGGAACAGCGGCGTGAGGTTCTCGAACATCACCTTGTGCTTGTTCGCCTCGGGCGGCAGACCGTTGATCTTGTCCAGCTTGTTCAGCGCAAAGTAGCGCTCGCCGTCCTTGGGCGTGCGCACCTCGCCCTCGACCATGTCACCGGTGTGCAGGTTGAAGCGGCGTACCTGGCTCGGGCTGATGTAGATGTCGTCGGTGCTGGCGGTGTAGTTGCTGTCGGGATTGCGCAGGAAACCGAAACCGTCGGGCAGGATTTCCAGCACGCCGTCGGCAAACACCTGTTCGCCGGCGCGGGCGCGCTTCTTGATGATGGCAGACATCAGCTCCTGCTTGCGCATGCGGCCGGTGTTTTCGATCTCGAGTTCTTCGGCCTGCTTCAGCACTTCGGAGACGTGCAGGGCCTTGAGTTCGTTCAGATGCATGGTATTGCGTCTAGGGAAAAAGGAAAGGGGGCGGTGTGGCGCGACTGTACGCTCGGGTACAGGGGCGGATACCGGGAAAAACTGGGAGGTGATCTGGATACCGGACTGACAATCAGCGGCAGCAGGGTAGGCTGGCTGTGCCGGAGATACCGATTGCCGGTATCTGACGGGTATGCACATGGTGTGCGCAGATTATAGACACAAAAGCTGCGCTGGATGCGGGGCCGGAGGGCATGTGCTGACCATCCGGCCCGGGAAGACAGGAGTCGTGCGTAATCAGCCCAGCTGTTCGTTGATGAAGGCGACCAGCTGCGGCTTGGCCAGGGCACCCACCTTGGTGGCGACGGCCTGGCCGCCCTTGAACAGCATCAGCGTGGGAATGCCACGGATGCCGTACTGGGCCGGCACGTTGCGGTTGTCATCGACGTTCATCTTGACGATCTGCAGCTTGCCGTCGTATTCCTTGGCGAGTTCGTCCAGCACCGGGGCGATCGCCTTGCAGGGACCGCACCATTCGGCCCAGAAGTCCAGCAGCACGGGCGCCGTGGATTGCAGGACATCTGCCTGGAAGGTTGCGTCGGTAGTGTGTTTGATCAGGTCGCTGGCCATGGTGGTTTCCTTTGGTGGTATGCAGCAGCCAACCGGGCTGCGGGGCTGCCATGATGGCCTTATTGTGACAGAAACAGGCGACCCCATCATGGATGGGAAATTGATCCGCTAGCATCAGGGGCAGGGAGGAGCAATGAGCACAATCACACAGGAGAAATGGCTGGCCTTGTGCATGCAGTTGCAGCAACATCTGCAGCAACGCGGGGCCGATCCGGCACGCACGGTGGTACTGCTGCCCTATGCGCAGCTGCTGCCCGTGGTGCGCGCGCACTGGGCACAGCTGCCGCAGGCCGGCTTGCTGCCACGGTTCGAGACCACCTTCAACTGGGCGGCGCGGCTGGCGCCGCATGTACCGACGGCCGCCGACTACAGCCAGGATGCCGCGCAGGACCTGCTGACGGCTGGCCAGCTGCTGCAGGCTGCCGGCTTGCGCCAGCAGGCGAGCTGGCTGGCGGGCCGCGTGCGCGAGGCCGCGCAGCAACTGGCACCGTTGGCACAGGCGCAGCCGCCTCAGCAGCGGCTGGCCTGGATGCAGGCGTTGCTGCCACAGCTGCTGGACAGTCTGGGCGCGGCACCAATGCGTTACGAGCAGGTGGTGGCGCAGGTGGCGCTGGCCTGGGTTGGCAGTTCGTCCTATGGCACCGACATCCTGTTCGATACGCTGGAACAGGAAACGCCCGATGCGCTGGTGCTGCTGCGCGGCTATCAGCGGGATCCGCTGTCCGAGGCCCTCTATGCGCGCTGGCTGGAGCAGCAGCCCGAGGCTGGCTGTGTGATCGACATCCCCGCGTTCTGGGAGGAGGTCGGCCAGGCGATAGTGCTGGAGCCGGTGCAATGGCATCGGGCGCGCGACCTGGAAGATCAGGCAGCGCGCGCCGCGGCCTGCGTGCAGCAGGCCGTGGAACGGCGCAGCGGGCTGGTGGCGCTGGTGGACAGCGACCGCGCCTTGACGCGCCGTATCCGCGCCCAGCTGGAGGCACAGCACCTGACGGTGCGTGACGAGACCGGCTGGAAGCTCTCCACCACGCGTGCGGCGAGCCAGCTGATGAGCCTGTTGCGCGCTTGCGCACCGCAGGCGGACAGCGATGCCGTGCTTGAATGGCTGAAGCTGGCGCAGACCGTGCCGGGATCGGCCGTATCTGGCCACTGGTTGCAGCCGCTGGAAGCCTGGCTGCGTGAACGCGTGCAGGCGCAGTGGCCGCATCGCCAGGCCTGGCTGCAGTGGGAGCATGCGGGCCGGGAATATGCCCTGCAGGTAGAGGATTGGCGTCTGGCGCTGCAGAAGCCACGCAGCCTGGCGCAATGGCTGACGGATCTGCAGACGGCCTTGCAGCAGAGCAGCCAGTGGGACTGGCTGCATGCCGATGCTGCCGGCCAGGCGGTGCTGCAGGCGCTGCATCTGCAGCCGGGCGCGCTGCCGCTGGCGTCGGATGCGCGGGACTGGAATCAGCCGGATTTTGTGCGCTGGGTGCAGGATGTGCTGGAGGCTGGCAGTTTCAAGCCGCCGTATCCGCTGGAAGAGCAGGTGGTGATCCTGCCACTGAGCCAGTTGCTGGCGCGTGCGTTTGCGGCGGTGGTGATCCCGGCGTGCGACGACACCCAGCTGCCGGCAGCGCCGGAACCGCCCGGTGACTGGACCAGCAGCCAGCGTGAACTGATCGGTCTGCCGTCGCGCCAGC
The DNA here is from genome assembly GCF_036312245.1 of Brachymonas sp. J145. NCBI lineage: Bacteria > Pseudomonadati > Pseudomonadota > Betaproteobacteria > Burkholderiales > Comamonadaceae > Allobrachymonas > Brachymonas sp. J145. The sequence continues at coordinate 80,178 of NZ_JAZDCI010000002.1, read as the reverse complement.
AGCTCCAACAGGCGCAGCGCGCGGCCTGGCTGCACGCCTGGCAGTTTCCGCAACTGGCGCTGCTGACCAGTGACAGCGATGGTGCCGGCGAAACACTGTTGCCGAGCCCGCTGCTGCTGGAAGCCGGCCTGGCCGAAGCGCCAGGGATGCAACGCGGCCTGCAGCTGGCAGGCGATGTGCGTGTGGCGCGAACGCTTGCGCCCGATCCCGTGTGGATGCCACAGGCGCCGGGTAGCCGGCTGCCGCTGGCGCAGATTTCCGCCAGCGCCTACGACACGCTGCGCGCCTGTCCCTACCAGTTCTTTGGCCAGCAGCAGTTGCGCCTGCGCGAGGCGAATGAGCTGCGCACCGAGCTCGACAAGCGCGATGTCGGCAACTGGCTGCACCAGCTGCTCTACCTGTTCCATGATTACTGGCAGCAGGCCGGCGGCCAGGATGTTGGCGAGGCGCAGTTGCGCCAGTGGCTGGATCAGGCTGCTGATGAAGCCCTGCGCCAGGAGGGGCTGGATGCTGTCGATTTTGTGCCCTGGCAGGCGGTCTGGCCCAAGCTGCGCGATGGTTATCTGACATGGCTGCTGGCTTACCAGAAGCAGGAACAGGCGCGTTATGCCCATGGCGAGCACTGGCGCGACAAGCCTCTGGCCGAAGTGTTTGCCGGGCTCGGTGCCGATCAGCTGGAAGAGGGCGAGCCTGCCATTGCCTGCGATCCGGCGCGGCTGCCGCAGGTGTCCTTGCATGGCCGTATCGATCGCATCGATGCCCTGCCTGCCGCTGCTGATGCGTTGCCGGGCGCTCCGGCGCGCTGGATGCTGCTCGACTACAAGGCGGAGCGGCTGGAAAAGACGCGCAACCGCGTCAAGGATGGCGATGAAGATGCGCAGCTGTCGTTTTATGCCGCCATGATGGCGCCCGATCCGGTACGCGTGGCCTATGTCAACGTGGGCGAGAACGGCAAGACCGAGATGCATGAGCTGCCCGGCGTGCAGCGCCAGAGCCGGCTGCTGATGCGCAGCCTGGCGTCCGACCTGCAGCGCATTGCCGATGGCCAGCCGCTGCAGGCGCTGGGCCAGGGCGGATGTTGTGACTACTGTGCGATGCGCGGCCTGTGCCGGCGCGATTTCTGGATGGAGGAGCAGGCATGAGCAGCGCCCACGCCTATCGGGTCAACGGCGAGATCGTGCCGGACCAGGCTTTTTACGCCGTGGCCTGCCACCCGGCACGCCATGTGGTGGTCGAGGCCTGTGCCGGTGCCGGCAAGACCTGGATGCTGGTCAGCCGCATCCTCCGTGCCTTGCTGGAAGGAGCCGAGCCGCAGCAGATCCTGGCGATCACCTTTACCAAGAAGGCCGCTGCCGAAATGCGCCAGCGCCTGAACGAATGGCTGGCCGATTTTGCCGGCAAGACGCCGGAGCAACTGGAGCCGGAGCTGCGGATGCGCGGCATGACGCCGGAGCAGGCGAAGCAGCATGCGCCGGCGCTGCAGGGGCTGTACCTGAAGCTGCTGCAGCACGGTCGCAGCCCGCAGATCCGCACCTTCCACAGCTGGTTTGCCGCCTTGTTGCGCGCGGCACCGCTGCAGGTGCTGGAACAGCAGGGCCTGCCCAGCCAGTACGAACTGCTGCAGGATGATGCGCGCGCCGTGGCCGAAGTCTGGCGGCCGTTTTTCCAGGCGCTGCTGCGCGATGATTCGGCGCGCGCCGATTTCGATGCGCTGGTAGGCCTGCATGGCCGCAGCAACACGCTGAAGGCGCTGGAAGCCGCACTGGCCAAGCGTGTTGAATTCCGTCTGGCGCACCAGCACGGGGTGCTGGAACGATCGGTGCTGCCGTTTCAGCAGCTGGTGCTGGAACTGAAGGACTTTGCTTCGCCGGCGGCATCGCTGGACAGCGAGGCGGCGGCGCAGCGCTGGCATGCACGCTCGGCCGCGCTGGGGTCGGAAAAGCTCAAGACACCGCAGCAGGCGGCTGCCAAGGTGGTGGAAGCCTTTGAACAGCCGGATCTGGAGCAGCGGCTGCAGATTTTGCGCAAGACCTTCTTCGTCAAGGACGAGGATCGGCTGACGAAGAACCTGCAGAAATTCGATGCCGCGCAGGATGCCGAAGCCGAGCTGCAGCTGCTCTGCCGCGCCCAGGCACAGCACGCCGCCTGGCTCTACCAGCAGCGCATGGTGCGGCTGACGCTGTTGCTGCTGGAGTGCTACGCCCAGGTCAAGCGCGAGCATGGCTGGATCGACATGGCCGATATCGAGGTCAGCGCCGGCCAGTTGCTGGGTGACGAGCTGCTGAGCGGCTGGATCCAGGAGCGGCTCGATGCCCAGGTGCGCCATTTGCTGATCGACGAATTCCAGGACACCAACCCGATCCAGTGGCATGCGCTGCAGGGCTGGCTGTCCGGCTATGCTGGCGCGGCGACCCCGCCCAGCGTGTTCATCGTCGGCGATCCCAAGCAAAGCATCTACCGTTTCCGCCGTGCCGATCCTGAGGTGTTCCGAGAGGCGCGCCGTTTTGTGCAGCAGGCGCTGGGCGGTGCCGTGCTCGAATGCGACCATACGCGGCGCAACGCGCAGCCGGTGATCGATGCCGTCAACGCGTTGATGCAATCGGCGCAGGACGAGGGGCGCTATGCGGATTTCCGTACCCACACCACGGCGGCAGAGGTGGCTGGCTGCGTGCTGACGCTGCCGCAGATCGCGCGACCGGAAAAGGCCGAGACCGATGCCGCCAGCGGCTGGCGCGACAGCCTGACCACGCCGCAGCTCGAGGAAGAGGAGGCCCTGATGGCGCGCGAATGCCGCCAGGCGGCGCAATGGCTGCAGCGCTGCGTGCAGGCCGGCACGCCGGCCAGCGAAATCCTGGTGATTGCGCGCAAGAACGCGCGCGTGGCGGCGATGCAGCACGCGCTGGCCGAGGCCGGCCTGCCGGCACTCAAGGCCGACAAGCTGCTGCTGGCTGAAGCGCCCGAGGTGCAGGACGTGGTGGCGCTGGTCGATGCGCTGGTCTCGCCGCGCCACGACCTGTCGCTGGCGCGTGCGCTGAAGTCGCCGATCTTCGGTCTGGACGATGCGCAGCTGGTGGAGATCCGTCTGGGCGTGCTGCAGGCCGCGCAGCAGGCCGAACCGGCGGCCATCAGCTGGCTGGACTGGCTGCTGGCGCATGCCGATACCGACCCGGCCGTATCTCCCTGGCAGCCGCTGGCGCGCCAGCTGCAGCGCTGGCAGCAGTGGCTGCAGCAACGGTTGCCGCATGATGCGCTCGATGCCATCTTCCGCGATGGCGACTTGCTGGCGCGCTATGCCGCCCGCACCAGCCCGGCGCAGCGCGCTGGCGTGCTGGAGCGGCTGCAGGCCTTGCCCGGCCACATGCTGGCGTTCGATGGCGGCCGCTTTGTCAGCGCCTACCGCTGGGTGCGCGCCATGCGCGGCGGTGATCCGACCGGTACGCCGGTGGCTGGCGGGCAGGGCATCCGCCTGCTCACGGTGCACGGTTCCAAGGGGCTGGAAGCGGGGCTGGTGCTGCTGCTCGATACCGATGCCGCCAAGGGCCGCAGCAAGGCGATGGATGTGCTGGTGGACTGGCCCGGCAGCCACACGCATCCGGCGCAGCTGGTGTTTCTACAGAGCTTTTCCAATCCGCCGCCCTCGGTGTTGCCACTGGTGCAGCAGGAACAGCAGGCCGAGGAGCGCGAGGAAGCGAACGCGCTGTACGTGGCCATGACGCGGGCGCGCCAGGTGCTGGCGTTTTCCAGCACCGAGCCGCGCAGCGTGCAGGAGCACAGCTGGTGGCAGCAATGGCAGCGCCAGGCTGATGCCATCGCGCTGCAGCCAGACGATGCCGGCGAGCTGTCGGTAGCGGCCGACTGGCCGGCCATCAGCCACAAGCCTGAGGCGCACGAAGCCGCATCGGTGCAGGCCGGGCAGGTGCTGGAGCTGCCGCCACTGGCAGCGGAGCTGCAGCGCCATGTGCAGCTCACTACCGCCGATCTGGCGGCGCGTGATGCCAGCCGTGCGCTGCAGGCCACACTCGGCGAGGCCATGCACAAGGTGCTGGAATGGCATCGCCAGGGCGCGCAACCGCCGGATGCTCAACAGCAGCGCCAGTCCTTGCAGCAGCGCTACCAGCTGGACGCGGCGCAGGCAGCCCAGGTCGTGGCGCAGGCGCAAGGCATTCTGCAAGGCGATGCGGCCTGGGCCTGGGACGAGCTGCAGATCGACTGGCAGGCGAATGAAATCGACATTGCCTGGAAGCAGCAGGTGCTGCGTATCGACCGCCTGGTGCGTCGGCGTGCGCAGGCCGGTGAACCGGCCAGTTGGTGGGTGCTGGACTTCAAGTCCTCGCTGGCGCCGCAGGAGCAGGCCGCGCTGCGCCGCCAGATGCAGGACTACCGGCAGGCGGTGCAGGCGCTATATCCAGACGCGCCGGTGCGCGCGGCGTTCCTGACACAGGACGGGCAGATGCAGGAACTGGCCTGAGACGGGGGCCGGCCTCCGGGCTGGTCGCCTGTCATGATTTGTCACCGAATAGGCGCTTGCCGGGCAGGCCGGCTGCGCTATGCTGGGACTTTAGCTTGCAGTACCTTGAATCCCATCATGGATAGCCTTGCCTCCCCCATGCCTGCCGCCGCGCAGGATCACGCCGCCCGCATGCGTTGGCGCGTGGAAGAGATCGACTGGAACGGCATCGACCATGCCCGTATCGCCGATGATGAGCTGCTGTTCTATCTGTTGACCAGCGCGTCGTTTATTGAATCCGGTTCGGACCTGTACACGCGTAACCTGATTGGCCACTACGCCCGCTGGCCCGAGGTGGCGCAATGGCTGGGCGCGCACTGGGAGCAGGAAGAACTGCAGCACGGTCGCGCCTTTGCCGCCTACGTGCAGGCGGCCTGGCCGCAGTTTCCGTGGCAGCAGGCCTTCGAGGGGTTCATGGCCGAGTACGGCCCGATGTGCACGGTGGAAGAGCTGGATCCGGAGCCGGCGCTGGAAATGGCGGCGCGCTGCGTGGTCGAAATGGGCACCACTACCTACTACCACACGCTGCGCGAGCTCAGCGACGAGCCGGTGCTGACCGGCTTGCTGAGCCAGGTGCGCGCCGACGAGGTCAACCATTACAAGCACTTCCTCGCCTATTTCCGCCAGCTGTCGGCGCAGCAGCCGGTGTCACGCCTGCGCGTGGCGCGCGTGCTCTACCAGCGCCTGCTGGAACTGCGCGAAAGCGATTCGGATGTGGCACTGCGTCATGTCTGGGCGCACAAGGGGCCGATGTTTGCCAACGGTGCGCAGAGTTATGAGGCGATCAGCGAGCGCATCTACCAGACCGTGAGCCGCCAGTTGCCGGCCGATCTGGCGGTGCGCATGCTGCTCAAGCCCTTGCAATTGCCGACGCGGCTGGAGCAGTGGATTAGCCCGACGCTGGTGCGGGTGGCACGGCGGGTGGTGGCTTCGTGAGGCAGAATGAGAACTGCCATCTGGGTGATGGCAGTGATACAGCCAAGTGATGCGGGCTGGGTCGAAAGATGCCCAGTGTCATATGGCTGGATCACACTTCACGTGATACAGCGAAGTGATACAAGCAGGGGATAATGACCTGTGGTGATTCAAGGTGTTGAAAGACAACAGGAAATTGGAAAAGGGTGACGAGCCTTGACCCCGGCACTGGCTACACAGTTAGGGCTGCTTGGTTCCCCACCTGACCCGGTTGGCCGCTTCACCATGCGGGAAGGCCCGTCGCCCACCATTGTAGACCAGGATGCCCACTGTAACCGTAACAGGGGGCATCGATTGTCTGCTTCTGCGTTTACGAGGCTGACAGTTTCATCAATACCAGGCCGGAGACGATCAGTACGGCGGCGACCAGGCGCATGGCCGTGAGTGGCTCTCCCAGCATCACGATGCCGACGATGAAGGCGCCCACGGCACCGATGCCGGTCCAGATCGTGTAGGCAGTGCCAAGCGGCAGCGTACGCATGGCGACGCTGAGCAGCCAGAAGCTCAAGGCCATGGCGACCAGCGTGACGAGCGAGGGGGTGAGACGGGTGAAACCGTGCGACAGCTTCATGCTGGTGGCCCAGACGATTTCGAGCAGGCCGGCGAGCAAGAGGGCAATCCATGCCATGAGGGGACTCCTTTCCAGGGTGTGGTCGGGTCGTCCCGCAACATGTGCCCGGAATGGGGGAGGTCGTCCTCCTGCAAATGAAAATGGTAGCAGATCGCTCAGCGGCTGGCCAGCTGGCGGTCGCGGATTTCCAGCGCCTGCGGATTCACCAGATTGATCGGCTTGCCATCCAGCCAGGCCAGGATGCTGTCAAAGGCCTGGCTGAAATACAGCTCGTAGCTTTCCTGCTCGACATAGCCGATATGCGGCGTGCACAGGCAGTTTTCCAGGCGCAGCAGGGCCTGGCCCTGCAGTACCGGTTCGTTCTCGAATACGTCGATGGCGGCCATGCCGGGACGGCCACGGTTGAGTGCGGTAATCAGGGCATCGGGCTGCAACAGTTCGGCGCGCGCGGTGTTGACCAGGGTGGCGGTCGGCTTCATGCGCAGCAGGTCTTCCAGGCGCACCGTGCCGCGCGTTTCGGGCGTCAGGCGCAGGTGCAGGCTCAGATAGTCACTGTCAGCAAACAGCTGCTCCTGGCTCAGGGCCGGGGTGTAGCCGAGTTGTGCGGCCTCGTTGCGGGCACGATCGCTGCCGCCTACCAGGACCTGCATGCCAAAGGCCTTGCCGTAGCCGGCGACCAGCTTGCCGATCTGGCCAAAGCCCCACAGGCCGAGTGTCTTGCCGCGTAGCACGGTGCCGATGCCGAAATTGGGCGGCATGGAAGACGCCTTGAGACCGGACTGCTGCCAGACGCCATGGCGCAGATTGGCCATGTAGTGTGGAATACGGCGGCTGGCGGCCATGATCAGGCCCCAGGTCAACTCGGCGGCGGCGTAGGGCGAGCCGGTACCGGCCGCCACGGCAATGCCGAGGTCGGTACAGGCGTTGAGATCCAGATGGTCACCCACGCGGCCGGTCTGCACGATGAGCTTGAGGCGCGGCAGTTTTTCCAGCAGCGAGCGGTTGAGAGCGGTGCGCTCACGGATCAGGACGATGATGTCGGCATCTTTCAGGCGTACCGACAGCTGGCCGATGCCCTTGACGGTGTTGGTGTACACCTTGGCGTTAAAGGCATCCAGCTTGTGGGCGCAGGGCAGCTTGCGCACGGCGTCCTGATAATCGTCCAGAATCACAATGTTCATGCGCACATTGTGCACAAAGCTGAAGTAAAAACAGCGATGACAAGGCGCAAATTTGCATTCACTGCCGAAAGCTTGCAATTTGAAACACTTGCGGGCGCGCCCCCGATGTGTTGTCAGTTTCAGTCGTGGCTTGACGCGACAGTGAGGCGCACGCGACTGGCTATTGCCAGCGTGCGCGTGCCACTTCAGCCCAGACGCAGGAATTGCTCTTCCTGGGCCACCAGTTGCTCCAGCTGCTGGCATACCTCGGACAGCTTGCCGCTCAGGTAGAGGTGCTCGAGTGTAACTGCAGCTAGCTGACGCGGATGGCCGCCAGTTTGCAGGGCCGGTGTGCGGCCTGCGGCATACAGGCGGGAAGGCGGGCGGGTCGCTGCTGTGGCGGGTACCAGCTGCAGTGTGGCTTGAGACTGCTGGCTAGCCTGGCGCAGGGCCAGGCGGGCGGCCGCGCTGTAGGGCCGCGTTGCTGGCAGTTGCGGACGCGTCGCTGCGGTGGTGTTGGCTGGCTTGTAGGCCTGGCTTTCATCGCGCAGGATGGCCATGGGGCGCTGGGCAGCTTCAGACTGCTGGCCGGTGAACCAGTTGCGGATGGCCTGGAAGGTGGTATTGGCATTCATGGTGGTGCTCCTATGGGCTTGTGGTGACACATAGGCAGGATTGGGAATGCTGGCTGACCGCAAGGGTTGTCCCTGCCACCCGTGAGGCAGCATCAACAACGCCCGCCACCTTGTGGCAGCCTGGGAAAAGGGGTGTGCTTAAGGAATGTGCTTACATGAGCACGCTGTTGCGGATCAGGCCAACGGCCAGACCTTCGATGGCGAAGGGTTCGCCGGGCTGGACCACGATGGTGGGGTAGTCCGGATTTTCTGCGTGCAGGGCGATGTGGTCGGGGCGGCGCTCGTAGCGCTTGACGGTGACCTCGTCACCGACGCGGGCGACGACGATCTGGCCGTTGCGCACGTTTTGCGTGGCCTGCACGGCGAGCAGGTCGCCATCGAGGATGCCGACATCGCGCATGGACATGCCGCGTACCTGGAGCAGATAGTCAGGCTTGTGGGCAAACAGCGTGGGGGCGACGTGGTAGACCGTATCGACATGCTCCTGTGCCAATACCGGCGAGCCGGCGGCGACACGGCCAACGAGTGGCAGCGCCAGTTGCGACAGGGCTTCAAGCATGCCAGGCTGGGCATCGCCTTCGGGGTGGCGCAGGCGGATGCCGCGTGAGGTGCCGCTGACCAGTTCGATGGCGCCCTTGCGCGCCAGCGCCTGCAGGTGTTCTTCTGCAGCGTTGGCCGACTTGAAGCCGAGTTCTGCCGCAATTTCGGCACGCGTGGGAGGCGCGCCGGTATTGGCAATGGCCTGCTGGATCAGGTCCAGGATCTGTTGCTGGCGAGCGGTGAGTTTGATCGCGGGTTTCATAGTCTACACTGCCGGTTAGGGGTCTGGGGATGCATACATGCTGTTTGCACATACAGTACCTGTATTTTTAACCAGCTTTTTGCCTTTGGCAAGAGGAAATCGCCCAAATGGAAAAAATTGTTGTTTTGGCCACAGGTGGCACGATTGCCGGCGAGGCTGCCAGTGCGGCCGAAGCCGTTGCCTACCAGGCCGCGCAACGCCCGGTTGCAGCCCTGCTGGAGGCCGCGCAGGCGCTAGGCGACGGGCGCCATGCGCTGGAGGCACGGCAGCTAGTGCAGATTGACAGCAAGGACATGGAAATTGCTATCTGGCAGCAGCTGGCACAGGCCTGTGCCGATGCGCTGGCACGACCGGATGTGCGTGCCGTGGTGATTACGCATGGCACCGATACGCTGGAAGAAACCGCCTACTTCCTGCAACGGGTGCTGGCTGCAGCGCCAGGCAGCTGGCAGCAACAGGGCAAGGCGGTGGTGCTGACGGCGGCGATGCGTCCGGCCACGGCGCGCCTCAGCGATGGCCCGCAGAACCTGGCCGATGCCCTGACGCTGGCGGCAGATGCGCGGGCCTGTGGCGTGCTGGCCGTGGTGGCGGGCAAGGTGTTTGCTGCCAGCGAGGTCAGCAAGATCCATCCTTATCGGCTGGATGCGTTTTCTCCCGGTGATGCCGGCCTGCTGGCGTGGATGGAAGAGGGTAGCGTGCGCTGGCTGCGTACGGCAGCGCCCTGGCCGCAGGCGGATAGCCGCTTGTGGCGCCAGGTGCAGGACACGCCGGCCAGCGACTGGCCCTGGGTGGAGCTGCTGGCCAGCCATGCCTGCAGCAGTGCGCGCGCGCTACAGGCGCTGTTGCAGGCGGGAGTGCACGGGCTGGTGCTGTCGGGCACCGGCAATGCCACCCTGCACCACAGCCTGGAGCAGGCGGCTACGCTGGCGCAGCAGCAGGGTGTGCCGGTCTGGCGCAGCAGCCGCTGCCTGGCTGGCCATGTCGTGCCTGGAGCGGCCGCAGCTGTCCCGCTGGCGCTGGAGGATGGCTTGCCGCTGACGCCGGTCAAGGCGCGCATCGCCTTGTTACTGGATTTGCTGCTGAAGGCCAGTTGAGCGGATGCCGGTCAGCCGGCGGCATGCTGCAGTACCTGTTGCAGCGCTGGTCGCAACGGAGCCAGACAAGCCAGTTCGCGAATCCACGGTGCCAGTATGCGCAACTGCCGGCCTGGCATGACCGCGGTCATGTCCATGCCGACATGGTCGGTCTGCCCAGGTTGCAAGCAGGGCATGGGCTGGCTGTCATGCAGGCTGAAGTAGCGGTCGTGGATCAGGCAGGATTGCCGCACCATGCACCAGACCCGGTCGCGCAGGAACCACTGGTCGATATTGGCAGTTTCCACCGCGCCGGAGTGGTAGGCGAGCAGCATGGGTGCCAACGGCGGCAGCACTCCGGCCACGCCACCCCACATGCCGGCCAGCATCAGGTCGGTATGGCTCCACCAGTCGCGCATGGTGTGGAACCAGCGCCCGGAATCCAGCCATTCGCGTACTGCCTGCTCTTCACGGGGATTGATGACGGAATCGGCATCACGGCAGAGAAAATAGCCGACGCCCGGGTCATTTGCTACCTGGAAGCGCCAGCACAGGCGCTCGCGCAGGCTTTGCCCGGTCGGCTGCCGGCGTACGTCCACACCGAGCTGTTCCAGCGCTATAACGTAATCGGCAGGGACCGAATCGTCCAGGTAGCAGCGCAGCTCCCAGCCGGGGTAGATCACCGGTGCCATCAGTGCGTTCTGCAGCAGGCCCAGCAGGTAACGTGGCTGCTTGCCCCAGAGCGAGAAGGCGATCACGTGCTGCTTGCCGGACTGCAAGGCCAGCTCGGACGGCTTGCCAGCGGGCAGTTGCCAGCCAGGCGTGGCAGACGGCTGGGCCTGGTCCTTGATGCGCAGCGAGGTGCTGCCGGCCTCGCGTGCTTCTTCCAGTTGGCCAATACGTCGTAGCGAAGCGGCCAGCACGTCCCAGGCGAGTGCGTTGTCCGCCTGCAGCCGGGCAGCCTTGCGGGCATACTCCACGGCCTGTTCCAGCTGGCCGGCCTTGCTGCAGCAGGTCGCCATATTGGCCAGGATGGCCGGATCGTCAGGGCATTGTGCCAATGCCTGTGCCGTGATCGTGGCGGCAGACCGGTAGTCCTGCTGGCCGTAAAAGTAGTACGCCAGCTGCTGCAGCATGTCGACCGGCTTGGTACTGCCCAGGGTATTCAGGTGAGCAATCAGGGTCTGGATCGCTTGCGCCTGCCGACCCTGCAACCAGTGGTCCTGGCTGGGGTGATGCCATTTTTTTGGGTGCGATGTCGAAGCCATGTTGCCTGCAATAAAAAAGGAGCTGCAGGCAGCTCCTTGGGGTGTCAGATCAGCCGATCAGTTCGCCAGCGCAGCAAACGCAGCCTGGGTGATCTCGTCAACGCTGCCCATGCCGTTGATGGCACGGTACTTGGGCGCAGCTGCCGGGTCTTCCTTGGCCCAGTTGCTGTAGTAGTCGACCAGCGGACGGGTCTGCTGGCTGTAGACGTCCAGGCGCTTCTTGACGGTCTCTTCCTTGTCGTCATCGCGCTGCACCAGCGGTTCGCCGGTGATGTCATCCACGCCTTCGGTCTTCGGCGGGTTGAACTTGACGTGGTAGGTACGGCCGGAAGCAGGGTGGCTGCGGCGGCCGCTCATGCGTTCGATGATGGCATCGAAGGGCACGTCGATTTCCAGCACGTAGTCCAGCTTGACGCCGGCTTCCTTCATGGCTTCGGCCTGCGGGATGGTGCGCGGGAAACCGTCGAACAGGAAACCATTGGCGCAGTCGGCTTCGGCGATGCGCTCTTTCACCAGGTTGATGATCAGGTCGTCGCTGACCAGACCGCCGGCGTCCATCACCTTCTTGGCTTCCAGGCCCAGCGGCGTGCCGGCCTTGACGGCAGCGCGCAGCATGTCGCCGGTGGAGATCTGCGGGATGCCGTATTTCTGGCAGATGAAGTTGGCTTGCGTGCCCTTGCCGGCGCCGGGTGCGCCCAGGAGAATCAGTTTCATAGGTGGATCCTTGGTCTGGTTCGGAGCCCGGAATCAGGTCCGGGATGCTTGTTTGTCATGGGTGACCCGCAGGTCACCTGTCTTCCTCCCGCACCGCCTGGCGCAAGGGAACACCCAAGAATACCATGGCAACCAGCTGTAGCAACAGTTTGTCCGGGCGTGATATTCAGGGTTTGCCCGGATGGGCTCAGCCGAGCTGCGCCAGGCGCATCACTTCACGCGAGAGTGCGGCCTTGCCTTCGGCCAGCATGGCGCGATGGCGATCCAGCCGACCCAGGTCGTACAGGTAGTTGACCATCAGGCCCCAGGACTGGCGCTGGCCCTTGGCCGAAGGGTCAGCCAGCCAATGCACATGCTCGAGCCGGGCACCGTTGCCGAGGTGGAAGCGCGCTACTGGATCAAGCGGTTGGCCGCGTTCGTTCAGGCTGCTCAGGTAGCGCGCCGCCGCGCCGCGCAGCAGTTGCTGCGCCGGGTGATTGGCGTCGCGCGGCAGGGTGCTGTCGATCTTGGCCGGCCACTGGCGCATCCAGTCGGCTTCGGACAGGCCGCTGGCCTCGACCAGCGGCTGGCGCAGCTTGGGCGTGGTGGCCTGGGCCACGCTTTCGGCGTTCTGTTCCTGCTCCAGCCACTTGCGGAAACCGGGAATCGGCGACAGCGTGGCAAAGCGCTTGATCTGCGGCAGTTCGGTCTGCAGCGCCTCGACCACGCGCTTGATCAGCGAATCACCAAAGCCGACGCCGCGCAGGCCGGTCTGGGTGTTGCTGATGGAGTAGAAGATGGCGGTGTTGGCACGGGCCAGATCGACATCGCCGGCGCTGACGTCCAGCAGCGGCACCATGTTGTCGGCCAGCTCGCGCGTGAGCGCCACCTCGACAAAGATCAGCGGCTCGTTGGGCAGGCGCTGGTGGAAGAAGGCGAAGCAGCGGCGATCATGATCCAGCCGGTTCTTGGCATCGTCCCAGCTGACGATATCGTGCACTGCTTCGTACTTGATCAGTTTTTCGATCAGCGATGCGGGCGAATCCCAGTTGATGGTCTGCAGCTGCAGGAAGCCGATATCGAACCAGCCGGTGAACAGGTGCTCCAGCTCGGCGTCCAGCGGCAGCAGCGCCGGTTCGCGCTTGAGCTGGGGCATCAGTTCGGTGCGCAGGTCCAGCAGGAAGCGCATGCCGTGGCGGGTGGCGCTGATGCGCTGCAGCAGACGTGTGCGCGGCGAATGGAAAGCCTTGCGCAGGCGGATTTCGGCCTGGGCTTCTTCTGCCGTGCCGAGGGCGGCATCGTACTGCTGCTTGGCCTGGCGTACCTTGGCGGTATCGGGCGCAAACTGCTCGGTCATCAGGCGCCAGGCGTCGGCGCGCGATTCCGCATCGGCCTGCAGGTACCAGTCGACAAAGGGCTGCGCCTGGCGGATCGCCTCGGCCTCGCTGATGCGCGGCTCGACAATCGCCTGCAGCTCGGCCAGCAGCTTGCGCAGGTTGCGCGGACTCAGCTGTTCCGGCTCCACGCGCAGGTAGGCGTCCATGCGCTCCTGGGTGGAGCGGGTGGGGGTGCGCGGATCGGGCTTGTTGCCCTGGCGCGGTGCATCGACCAGGCCGCTCATGCCCACGGTTGACAGCGCCTGGGGCAGCAGGCGGGCCAGTTGGCGGCTGAAGGTGCTGCTGGGGGAGCTGGTGGTGGGCATGGTTTTCTCCTGTGTCTGTGAATGATCTCTGTAGCTGGGGATGGTCAGGAATGCTTCAACCGGGATCGGCTCAATCCAGCGGCTGGCGTTCGAACACCAGATCCCAGACGCCGTGGCCAAGGCGCAGGCCGCGGTTCTCGAACTTGGTCAGCGGGCGGTAGTGCGGCTTGTCGGCGTAGCCGTGCGCGTGCGGGCTGGTGTTGCGCAGCATGACTTCGGCGCTGAGCACTTCCAGCATCTGTTCGGCATAGGGCTGCCAGTCGGTGGCGCAGTGGATATAGCCGCCCGGTGCCAGCCGTTCGGCCAGCTTGCGTACCAGCGGCGACTGGATCAGGCGGCGCTTGTTGTGGCGTTTCTTGTGCCAGGGGTCGGGGAAAAACACGTGCACGCCGTGCAGGCTGCCATGCGGCAGCATCTGGTCGATCACCTCGACGGCATCGTGCGCGCAGATGCGGATGTTCTGCAGGCCTTGTTCGCCGATGCGCTTGAGCAGCGCGCCCACGCCGGGTTCGTGCACTTCGCAGCAGAGGAAGTTGGTGTCGGGCAGCACGCCGGCGATATGTGCCGTGGCTTCGCCCATGCCAAAGCCGATTTCCAGCACCACGGGGGCCTGGCGGCCAAAGGCCTGCTCCATGTCCAGCGGCGCGGCGGTGTAGGGCTGCAGGAAGCGATCACCGAATTCGGCGTAGGCCTTGGCCTGACCGGTGGTGACGCGGCCGGTGCGGCGCACAAAGCTGCGGATGGTGCGCGGATGCGCCACGCCCTCGGGGGCAGGGGCGGCATCGGAAGAGTCGGGGGTGGGCAGGGACGGGGTATCGGAGCTCATGAAGTCTTGAAGCCAGCAATGCAGGGAGGCCGCCTCCTGGGCGACCTGGTCAGACTGCATCGTACCCGATGCGCGCCGGGATCGGCAGTGCCGATGCGCCGGCAGGACGCGGAATCGGCTCAGTCCTCGCTCTCTTCCTCGTCGTCTTCGTCGTCGTAGTAATCGTAGGGCAGCGGCTGGCCCTGCAGTTCGTTGATCAGGGCTTCGCGGTAGTGCGCCAGGCGCTCGGCCAGCGCGCCGACTTCGGAGCTGTCGCAATCGACGATATCACCCACCAGCAGGTCGGGCTGGGTGGACAGGATGGTTTCGATGTAGCGGTCGGCCAGATCGGCGGCGGCCAGCAGCTTGCTTGTATCGCTCATGGGAATCTCCTCGTGCATCGGGTGGACAGGGCGGGCATGATGCAGATGCCACCCGGCTACCGTAGCAGTGCGGCATGACGCGGGCGTGACTCCGGGGTGACGGCGGGTATCTGCCGGTTACGGATAGCGTTGCTGCCAGTGCGGAATCCAGCTGGCGAGCAGGGCGTCCAGCGTGCTGGCAGCCTGGGTTGGCAGGCTGAGTGCCTGGGCGGCCAGCTGCAAGTTGTCCATTCCCTGCCCGGCCGGCAGCGGCTGCGCCGCATTCTGCTTGGACAGCTTTTCGCCATTTGGGCCCAGCACCAGCGGCGTGTGCAGGTAGCGTGGCGCCGGCAGGCCGAGCGCCTGCTGCAGCACGATCTGGCGCGCGGTGTTGTCGGCCAGGTCCTCGCCGCGCACCACATCGGTGATGCCTTGCAGCGCGTCGTCCACCACCACCGCCAGCTGGTAGGCCCAGAGGCCATCGGCACGACGCAGCACGAAGTCGCCCACGGCTTGCAGCACCGGCTGCTGCTGCGCGCCCAGCCGGCGATCTTGCCAGTGCACGCTGCCATCGGGCGGTAGGCCGATGCGTTGCAGGCAGGCCGCGACATCGAGCCGCCAGGCGCGCGCCGGCTTGCCCTGCAGCCCGCCACGTGAGGGGTGGCAGGTGCCGGGGTAGACCAGTTCGCCATGGCGCGCCTGCTGCTGGCCGCTGGCAGCCAGCGCCGTCGCAATGTCCTTGCGCGAGCAGCCGCAGGGGTAGGCCAGTTCGGTATCGATCAGTTGTTGCAGCGCCTGTTCGTAATGGGCACTGCGTTCTGATTGCAGTACCGGAGTCTCATCCGGATGCAGACCGTGGTCATGCAGTTGCTGCAGAATTTGCGCGCTGTATGCCGGGCTGCAGCGCGGCGCGTCCACATCCTCGATGCGCACCAGCCAGCGTCCGCCATGGGCGCGCGCATCCAGCCAGCTGGCCAGCGCGGCGACCAGTGAGCCGGCGTGCAGCGCGCCGGTGGGGGAGGGGGCGAATCGACCGATATACATGGGGCAGCCGGCAGTGTAGCAAGTGCCTCAGCAGCGCTGGCGCTGGTGGCCGGCAAGCAGCGCGCACTGCGTGGCCGGGCTGTCCAGCTGCTGCAACCACCATTGCAGTGCCTGGCCTTGCAGCTGCTTGCCACGGTGCCAGGCGTAGTAGCTGGAAAAATGGGTTTCGTGCTGTTCCTGCGCCAGTTCCTTGCGCACCAGCGCGCCACGATCCAGGCGCGGTTGCACCAGATGCAGCGGCACATGGCCGACGCCGATGCCGCAGAGCTGGGCCGTGATCTTGGTCGCCATGTTCGGTACCGCCAGCACGTCCTGGCCCGCCAGCAGGCCAACGGTGCGCCCTTGGCCGCGCGAGGCGCTATCGGCCACGGCGACGGCACGATACTGCAGCAGGTCATCCGGTGTCAGTGGCCGGTCGATCGCCGCCAACGGGTGGCTGGACGCCACCGCATAGACAAACTCCACATCGCCCAGATGGCGCGCCTCGATCAGGTGGTCGTTCCAGCCGGTATCGAGCACCGCGCCAATGGCGAGATCGGCCTGGCCCAGGCTGAGCGCCTCCAGCGTGCCGCTCATCACTTCTTCACGGATGCGGATGCGCGTGGGCGCGCCCAGCTCGAAAAACGCCTGACACAGCTCCAGCACGGTGCCGCTATCGATCAGGTTGTCCATCACGATGCTCAGGTGCGATTCCCAGCCGGTGGCGATGCGGCGCACGCGCTGGGCAATGCGGCCGGTTTCGGTCAGCAGGCGCGCACCTTCCTGCAGCAGCTCCAGGCCGGCAGCGGTGGGAATGGCGCGGCGCCCCTGGCGGTTGAACAGCAGCACGTCGAGCGCGTCTTCCAGCTGGCGCACGCGGTAGCTGAGCGCGCTGGGCACCAGATCCAGTTCGCGCGCGGCAGCGGCAAAACTGCCGTGATCGGCAATCGCCTGCAGCATGCGCAGATTGGCCGGGTTGAGCTGGTCGTGCAGGTGGTCCAGATTCATGGTTCAAAAAATTTGAATGTTGACATCAATACAGATCGTTATTGATTGATGGAACGAGTTCTACCATACACATCGTGGTTCGGCCAAGACGGGCTGCACCAGTTTTCACTCATTATTTTTCATACAGGTAATCATCATGTCCCAAACCACTGCTTTCCAGACTGCCTCTTCTTCGTCCAGCACCGCTGCCGATTCCGCCAACCTGATCGGCCGCCTGCTGCTGGCAGCGCTGTTCCTGCCTGCCGGTATCAGCAAGCTGACCGGTTTTGCCGGTACCGTGGGCTATATCCAGTCCGTCGGCATGCCCCTGCCAGAACTGGCCGCCATCGTCGGTGCAGCGGTTGAAATCCTCGGCGCGCTGGCCCTGATCGTCGGCTTCCGTACCCGCATTGCCGCGCTGGTGCTGGGCGGCTTCACGCTGGTGGCGAGCTTCTTCTTCCACGCCTACTGGTCTGCCCCGGCTGATGCGCAAATGGTGCAACAGCTGCTGTTCAACAAGAACATCGCTGTGGTGGGTGGCCTGCTGGTGCTGGCAGCCGCAGGTGCCGGTCGCCTGTCACTGGACGCACGCCGCGCCTGAGAGTTTGCTAAGCTAGCTGCCTGATTGTTTTCAGGAGCAGCTGCCCATGTCCGCCAAGATTGTTGTCGTCTACCATTCCGGCTACGGCCATACCCAGCGCATGGCGCAGGCTGTGGCCGACGGTGCCGGGGCCCGCGCCATCGCCATCGATGCCGACGGCCACTTGCCCGACCCGGCCTGGAAGCTGCTGGATGCAGCCGATGCCATCATCCTGGGCGCGCCTACCTACATGGGCGGTCCGAGCTGGCAGTTCAAGCGTTTTGCCGATGCCACTTCCAAGAAGTGGTTTGTGCAGGCCTGGAAGGACAAGCTGTTTGGCGGCTTTACCAATAGCGCCGGCATGAACGGTGACAAGCAGGGCACGCTGCAGTACTTGCAGACGCTGGCCAGCCAGCATGGCGGCCTCTGGGTCAGCCTGGGCGTGCTGCCCTCCAGCCACAAGGAGGCCAGCCGCAACGATCCCAACTACCTCGGTGCCTACGCCGGTGCCATGGCGCAGACGCCATCTGACGCCAGCGTGGAAGAGATGCTGCAAGGCGATCTGGACACCGCGCGTGCCTATGGCGAACGCGTGGCGGCTGCAGCAGCGCGCTGGCAGCAGGCCTGAGTGCAATCACTTGCCTGCCATGGGTGCTTTGCAGGACCGCGCGGCACCCATGGGCTACCATGGCCCTCACCCCCTGAACCCATCCTGTGTGAGGAGCAATCCATGGATACCTGGCTCGATTCCCTGATCACCGACACCCCGCAACAAGGCTTCGAGCTGGCAATCACGCTCAGCCGCCGCGGCGTCAAGTACACCCAGCCTGATCCGGTCGTACTGAAGGAGTTGCGTGCCCATTACGCTAACTCTGCCGATGCGCTGACCGCGGCATCGCATGTGGTCGCGGTCAACTTCCAGACTGTGGCTGCAGCCAACAACTACTGGCGCAAGTGACAAACCCTCCGGGCGCGGACGGCAGCAGGCCCGGCCGCTAAAATGCCCGGATGTTTGTCCATCTCCGCCTCCACTCCGAATTTTCTGTCGTCGACGGCACCGTCCGTATCGATGACGCCGTAGCCGCTGCCGCCAAAGACGGCCAGCCGGCCATGGCCCTGACCGACCTGAACAATATGTTCGGTGCGGTCAAGTTCTACAAGACTGCGCAGAAGAAGGGCGTGCAGCCGATCCTGGGAGCCGAGGTGATGCTGGAAGACTTGCTGCCTCCAGTCAAGGACCGCCCGCTGCCGCGCGTGCTGCTGCTGGCGCAAGGGCACCAGGGTTATCTGAACCTGTGCGAGCTGCTGTCGCGCGGCTGGATCCATGCCGGCAACAAGCCGCAGGCCAGCCTGCGCTGGGAATGGGTGCAGGAGCTGGCCGATGACCTGATCATGCTGTCGGGCGCGCAGGCCGGTCCGCTCGGCCCGGCGCTGCTGGCTGGCGACATGGAGCAGGCGCACGCCGTGGCAATGCAATGCGTGCAGACTTTCCCGAACCGCTTTTATCTGGAACTGCAGCGTGCCGGCCGCAGTACCGACGAGCCACATGTAATCGCCGCCGTGCAGCTGGCGCAGCGCATGCAGCTGCCGGTGGTGGCCACACACCCGATCCAGTTCCAGTCCCCGGCCGAGTTCGAGGCGCACGAGGCACGCGTCTGTATCGCCGAAGGCGAAATCCTGGGCAACCAGCGTCGTCCGCGCCATTTCACGCAGCAGCAGTATTTCCACAGCAGCGCGCAGATGCAGGCGCTGTTTGCCGATATTCCCTCGGCGCTGGAAAACACCGTCGAGATTGCGAAGCGCACGCACCTGACGCTGACGCTGGGCAAGGCGCAGCTGCCGGACTACCCGATCCCCGATGGCCTGACCATGGACGAGTACTTCCGCCAGCTCTCCTACGAGGGGCTGGAGCAGCGCCTGCAGCATCTCTACCCCGATGCGGCGAAGCGCGATGCCGAGCGCCCGCGTTACGTGGAGCGGCTGGAGTTCGAGCTTGGCACCATCATCAAGATGGGTTTCCCGGGCTACTTCCTGATCGTGCAGGACTTCATCAACTGGGCCAAGGACAACGGCTGCCCGGTGGGGCCGGGCCGTGGCTCCGGTGCCGGTTCGCTGGTCGCCTACGTGCTCAAGATTACCGACCTGGATCCGCTCGAATACAACCTGCTGTTCGAGCGATTCCTGAACCCGGAACGGGTCTCCATGCCCGACTTCGATATCGACTTCTGCCAGACCAACCGTGACCGCGTGATCGATTACGTGAAGGACAAGTACGGCCGCGCTGCAGTGAGCCAGATTGCCACCTTCGGCACCATGGCGGCGCGTGCCGCGATCCGTGACGTTGGCCGCGTGCTGGACCTGAGCTATACCTTCTGCGATGGCATCAGCAAGCTGATCCCGAACAAGCCGGGCAAGCCGGTAACGATCCAGTATCCGCCCGCTGGCCTGAGCGGCGAGGCGCTGGAAAAATACGCGATTGCCGCCGAGCCGCAGCTGGCCGAGCGCATCGAGAACGATGACGAGGTCCGCACGCTGATCGAGATGGCGCAGAAGCTCGAAGGCATGACGCGCAACATCGGCATGCACGCCGGTGGCGTGCTGATTGCGCCGGGCAAGCTGACCGATTTCTGCCCGCTGTACCAGCAGCCCGGCAGCGATTCCGCCGTGAGCCAGTACGACAAGGACGACGTGGAAGCGGTTGGCCTGGTCAAGTTCGACTTTCTGGGGCTGGCCACGCTGACCATCATGGAGCTGGCGCGCGAGTTCATCCGCAAGCGCCACAAGGGCCGCGAGGACTTCAGCTTTGACGACATCCCGCTGGACGACAAGCCGACCTACAAGCTGTTCCAGGATGGCAAGACCGAAGCCGTGTTCCAGTTTGAAAGCCGCGGCATGCAAGGCATGCTGCGCGATGCGCGTCCGACGCGACTGGAAGACCTGATTGCGCTCAACGCGCTGTATCGCCCCGGCCCGATGGACCTGATTCCGAGCTTTGTCGCGCGAAAGCACGGCCGCGAGGAGGTAGAGTACCCGCACCCGCTGGTGGCCGAGATGCTGGGCGAGACCTACGGCATCATGGTCTACCAGGAGCAGGTGATGCTGACAGCGCAGATCCTCGGCGGCTATACGCTGGGTGGCGCCGACTTGCTGCGCCGCGCCATGGGCAAGAAGAAGGCCGAGGAAATGGCCGAGCACCGCCTGATCTTCCGCAAGGGCGCGGCCGGCAACGGCATCAGCGAGCAGAAGGCCGACGAGATCTTCGACCTGATGGAGAAGTTTGCCGGCTATGGCTTCAACAAGTCGCACGCCGCCGCCTATTCGCTGCTGGCCTACCAGACCGGCTGGCTCAAGGTGCACTACACGGCCGAATTCTTCTGCGCCAACATGACGGTGGAAATGGACAACACCGACAAGCTCAAGGTGCTGTACGAAGATGCCTGCAAGATGGGCATGGGCTTCGAGCTGCCGGACGTGAACCGCAGCAACTATCGCTTTGAGCCGGTCACGGATCAGGTGATCCGCTACGGCCTGGGCGCGATCAAGGGCACTGGTGAAAACGCCATCAAGGCGATCACCGATGCGCGCGAGGAGGGCGGGCCGTTCACTAGCCTGTTCGACTTCTGCAACCGCGTTGATCGCACGCGTCTGAACAAGCGCACGGTGGAGGCACTGATCCGTGGCGGCGCCTTTGACAGCCTGCACCTGAATCGTGCCGAGCTGATTGCCAGCGTCGATCTGGCGTTTGAGTTTGCCGCGACCCAGGCCGCCAACGCCAACCAGGGCGGCCTGTTCGACATGCTCGATGGTCCTGGCTCCAGCACCGACGAGCCGCCGCTGGTCGAGGCTGCGCCCTGGGGCATCAAGGAGCGGCTGGTGCAGGAAAAGACTGCCATTGGCTTCTTCCTGTCCGGCCACCTGTTTGACGAGCACGAAACTGAAATCCGCCGCTTTGCGCGCACGCGCCTGGACGACCTGAGCGACAGCCGTGACACCGTGGTGCTGGCCGGCATCGTCAGCGATTTCCGCGTCATCAATGGCCGCAGCGGCAAGCTGGCGCTGTTCAAGCTCGATGACAAGTCCACCGTGTACGAGGTCAGCGCCGACGAACAGGTCTGGGGACAGCAGCCGAGTCTGCTCAAGGACGACGCGCTGATCATCGTGCAGGCAGTGACGCGCTTTGACCGTTTCAGCGGCAACCTGCGCCTGAACCTGGAACAGATCTGGGATCTGCCGGCGGCCCGCGTGCGTTTCGGCAAGTACCTGCTGGCCAGCGTGCAGTTGTCTGCCGATGCGGCTGGCCCGGACCTGCAGCGCGTGCTGCGCGAGCATCCGGCCAAACGCGAGATACTCGATACCGGCGATGAAATCGTGCGCGGCCTGCCGGTGCGCCTGCAGGTGCAGCAGTACTATCCGGACGAGCAGGTGCAGGGCATGCTCAAGCTCGGCGATGCCGCGCGCTTCTATCCGAGCGATGCGGCATTGGCGGGCTGGATGGCGCTGCTGCCGCGTGGGGATGTGCGGGTCGTGTACGAGTGAAGGGCGGGTGACGGGTTTGACAATCCGTCCTGTTCTGGGATGATGGGAAACAATAGCATTGCTACTGTTTTTGCTCATCTATGGCAGTCATAGTCCGGATTGGTCCCATGCGCCCCTCTGTAGCCCTTCGCCACCAACGTCAGGCCGTACTGGCCGCAGCACGGCGCTTCCGCATGTCGCATCCGCGCGTATTCGGTTCGGTGCTGCACGGCACTGATGCAGATGGCAGCGATCTGGATCTGCTGGTGGAAGTGCAGCCGGGCGTGACCCTGTTTGATCTGGGCGGTTTTCAGGACGAAGTACAGCAAATCCTGGGCGTGCAGGTTGATGTGCTGACGCCAGGCGACCTGCCAGCGAAATTCCGCGCCGCTGTCTTGTCCGAGGCACAGCCGGTATGAGCCAGAACCGCTTGCCGGATTATGTCCAGCACATGCAGCAGGCGGCTGCAGATGCCTGCTCTTTCGTGGAAGGGCTGGGCAAGGATGACTTTCTGCAGGACAAGCGCACCCAGCAAGCCGTCATCATGAGCCTGATTATTCTGGGCGAAGCGGCGACCAAGGTTATGTATGCCTATCCGGGTTTTGCTGCCCAGAATGCCAGCATTCCCTGGCGCAACATGCGGGGCATGCGCAATCGCATCGCTCACGGCTACTTTGATATCAATCTGGAGGTGGTCTGGGATACGGTACAGCTGGCCTTGCCACAACTCCTGGGTGACTTGCCGGCTGTGCACCAGGCAGCCCTTCAGCAGGCCTGATCGCGGCAGGGATCAACCCGGCCGAAGCTCCAGCACAATGGTGGCCGGCACGCTACCATCCACATCCTTGGGCAGGGTGCGCGTGCGGTCTACCGCGCGCAGGGCGGCCTGGTCCCAGGCCTTGATCCCGCTTGGGCGGACGATGCGGCGACCGATGATGGTGCCGTCAGGGGCGGCACGTACCTCGATGTCGGTGCGCGGATTGTCGCGATCGTAATCGTTGTAGATGATGTTGGGACGTACCTTGGCGCGGACTTTTGCGGCGTAGCCGGCCGACGGCCCGCCCCTGCTGCGTGCGGCCTGTCCACCGCCCTGGGTGCCCTTGGCCTGGGCAGAGCCAGTGCCTGATCCGCTGCCACCCGCCTGTGCCTGTAACCGCGCCATCTGCGCGGCATGGTCTGCTGCATCGGCGCGCGCGCGCGCAGCAGCGGCGGCATCGGCCTTGCGTTTTTCTGCCGTGGCGGCTGCGGCTTGTTGCTGTTTGCGCGCCTCTGCCTGCTTGCGGTCGGCTTCGGCCTTGTCTCGGGCGGCCTGCTGGCGCTGTTGCTCCTGCTGTTTGCGTGCTTCTGCCTGCTTGCGCTCGGCCTCGGCCTTGTCACGCGCCGCCTGCTGGCGTTGCTGTTCCTGCTGCTTGCGGGCATCGGCCTGGCGCTGTTCCTGTTCCTTGCGGCGGCGTTCGGCGATGTCGGCATCGCGTTGGGCTTGCGCGTGTGCCTGCGCGGCGGCGGCCTGGCCCTCGGCTTGTGCTGCCTTGCGTGCTTCAGCTGCTTCGGCCTGACGCTGCTGGGCAGCCGCGGCGCGCTCGGCGGCCGCCTGCTGGCGTTGTTCGGCCTGGCGTTGTGCTGCAGCGGCTTGCGCCTGCAGTTCAGCGGGGCTGGGAGCCGCAGCTGGCGGCTGCTCCGGCGGCGGGCCGGCATCGCCTCGTGCCCCTTCCTGCTCTGGCTGCGCATCCCAGATTTCGGCAACAAAGCCACTGTCCTGCGGGGCGGTCTTCCATTGCAATCCCAGCGCCAGCAGGCCGATCAGCGTGCCATGCACCAGCAGCGCACCCAGCAGCGGCAGGCCGCGCCGTGGCGTGGCCGGCGGCATCAGCTGCGCATGAGACATCTGCAGGCTGTTCATGTCCCGGATCAGCGCGCCGCGACCGGCTGTACTGCCAGCGCTATGCGCTGCACGCCGGCCTGTTTCAGCTGGCTGTAGACTTGCATCACGCTGTCGTATTGCAGCGTCTTGTCGGCGCTGATCAGCACCGGCACATCGGCCTGGCCGGCCTGGGCCGCCTGCACGGCGCTGGCCAGATCGGTTGTTGTCACGGTCTGCGGCTGGCCCTGGCGATCACGGCCAACGCTGATGGCACCGTCTGCCGTCAGCACTATGCGCACCGCGTCCTGCTGCTGGCTGGCGCTGCTGCCGACACTGGGCAGATCGACGCGTGAAGGCTGGATCATCGGCGCGGTGACCATGAAGATGATCAGCAGCACCAGCATCACGTCGATGAACGGGACCATGTTGATCTCGTTCATGGCACGGCGGCGACGGTGGCGGGGCGCAAATCCGGGCATGACAGGCTCCGCTCAGTGCGCCGCAGCGTGGCTCTGGCGCTGCAGGATGTTGAGGAACTCCTCGGCAAAGGTTTCCATGGCCACCGACTGGCGATCGATATCGCGGCTGAAATGGTTGTAGGCCAGCACCGCCGGAATCGCGGCGAACAGGCCGAGTGCGGTGGCCACCAGGGCTTCGGCGATGCCGGGCGCGACGCTGGCCAGCGTCACCTGTTCCATGGCCGACAGGCCGGTAAAGGCGTGCATGATGCCCCAGACCGTGCCAAACAGGCCGATATAGGGCGAAATGGAGCCGACCGAAGCCAGGAAGGACAGCTTGCCTTCCAGCGTATCCAGCTCGCGCTGGTAGCTGGCGCGCATGGCGCGGCGCGTGCCGTCCAGCGTGGTGGCATCGTCCACCTGGCGCTCGCGCTGCTTGAGGAATTCGCGCATGCCGCTGGCGAACATGCGTTCCAGCGGACCGGCCAATTTGGCGTTCTGGCTGGCGGCGGCGTGCAATTCCTGCAGGCCCTTGCCAGACCAGAAGTTGCGGTCAAATTCGGCGTTTTGCGTGCGCGAGCGGCGCAGCTGGCCGATCTTGGCAAAAATCGCGGCCCAGCTGGCCACCGATACCACCAGCAGTACCGCCATCACGGCCTGCACGATCCAGCTGGCATTCAGCACCAGCTGCAGGATATTCATGTCGTTGTTCATTCCATTCCCTTGTTGGCCGCCCTCAGGCGGTGCCATCCTCGAGTGCCTGCAGCAGATCGGCCGGCATGCGGGCCGACTGCATGCGCTCGGCATTCACCCAGCCGATGCGGATAGTGCCTTCGCACAGCAGCGGCCCGTCCGGGGCACCCAGGCGCGCACTCTGGCCGATCACGACCGAGGCGCGGCCCAGCTGCAGCGGTGTGGCACTGACGCAGAGCACATCGTCCAGTCGTGCCGGACGGTGGTACTTCATTTCGGTGCCGGTGACCACGAACATGCCGCCGGTCTGCTCGCGCAGCGCCTGCTGTTCGATGCCCTTGGCGCGCAGCCATTCGGTGCGTGCCCGCTCGAAGAATTTCAGGTAGTTAGCATAGAAGACGATGCCGCCGGCATCGGTGTCTTCCCAGTAAACGCGGATGGCAAAGTGAAACATGATGTTGCGGTGCAGCAGTCGGTTACAGCTGCTGCAGGCGGGTGATCGCCTGTTGCAGCAGCGGCAGGGCGCTGGCAGTAGAAAAACGCAGGAAGCGGCTGGTATCGGCGGTGCCGAAATCACGCCCCGGCGTGGCCACGATATGGGCGCGCTGCATCAGGGCAAAAGTCGCGTCCCAGCTGTTGTCCACGCCCAGCCGTTCGAACCAGGGACTGCAATCGGCCCAGGCGTAAAAGGCACCATCGGGCATCACCGGCACGTCCAGGCCGAGAGCCTGCAACTGTGGCACGAACCAGTCGCGGCGTGCGCGGAATTCGGCGCGGCGCTGCTCGTACAGCGCCAGGCTCTCCGGTTCGAAGCAGGCCAGTGCCGCATGCTGCGATACCGTGCTGGCGCAGATGAACAGGTGCTGCGCCAGCAGTTCGACCTGGCGTGCCAGTGCCGGCGGCAGCACCAGCCAGCCCAGGCGCCAGCCGGTCATGCAGAAATACTTGCTGAAGCTGTTGATGCTGATGATGTTGTCATCGATTGCCAGCGCGCTGTGGCTGTAGGCATCGTCGTAGCTCAGGCCCAGGTAGATCTCGTCCACGATGGTGACGCCGCCACGGGCCTTGACCACCTCGTGGATGGCACGCAGTTCCTGCGGCGCAATCGAGGTGCCGGTCGGGTTGGACGGCGAGGCCAGCATGACGCCGCGTGTGGCATCGGTCCAGTGCTGCAGCACCTGCTGCGCGCTGAGCTGGAAGCGCTGTTCCGCTGTGGCCGGGATCATGCGTGGCGTGCCACCGGCAACGCTGACAAAGTGGCGGTTGCACGGGTAGCTCGGGTCCGGCATCAGGATCTCGTCGCCGGACTGGATCAGTGCCAGGCAGACCAGTTGCAGCGCGGCCGAGGCACCGGCGGTGACGACGATGCGATCCGGGTCAATCTGCAGGCCAAAACGGTCGGCGTACCACTGGCTGATGCGCTTGCGCAGTGCCGGCAGGCCGTTGGCAGCGGTGTACTGGGTCTGGCCGTCACGGATGCAGCGCTGCGCGGCTTCGGCCACCAGCGGTGCGGCGGTGAAATCCGGCTCGCCGATGTTCAGGTAGAGCATCGGATCGGCACCAGCCGGCAGCCGGGCCTGCAGCGCCTGCGCCGCCTTGGCGATTTCCATCACATGAAAGGGCTCGATATGGCGGGCGCGCTCGGCCAGCCGCAGGGCGGCGGGGCTGCTCATGCGCGCGGTTTGCGGTCGTGCTCGACCTCGGTGGCACGCAGCTGGCCGGCCAGCGCATGCAGGATGCCGTTGACGTACTTGTGGCCATCGGTACCGCCAAAGGACTTGGCCAGCTCGATGCACTCATTGAGCACGACGCGCCACGGCACGTCCAGACAATGCTGGAACTCATACACGCCGATCCACATCACGGCATGTTCGATCGGGGAGATTTCCGGCCAGCTGCGGTCCAGCTGCGGCGTGATCAGGGCGTCCAGCTGTTCGGCCTCGGCCACGCAGCCGTGGAACAGTGCGTCGAAATGCGCCAGATCGCATTTGTGGAAACCGCTCAGGTCGCGCGTGAAGGCGTCAATCGCGGCGGCATCGTTCTTGCCGACCAGGTACTGGTAGAGTGCCTGCACGGTGAATTCGCGTGCCAGACTGCGCGGAGACTTGCCGCTTTTGCTGCGCGGCTTGCCGGCCGTCTTGGCCGGTTTCTGTTGCGCTTGTTGCGGCTGCAGTGAGGCCGCCAGCGCCTGTTCCGGCGTTTGCGGGGTATCGGGGGTATCAGGAGTCTGCATGGTGGATCAACTTGCCATGGTTTGCATCAGCAGCGCCATTTCCACGGCCACGCGGGCAGCATCAACGCCTTTTTCGACCTGGCGTGCCTGGGCCTGCTCCAGGTTCTCGACCGTCAGGATGGCGTTGGCAATCGGCAGCGCATGGTCCAGCGACACACGCGTGACGCCGGCACCGGATTCATTGGCCACCAGCTCGAAGTGGTATGTCTCGCCGCGGATGATGCAGCCCAGCGCGATCAGCGCGTCGTAGCCGGAGCGGTCGGCCAGCGCCTGCAGCGCCAGCGGCACTTCCAGTGCACCTGGCACCTGCACCAAGGTGACGTGCTTGGCCTTGACTCCCAGCTCCATCAACTCGGACAGGCAGGCTTCGGTCAGGGTGTCGGTGATGTCGGCGTTCCAGCGGGCCTGCACGATGCCGATGCGCAGCTTCTTGCCATCCAGCTGGCTGGTGATTTCGGGGGAGCCCTTGTTGGCGTCTTTCATGGATGTTTCTCTCAGATAGGGTTCAGGACTGGCTGGGCGGGGAGGTGAAGCCGACCACTTCCAGGTCGTAGCCGGCCATGCTCGGCATGCGGCGCGACTTGCCCATGATGTTGATTTTGCGCACGCCGCACTCGCGCAGCACCTGGGCGCCAATGCCGTAGCTGCGCAGGTCGTGGCTGCGGTTGCCCGGGGCCACGCTGGGTTGCGCCGTACCGTTGAACTGGGCTAGCAGCTGCTCGGCGCTTTCGCCGCAGTTCAGCAGCACCACCACGCCGCGCTGCTGGGCGTGGATGTAGCGCAGACTGTCTTCCAGGCTCCAGCTGTGCAGCTGGCGATCGACCTCGAGTGCGTCCAGCACCGACAGCGGCTCGTGCACGCGCACCGGCACTTCGTCGGCCTCGTCCCAACTGCCCTTGACCAGCGCCAGATGCAGGTTGCCGCTCGGCAGGTCCTGGTAGGCGTGCGCCATGAATTCGCCGTGCGCCGTCATCAGCTTGCGGCTGGCCATCTTGCGGATCATGGATTCGGTGCGGCTGCGGTGCTCGATCAGGTCGGCAATGGTGCCGATCTTCAGGCCGTGCTCGGCGGCAAATTTCTGCAGGTCGGGCAGGCGCGCCATGGTGCCGTCATCGTTCATGATCTCGCAGATCACGGCGGACGGGCTGGTGCCGGCCATGCTGGCCAGGTCGCAGCCGGCTTCGGTATGGCCGGCGCGCATCAGCACGCCACCATCCACCGCCTGCAGCGGGAAGATATGGCCAGGCTGCACCAGATCGCTGGCCTTGGCATCGGGTGCCACGGCGGCCTGCACGGTGCGGGCACGGTCAGCGGCGGAGATGCCGGTGGTGACGCCTTCGGCGGCCTCGATGGAGACGGTGAAGGCGGTGGCGTAGACGGTGCCGTTGTTAGTCGTCATCGGCGACAGGCCCAGGTGCTGGCAGCGCTCGCGCGTCAGCGTCAGGCAGATCAGGCCGCGGCCATAGCGTGCCATGAAGTTGATGGCTTCGGGCGTGACATGGTCGGCGGCCAGGATCAGGTCACCTTCGTTTTCGCGGTCTTCGTCATCGATCAGGATCACCATCTTGCCCGCGCGCATGTCGGCCACGATATCGGCCACGGGGGAGATGGGAGCGAGCACGGCATCGGCCGGCGCACGGGAAGTATCGGTCATGGGTATCTTCAAGTGGGCGCCCGCGTTGGGCGCTGCTGGGAGGGGTATTTCCCTATTATCGCGCATTGGGCTGCCAGCGCCAGCCATTTGGCGCTGGCTCCCTGCTGGCGATGGGGCCTCGTCAGCCTTGGCCGTCTTGTCGGCGCTGTGCCGCCTGCAGCGCCATGAAGGTCCACAGCAGCAGCAGGCTGGCGCCCCAGACGCTGGCCATGCCGATCGCCAGCTTCAGCCCGCTGCCAAATAGCAGCGGCACGACAAAGCCGGCCACCGTGGCAAACACCGACATCTGCACAAAGGACTGCATCGATGCCGCCATGCCCTGGTTGCGCGGAAAGTAGTCCATCGCCGCCATGGTCACGCTGGGCGTGAGGAAGGACAGGCCAAAGGAATAGGCAAACAGCGGCAGCACCGCCCAGGGCACGCTGATGGCCGGACCGGCCCACAGGTTGTAGCCCAGGTTGAGGGCTACACCCAGGCCGGTGATCCAGTAGGCCAGCACGACGAAGCGGCGCCGTGTCAGCCGCGTCGCCAGCCGCGCGGCCAGCGCCGAGCCGGTGATCAGGCCGCCGACCAGCGGGATGAACATCCAGCCGAAATCGGTTTCCTCCAGGTGCAGCAGATCCATGATGAAGTGTGCAGCCGAGCCGACGTAGAGCGAGAAGCCGGCAAAGGCCAGCGCCATCAGGAACACCAGCAGCATGAAGCGCAGGTGGGTGACCGAGGACAGATAGCCGCGCGCCAGCTGCGAGGCCTTGAATGGCTGGCGTTTTTCCTCCGGCAGGCTTTCCGGCAGATAGCGCCAGCACAGCACCAGCAGCAGCGCGCCGAAGACCGCCGAAGCACCGAAAATCCAGCGCCAGCCCAGGTGCACCTCGAGCCAGCCGCCCATGATGGGCGCCAGCGCCGGCGCCAGGCCAAACACCATGGTCATGTGCGACATCATGCGCTGCGCATCCGGGCCGTGGAACAGGTCGCGCACCACGGCACGGCCAACGACACCGCCACCGCCCGATCCCAGCCCTTGCAGCACGCGGAAAGCCAGCAGCCATTCGATGCTCGGACTGAATGCCGCACCAATCGAGGCCAAGGTGTAGAGCACCAGCGAGCCCAGGATCACCTTGCGCCGGCCAAAGGCATCGGACAGCGTGCCATAGAACAGCATCATGCCGGCCATGGCGTAGAGGAACAGGCTGAGCGTCTGCTGCATCAGCACATCGGTGGTGCCGAGATCGGCCCGGATCGAACGGAACGCGGGCAGGTAGGCGTCGATCGCCAGCGGGCCGACCATGGTCAGCGCCGACAGCAATAGCAGCATGCGGAAATAAAAGGACATCCCGTGAATGTAGCCGGGAATGGCGCGCGCAAACGGGACGCAGTTGCAATGCGCTGTAACGCCAGTCGGAGATCAGCGGGCCAGAAAAACGGCATGCCGTCAATGACCGCATGCCGTCCGGGGCAGGCCACAGCCTGCCAGGAGTGCTGCCGGATTACTGCGCCGTCCAGCCGCCGTCCATGTTCCAGGCCGCACCCACGATGTTGTTGCCGGCCGGCGAGCAGAAGAACACCGCTAGCGCGCCCAGCTCTTCGGGCGTGGTGAAGCGCAGCGAGGGTTCCTTTTCGCCCAGCAGGTCCTTTTGTGCCTGCTCCACGCTGATGCCTTGTGCGGCAGCGCGATCATCGATCTGCTTTTGCACCAGCGGGGTCAGCACCCAGCCCGGGCAGATTGCGTTGCAGGTCACGCCGTTCTGGGCGTTTTCCAGTGCCACGGCCTTGGTCATGCCGACAATGCCGTGCTTGGCGGCGACGTAGGCGGTCTTGCCGGCCGATGCCACCAGGCCGTGGATGGAGGCCACGTTGATGATGCGGCCCCAGCCGGCCTGCTGCATGGCCGGCAGTGCCAGGCGCATGGTGTGGAAGGCGCTGCTCAGGTTGATGGCGATGATGGCGTCCCACTTTTCGACCGGGAAGGATTCGATGTTGGACACGTGCTGGATGCCGGCGTTGTTGACCAGGATGTCGACGCGGCCGAATTCCTGCGCGGCAAACTGCATCATGGCTTCGATCTGGTCCGGCTTGCTCATGTCGGCGCCGTGGTAGGCCACGCGCACGCCGTGGTCACGACCGGCTTCCAGTACTTCGCGCTGCGGCCCGTCGGCATCGCCAAAACCGTTCAGTACCACGTTGGCACCCTGGGCCGCCAGTGATTTGGCAATGCCCAGACCGATGCCGCTGGTGGAACCGGTAACCAATGCCGTCTTGCCTTTCAACATGTGTCTCTCCTCGCAAATAGGTGAATATCAGGTAGTATCAAAAATCATCATAACAGCGCCGCGGGGCCAGATTATTGGCATCCCTACGGCGAGCGAGGAGACAACATGACGACATCGGCACCCGCCCTTCATCACATGGTTTGCAACGCAGGGCCGCAGGCCTTCCGGCAGGCCTGGTGGCAGTGGGGCCAGCCTGATGCCGCGCACGTGGTGGTCTGTGTGCACGGCCTGACGCGTCAGGGCCGCGACTTTGACGCGCTGGCCCAGACGCTGCTGGCCGATGCCGCTGCGCGTGGTCTGCCGCCACTGCGCATCATCTGCCCGGACATTGCCGGTCGTGGCCAGAGCGAATGGCTGCGTGACCACACGCTGTACCAGGTACCGGTTTACGTGGGCGCCATGCTGCAGCTGCTGGCGCACTTGCAGCAGCAGGCTCCCATCACCCGTCTCGACTGGGTCGGTACCAGCATGGGCGGCCTGATCGGCTTGGGCATGACGGCGGCGCAGGCAATGCCGGTCTGGCCGCAGGGCGTGCCGCACTTCAGCCGCATGGTGCTGAATGATGTGGGCCCGACGCTGTCCTGGCAGGCGCTGAGCCGCATCGGCAGCTATGTGGGCGACACCGGTCATTTCGCCAGTGAGGCAGAGGCAGTGGCGCATCTGCGTGAACGCTTTGCCGCCTTTGGCCCGCATTCGGATGAGGAATGGACGCAATTGAACCAGGCGCAGCTGATGCCGCACCCGCAGGGCGGCTGGCGTCAGCATTATGATCCGGCGATTGGCCGTGCCTTTGGCGATATCAGCCAGGACGCCTGGGCGCAGGGCGAGGCCATGCTGTGGCAGATGTACGACGCGATCCAGGCGCCGCTGCTGCTGCTGCGCGGTGCCGATTCCGATCTGCTGCCGCACGAAACCGCGCAGGCCATGCGGCAGCGCGGCCCGCGCGCCCAACTGGTCGAGTTTGCCGGCGTTGGCCATGCGCCCACCATCGTGGCGCAGGACCAGCGTGATGCCGTCACCGGTTTCCTGCTGAACCCCTTGCCGGAGCCTGAAGCCCAGGCTGCCTGATATTTTTTTTGTGCCGCAGCGGCACCCTGAAGAAAGACATGAACACTGGACAGAATCCCGTCCCACCCTTGCCCCAGCCGGGACAGGGGGTGTCGGACGTGGTGCAGGCCGCCTCGGACATGCTGCCGGAATCGGCAGACATCCTGACGCGGGCGCGCCATTTTGCCGCGCCGCTGCTGGCCAACAGCAAGCTGGGCACCGGCGAGAACGAACTGCAGCATGCCGATGGCATGGCGCGCATCCTGGAACAGATGGGGGGTGCGCCGGCGCTGCAGGCGGCGTCCTACCTGATCTATACCGCCTCGCACCTGAGCAAGCCCGAGGACATCATCGGCCAGAACTTTGGCCAGGAATACACCGAGCTGGTGCTGCAGGCGATGCGCCTGATGCAGCTGCAGAAGCACCACCGCGAACAGGGTCGCGACCAGGTCGCCGACATGTCGAGCCAGCTCGAGGCGGTGCGCAAGATGCTGCTGGCGTTCTCGCGCGACCTGCGCGTGCTGCTGCTGCGGCTGGCATCGCGGCTGCAGACGCTGCGCCACTTTGCCGCCAGCAAGAGCGAATGCCCGTATGCCATGGCCTACGAATCGCTGCATGTGCTGGCACCGCTGGCCAACCGGCTCGGTATCTGGCAGATCAAGTGGGAGCTGGAAGACCTGGCGTTCCGCTTTCTCGAGCCCGATGTCTACCGCGATGTGGCGCGACTGCTGGACGAGAAGCGCGTCGAGCGCGAGCAGCGCGTGGAGCGCCTGCGCATGCAGGTGCATGAGGGCCTGCTGGGCCAGGGTATCAGCGCCAGCCTGCAGGCGCGGCCCAAGCACATCTACAGCATCGTCAAGAAGATGCGCGGCAAGAAGCTGGAGTTTGACCACATCTACGACGTGATGGCGCTGCGCGTCATCGTGCCGGAGCTGAAGGACTGCTATGCGGCACTGAGCTGGGTGCACAGCACTTTCGAGGCGGTGCCGTCCGAATTCGATGACTACATCGTCAAGCCCAAGGCCAACGGCTATCAGTCGCTGCATACGGTGGTGATGCATGCCGAGGAGGGCCATCCGAGGCGGCCGCTGGAGATCCAGATCCGCACCCAGGCGATGCACGACCATGCCGAAACCGGCGTGGCGGCGCATTGGGCCTACAAGGAAGCCGGAGCCAAGGGCTATGCCGGCCACAGCGCCAACAGCAGCTACGACAGCAAGATCGCAGCGCTGCGCCAGCTGCTGGCCTGGGAGCGTGATTTTGCCCAGACTGGCAGTGAGCAGCCCGGAGGCCCAAGCGCCGGCACCCAGCATGCCTTGCTGGAAGACCGCATCTATGTGCTGACGCCCGATGCCGCGATTGTCGAGTTGCCGCAGGGGGCCACGCCGGTGGACTTTGCCTATGCGGTGCATACTAGTGTCGGCCACCGCTGCCGTGGTGCACGCGTGGACGGCCAGATGGTGCCGCTGCAGACCAAATTGCAGAGCGGCCAGACGGTGGAAGTCGTCACCGTCAAGGAAGGTGGCCCGTCACGCGACTGGCTGAATCCGGAGCAGGGCTATCTGGTCAGCAACCGCGCGCGTGCCAAGGTGCGTGCCTGGTACAACGCGCAGATCACGCAGGAAACCGTGGCGCGCGGCCGCGAGGCGGTGGAAAAACTGCTGCAGCGCGAAGGCAAGACCTCGACCAACCTGGTGCATCTGGCCGAGCAGTTGGGTTTTGACAGCCCGGATGCGCTGTTCGAGGTGGTGGGCAAGGACGAGTTCTCGCTGCGCAATATCGAGGCCGTGCTCAAGCCGCAGGCACCACAACTGACCGAGGATGAGGTGGTGCTGCAGAAGACCACCGCCATGGGCGAACGCGCCCGGCGTGCCGGCCAAAAGGGTGGCGTGCTGGTGGTGGGCATGGGGTCGCTGCTGACGCAGCTCGGCAAGTGCTGCAAGCCGGCACCACCTGATGCGATTGGCGGCTTTGTCACGCGCGGCAAGGGCGTGAGCGTACACCGGCTGGATTGCGCCAACTACCGCAGCATGGTGCGCGATCATCCCGAACGCTGTATCGATGTGGAGTGGGAAGGATCTGACAGCACGGCCGGGCAGTACCCGGTGGACGTGCTGATCCAGGCCAATGCGCGTACCGGCCTGCTGCGCGACATCAGCGAGCTGTTTGCCGCCGAGAAGATGCCGGTGCTGGGCATGCACAATGATGTCAGCAAGGGCATCACGCACATGACCATGACGGTGCAGGTGAGCGATACGCACAAGCTGGGCAAGGTGCTGCACGCCTTGCAGGGACTGCCAGGGGTGCATGGCGCGCGCCGTCGATGAAAAAATGTGGAAAGTTGACCGCACGTCTTGCACAAACGCAAAAATCCGGTCTATAATCTCACTTCTGAACAAGTTTCAGGCGCGTAGCTCAGTTGGTTAGAGCACCACCTTGACATGGTGGGGGTCGCTAGTTCGAATCTAGTCGCGCCTACCAATATAGAAAGCACCCAATGTAAAAATTGGGTGCTTTTTTATTGTCTGAAGGCCGGATTTTCCCTGTCATGCAGGGCTTGGTGTTACTATCCGCTGTGGCAGTCCCTATACTGTGCGCTTGCTGCTAGGGCATGCCCATGCTTGGCATTCATACACGTTGACAGGGAGCAGATAACATGAAAAACCGTTTCTTCACCATGCTGGCCGCACTGGCCCTGATGCTGGGCGTAGCCGGCACTGCCCAGGCGCAGGCCGTGGTCAGCAAGACATCGACCGCGCAGCTGGAATCCATCATGAAACAGGAAGGCTACAGCTACACCGTCGACAAGGATGGCGATCTGGTCTGGAAAATCGATGGCTATTCGGCGTTGCTGCTGATTCCCAAGGACAAGGAATCGATCCTGTTCCGTGCCTCGTTTGACCGGAACGTGCCGCTGAGCCGCATCAACAGCTGGAACCGCACCAAGAAATACTCCCGCAGCTACCTGGATGACGAAAACGACCCGGTGCTGGAACTCGACCTGGATCTGGAAGGTGGCGTGACGCAGGCGCGTATCGTGAGCTTCCTGAAAACCAGCAATATCTCGTTCAGCGTCTGGCGCAATGAGGTGCTGGTGGGCGACGAATAAGCGCTTGCTGCCATACGGACAGACAGGCACCTGGGGCTGATGCGCCAGGTGCCTTTTTCTTGTCTGCTCCCGTGTGACTGGCCAGGATGTCAGTCACGGTACTGCCCGATGGCCTCGAGTTGAGCATAGGCAGCGGCCGTACTGCGAGCCAGTGTGGCCTTTGCCATCTCGACAAACTGGCAGGTCTTGTTGGCATCGGAATGCAGGCCGCGAGAGCGGATATGGAACTGCATGCGAAGATCCCGACGCAGATCCTCTGCCGCGTCGGATGCCTGGATCAAATGCCGGCTGGCTTCTTGCAAGGCATTCATCAGCTTCTCGAGATGCGGCCCCATATGGCTGCTCAGAGGACCCTCTGATGGGTATTCGTCCATCTCCTCATCAAGACTGGTGTGACGGTATGGTGCTGGTTTCATGTCTTTCTCCTGTTGATTCAAATACGTGCTCTCAGAAAACCGCCAGGGCAACACCCATACCCACCAATAGCGCCATCAGGTAATCGGGATTTGACCCGCGGCCAATGCGGTGAAGATCATTCAGGATGACGGGTGTCATGCAGATCAGGTAGGCGTACCACGGAAAGCTGGTGTCCATGATGCCGAACCAGGGTTTCAGGATCAGGTAGCTGGCCACGGCACCTATGCCGGCTCCGATTACCAGCAAGGTCCGGGAGGCTTCTTCCGCGGCGATTTTTGCGAATACGAGGCCGGTGATGTTGATGATCAGGGGCGTAATGATGAACAGTCCGACCAGATAGGCGATGATGGCTTGCATGAGGTTTTCCTAAAAAAAGAATGCAGCAGGGCGGGCGCTGACGGGCAGCACCATGCTGGCGCGGGGTTCGCGCTGGGTGGATTCAGGGGGGAATGAAGGCCGTCTACGTTGACGGTGCAGAGGGCTGGCGCCTGGCGGGCTGCACCAGGGCGACATCCAGTACATCGCGCAGATCCACCTGCTGCTCCTGTGCCGGCGCGGTCTCCAGCTGCAGCTGCCAGCCATCGTGCCGGATGCGCAGCTGGGTGGGCGTGCCACTGATGATGGGAGGAGGTGCGCCTTCCGTCGTTTTCAGCGTGATGCGCAATGGCTGTTCGCGCAGCAGGCCATCGATCAGCGTGGTGAATGTCAGGTCTGACAGCTCCGGCACGCCTGGCATCTCGATGGCGATCTTCTTGTCCAGGCGGTGCATGGGGTACTCAGTCTCGAACAGCATGCGCTTGAGCATGTCCCGCATGGGCCAGACGAACGGCCCCAGCAGCTGCGGCGCGATCTTCTCGACCATGTTGTTCAGCGTCAGGAAGGCATAGGCCTGCGCCGGCTTGAGCCAGATGCCGGGCAGCATGCGGCTGGGCACGCCAAAGCCTTGTTCGGGATCGATATGGTAGGTGCCGGTATCCCGGTTCCAGACGATGGGCGTGTTCATCTGGCTGCGCATCAGCTCCAGGTCCCGGTGGATGGTGGCACGCGAGACTTCCAGATCGGCCATGAGCTGGGCCAGGGTCACGCCGGTGGCCCGGCTCATCAGGGCCTGGATGCGGGAAAGACGGACGGAACGTTCCATGTCAGGCAGCGGCCTCCAGCAGAAAGGTGTGGGCGTGGGCTTTCATCGTATTGTCGTGCAAGTCGAGCACCGGACGGATGCTGTCGTTGTCGTCGCGCTGATAGCCGCCGGCCAGGTTCCAGGCTACCGGCAGGCCGAGTTCGCGGCAGGTGGCAAACACGATCTGGTCGCGGCGCAGCATCTGCGCCGTCGTCAGGTAGCCGCCCAGCGGATCATCGATATGGCTGTCGGCACCGGCCTGGTAGATCAGCAGGTCGCAATCGGCAAACCGCTGCCGGATATCCTGCGCCAGCTGGTCAAGAAAAGCCTCGGCCCGGTGCTGGCTGACGCTGCGGCTATCGTGCACCACGACCTGGCCCAGGCCGCGCTTCTGGATGATATCGGCCGTGCCATTGCCCCAGTGCATGTCCAGGTCGAGGATGCCGACCTTTGCCGCCTTGCCGGTTATCAGCAGATCCAGCGCCGCCACCATCAGGCCGTTGAAGGTGCAGAAACCACCGCCAAAGTCGTAGCCGGCATGGTGAAAGCCGGAGCAGGGTGCCACCGCTGCCGTGCGGTTGTGCAGCGCGGCCAGGCAGGCATCGATCATGGCGCCGCAGGTGTAGGGCAGCGATGCCGCAACCTGGGGCGAGTGGTTGCCAAAGCCGTTCTGGATACTGCCGTCCAGCACGCCCTGGACATACCAGCGCTCATGGGCGCGCTCCAGCTGGGTGCGGCTGGCGGGCGTCGGCGGCAGGATCTGCAGCGGCAGACCGAGTGCCTGCCACGATTGCACGACCTCAGTTGGCTTGCCAGCGCTGGGCGAAAAACCCATGGAATCGGCCACCATTTGTTCGGAATAGAAAACGGGAATCTGCATGAAAACCTCCTGTCAACGTGATGGCTGTCATGCTAGGGAGCCCGAGTCTCATGGCGTGAGATACCCCCGGATCGTGTTGCAAGTGCTGACGGATGCGGCCAACAGCTGCCTTGAAAGCGGCAGCGCCTTGCTCCATATGTACAGCCAGATTGAACACAAGCCGTGGAGACCCTCATGCATCTCATCTGCCCCCAATGCCAGGCCAAGAACCGCGTGGCCGAATCCGATCTGGCCAAGGAACTGAACTGTGGCCGCTGCCAGACAAACCTGCTGCCGCAGCAGCCCGTGGCGCTGACCGATGCCAGCTTCCAGCGCTATACCAGCGGCACTGAACTGCCGGTGGTGGTGGATTTCTGGGCGCCCTGGTGCGGCCCCTGCCGCATGATGGCGCCACAGTTCGAACAGGCGGCGCAGGCCATGCAGGGCCAGGCTATCTTTGCCAAGCTTGATACCGAAGCCAACCCGCAGACCGGCACCGCGCTGGGCATTCGCAGCATTCCCACGCTGGCGGTGTATGTGGGCGGGCGCGAAGTGGCGCGCAAGTCTGGCGCCATGCCGGCGGCAGACTTGCAGCGCTGGGTGCAGCAGGTGCTGGCCGGGCAGGCCTGAGAGCCTCTGGTGCCTGACAGGCCATCGAAATATAATCAAATATATAACGATGCGGAGTCCACCCGGAATCTGCCTTGCCAGGAGCTGTCCATGTCCGCTACCGCTTCCCCGGAAAACCTGTTGCGTCATGGCCTGACGCGTGTTCTGTCAGATGCGCAGTCGGGTGAGTTGCCGCTGTTTGTCTGGACGCAGGGCCTGCCCCAGGACGAATTGCTGGCCGTGGTGCGTTTCTGCCTGCCACGACTGGGCGCAGTACAGCCGATGCCCGCCGCTGAGTATCGACACCTGCAACAACA
The DNA here is from genome assembly GCF_036312245.1 of Brachymonas sp. J145. Classification (NCBI taxonomy): domain Bacteria; kingdom Pseudomonadati; phylum Pseudomonadota; class Betaproteobacteria; order Burkholderiales; family Comamonadaceae; genus Allobrachymonas; species Brachymonas sp. J145. The sequence goes on along the minus strand of NZ_JAZDCI010000002.1, from coordinate 41,873 downwards.
GGTACCACCCGACGTGGCGGTGCTGGCCTCCCTGTTGCAGCCGCAGCAACCGACGCATGCACCACAGGTGGCCGCCGGCTGGCTGGCACAGATGCTGGCGTGCCTGATCTGTTGCGACAGTCGCGACTGGTGGCAGGGGCTGGGTCTGCGTCAGCCCGCTGACGAGATGCGCCTGCTGCAGCACTATCTGCCGGATTTTGCCCCGCAGCAGGTAGCGCAAGGGCGTGGCCGACAGGCGCTTGTGCAGGCTTGGGTCATGGCAGGTGGCCATCACGCACTGGCACGCCGCGCATGATGGAACCCTTCTTGCTGCATCCGATTGGCACCATCCACACGCCGTTCCGGCAGGCCGTCAATACACCGATCCAGCCGCTGGCAGCTGAAGGCGTGCGCGGCCATATCGATCTGTTGCCGGAGTATGCCGACGGGCTGAAGGATATCGAGGGCTTCAGCCACCTGACCCTGGTCTACCAGTTCCACCAGATCCGCACACCGGCACTGCGTGTGGTGCCGTTCATGGATACCGAGGAACATGGCATTTTTGCCACCCGCTCGCCCAAGCGGCCGAACCGCATCGGACTGAGCACGGTGCGGCTGCTGGAGGTGCAGGGCTGTCGCCTGCTGATCGATCAGGTGGACATGCTGGACGGCTCGCCGCTACTGGATATCAAGCCGTTCTACCCGCGCTATGACAACCGTGCTCCAGAGGGGGTGCGCATTGGCTGGCTGGCGCGCAATGAAAATCCGCCGTTGACGCAGCTGCGCGCAGACCGGCGTTTCGAGGACTGAGGCGGGCGACTTAGCCCAGCAGCTTGCCGCGGATGCCCTGGAAGCGCTTCAGGATCTGGCGCGTGCGCTCGGGCGGGAAGTGGCTCTGGAAGGCTGCGCACCCCGGCAGATAGCCAGTCCATGCGCAGCACCTGGTTGTTGAACCAGCGGAAGATCTCCATGCCGTCACCCTTGCAGAGGATTTATTGTTTCAATACTTGTTTGAATTTTAAATCAACTGCAGGCGAAGTAAAGCGGCGTGGCGCAGGGCGGCACGCCTCCGGTGCATGGCATCAGGCCTTGGCCTCGGGGGCCGGGCCAAACAGGCGCGGCGTGAGCTTGACATACCAGGCGGCGGCCTGCACCTGCACGATGTAGGCGAGTGCAATCAGCAGCGCGGCATCGGCACCGGCAGCGCCAAATACGCCCATGGCAATTGCCAGCGCAATCGACAGGTTGCGCATCACCGTGCCATAGACCAGTGCGATGCCGTCACCGCGCGCAAACAGGCGCTTGCCGATGACGGTGCTGAGCACGAAGTTGATGGCGTACATGACCAGCAGCGGCAGGAAGTAGGCCGGTACCAGGGCCGGATCGGAGACGATGTCACGCGCCTTCAGCGCCATGGAGACGAACACGATGCCGATCACGCCCAGCGTGGACCAGGGCGGGAACTTCTGCTTGATCTTCTGGTGGAAGGCCTGCTCGCCATGGCGGCCAATCAGCCAGCGTTGCGTCAGCAGGCCGAGCAGGAGCGGCAGGAACACGATCAGGGCAATCTGGGTGAAGACTTGCAGCAGCGGGATCTCGACTGTGGCACCGAGCAGCAGTTTCAGGTAGATCGGTGTCAGCAGCGAACCGGCAAGCAGGCCGAGTACCGTCATCTGCACCGCGGCCGGGACGTTGCCCTTGGCAAAGCCGGTCCAGGAAATCGTCATGCCGGAGGTGGGCAGCAGGGAGGTCAGCAGCAGGGCCAGGCGCGCCATCGGCTGGTCGGCAAAGAACAGCAGGCCCAGGCCATAGCCAATCGCCGGCATCAGGATAAAGTTGATCAGCATGGCGGTGAGCTGCAGCTTGCCGGAATCCATGCGTACCAGGGCGCGTGCCTGGAAGCTGACCATCATCGGATATACCATCAGGAAGGTCAGCGGCAGGATGGCATCGCGCAGGAAGCTGGCATTGGTGGCCAGGCCGAACAGCAGCCCCAGCAGCATGGAGATCGGGATGCTCCAGACCAGGTTTTTCTGCATCCAGTTGAGCAAGTTGGACATGTGGCGCTCCGGGAACAGTCAAAAAAGCGAACCTGATCCGGGGACGAGGTTCGCTGCAGGTTGTGGGCGAGGGGATCAGAAGCCCAGGGTGTGCATGCCCGGCTTGACCAGGTGGGCTGCCACGTCAGCCGGTTTGGCCGGCGTCACGCCGTCGATCAGCTCGGACGGCTGCTTGCCGGTGTTGGGCAGGTAGAGCGCGCAGACTTCGACCTTGGCACCGTTCTTGATCAGGCCCTGCAGCAATTGCTGCGGCGTGACGTTGTTCGGCTTGAGGGCGGGCATCTGCTGGCCTTTCAGGGCGATGTCGCCGGCAGCATCGCACAGCAGCACGCGCACGGAGTGCTTTTGCGCCTGGGCTTGCGTGGCCAGGACCAGGCCGGCACCCTGGGCCATGGGCTGGCCGGAGTGAATGTTGACGAGCAGCTCTTCGGCCTGGGCGGCAGTGCCCAGGGCCAGCAGGCCGGCGGCGAGGGTGGCGGTCAGGATCTTGGTCATGCGGGTCTCCTTGCAGCATGGGTGGAATAATCCATGCATTTTAATATCGAAAGATATAAAGTGTGCAGCGATGCCGCATGACCCGCAAGCGAGCTCAGGCCACGCGATAGGCGGTCGAGGTGAACAGCGCCAGCGCGTTGCCCAGTCCGTCGGTGACCATGACTTCGTAGTGGGCGAACTTGCGCGTGCCGCCAACGCGCTTGGCGGTGGCGATCAGCTGCTTGTCCTTGGCCGCGGCCATGTAGCGGATCTCGGCCTGCAAGCCGATAAAGCTGCCTTCACCGGCATTGCAGGCCGAGGCAAAGGCGAAATCGGCCAGCGAGAAGATCACGCCGCCATGGACGCCACCGAGGATGTTGGTGTGCTCTGGCGTGATGTCCATGCGGAAGATGGCCTGCTCGAAGCTGCTTTCCAGCTGTTGGGCTCCGAGGACGAGGGCGAAACGGTCTTGGGCGATGGGGGTCAAGTGAAGCTCCTGTGCAATAAGGGATGTCTGGTCAAGCGTCTATCGTAGGCGATCAGGGCGTGGATGCGGCGGGGCGGCTGTCAGCCTGATCGTGTTAGGCTAGCGGCCTGATTCTTGGAGGAATTGACCGTGACTGCGCCTGTATCCCATTCCCCGCGCCCGCTGCCCGACGCGCTGCGCGATACCTTGCAACAGAGATTTGGCGAGCGTTGTTCGGCGTCCCTGGCGGTGCGCGAGCAGCATGGCCGTGACGAATCGCCGTTTGATGTGGACCCGCCCGAGCTGGTGGTGTTCTGTGAGTCCACCGAAGAAGTCGCCTTTGTCATGCAGCAGGCGCATGCGCATGCGGTGCCGGTGATTCCCTACGGGGCCGGCTCCTCGCTTGAAGGGCATCTGCTGGCAGTGCAGGGCGGCATCAGCCTGGATGTATCGCGCATGAACCGCGTGCTGCGCGTGAGCGAGGACGACCTGAGCGTGACCGTGCAGGCCGGCGTGACGCGTGAACAGCTCAACAGCGAGATCCGCCATACCGGGCTGTTCTTTCCGCTGGATCCGGGTGCCAACGCCAGCATTGGCGGCATGACGGCCACGCGTGCCAGCGGCACCAACGCGGTACGCTACGGCACCATGCGCGAGAACGTGCTGGCCCTGACGGTGGTCACGGCCGACGGCCGCATCGTGCGGACCGGCACGCATGCGCGCAAGTCCAGCGCCGGCTACGACCTGACGCGCCTGTTCGTCGGCAGCGAGGGCACGCTGGGCGTGATCACCGAAATCACGGTGCGTATCTACCCGCAGCCAGAGCATGTGGCGGCGGCCGTGGTGCAGTTCCCCACGGTGGCCGATGCCGTCAACACCACCATCCAGATCATCCAGCTGGGCGTGCCGATTGCGCGCTGCGAGCTGCTGGACGCCAATGCCGTGCGCGCCGTGAACCGTTACGACAAGCTGGAGCTGGCCGAATCGCCGATGCTGTTGATGGAGTTTCACGGCAGTGCCGCGGGCGTGCAGGAGCAGGCCGAGCTGGTGCAGGAGATTGCCGCCGGCCATGGCGGTAGCGCTTTCGAGTGGGCGCACCAGCCGGAGGAGCGCAGCCGCCTGTGGAAGGCGCGCCACAATGCGCTGTTTGCCGGCTTGCAACTCAAGCCTGGCAGCCGTGCCGTCACGACCGATACCTGCGTGCCGATTTCGCGCCTGGCCGAATGCGTGGTCGAGACGGCGCAGGAGGCCGATGCCTCGGGCCTGCCTTACATGGTGGTCGGCCACGTGGGCGACGGCAACTTCCACATGCTGTACCTGACCGATCCGGCTATTCCGGCCGAGCGCGAGCTGGCAGAATCGCTCAATCGCCGTCAGGCGCTGCGCGCCATTCGCGCTGGCGGCACCTGCACCGGCGAGCACGGCGTTGGCCTGCACAAGATGGAGCTGCTGCAGGAAGAAGCGGGAGATGCCGCGATTGACCTGATGCGCACGCTCAAGCAGGCGCTGGACCCGCGCAACATCCTGAACCCGGGCAAGATCTTCACGCTGTAAACAGCACGACCGGGGCTGGCCCGGTCGTTGCTGTGGTCGTGGCTGGCGATCAGGCCGACTGCTGTTCGCGCAGCGCCTGCAGGCGCGCGATCACTTGCGGATCAGGCTGCTTCACGGTGGCAATCGTGCCTTGGTAGATCAGGCCCTGGTTGCCGTCCAGCGTCAGCGTGTCGCCTTCGCGCAGTTGCAGCGCGCCGAGTTGCAGGCTGCGGCTGCCCATGTCAATGCTCAGTGTTTCGCAACCGACCAGGCAGACCTTGCCCAGCTGGCGTGCCACCACCGCGGCGTGCGAGGTGCGCGCGCCGTTGCGCGTGAGCAGGCCGACCGAGGTTTCCAGTGCGGCGATGTCGTGCGTTTCCGCATCGGGGCGCACCAGGATCACGGCCGCGCCTTCGGCAGCACGCTGCAGGGCGCGCGCGGTATCGAGCGCGATCTCGCCGCTGCAGACGCCGGAGCAGGCGCTGGCGGCCTGGCCGGCGGGCTGTGCCGGCGTGCCGCTGTCATCGGCCAGATGGCTGGTGGCCAAGTCCTCCGGCTGCAGCGCGGCGGTGCGCTCGAGGGCGGTGTCGGTATCAATCAGGCCTTCGGCATGCAGGTCCAGCGCGATGCGGGCAGTGGCCAGCGGCGTGCGCTTGCCGGAGCGCGCCTGCAGCAGGTGCAGCTCGCCTTCCTCCACGGTGAATTCGAAATCCTGCATGTCGGCAAAGATGTCTTCCAGCGCGTCAGTGGCCTGTTCCAGCGCCTGCCAGGCTTCCGGCAGCAGGTCGGCCATGACCTCGTGGCCATGCGCGTTGCGGCGGCCGGACACCACGTCCTCGCCCTGGGCATTGGCCAGGAAGTCGATCCACAGCAGCGGCTCGCCAGTACTCGGGTTGCGCGTGAAGCCGACGCCGGCGCCGGAGCGGCCACCGGCGTTGCCGAACACCATGCGCTGGATCGTCACGGCGGTACCCATGGCGGCATCGATGCCGTTCAGGCGGCGGTATTCGCGTGCCTTGTCGGCTTCCCACGAGGCAAATACCGCCTGCACTGCCTGCAGCAGCTGGGTGTGCACGTCCTGCGGGAAAGCGTGGCCGGCGTGCTGCTGGTAGAGCAGCAGAAAGCTCTGTGTCAGTTCGCGCAGCTCGCTGAAGTCCAGCTGGCGCTCGTCACGGCCCTGGGTCACGCGCTGCAGCTCGTTTTCGAACAGCGCGGCTGGCAGGCCTTCCACCACTTCGCCATAGCTGGCGACCAGGCGGCGGTAGGCGTCCCAGACTAGGCGCGGGTTCCCGGTCTGGCGCAGCAGGCCGGGCACGGTGGCATCGCACAGGCCGATGTTGAGCAGCGTTTCCATCATGCCGGGCATGGATACCGGCGCACCGGAGCGCACCGACACGATCAGCGGCTTGCGCGGATCGCCAAGCTTGAGGCCGGTGGCCTGTTCCAGCGCCGGCAGGCCGATCTCGCGCAGCGGTGTCTGGTACTGCTTGCGGTGGTGGGCAAAGTAGGTGCCGACGACCAGCGCCGCCGGTACCGGCAGGCCGGCCTGCGCCATGCGCAGCAGGTTGAAGGCCTTGGAGCCCATGCTGTCGCGGCCGGCGTCTTCGGCCAGGCTGTGTTCCAGCGTGCGGGAGGAATCGATCAGGTAGAAATGGTCAGGCCAGACGGTGGCCTGGGTGCTCAGGGGGGCGTTCATGCGTGGACTCCGGATTTCTCGAATGCCATCTGGCGCAGGGCGTAACCGGTCGCGACCAGCGCGTCGGAGGCCTTTTCCAGCGTGGTGGCCAGCTCGGTGGCCAGCTGCATCGCGGCAGGCTGGTCATGCAGCGTGATGACGATGGTGCGGCGCGCTTCGCGCAGCAGTTCGTCGCAGGTGCGCTCGGCGCGCAGCATGCGCCACAGGGTTTCCAGGAACACATCGCTGTCGCGGCTGTCCAGCTCCGGGTCCAGCAGGCGGCCAATCTCGATCGCCTTGACCAGATCTTGGATCGCTGCCAGCGTGGTGTCGGCCAGCTTGCCGACGGTGGCCTGCACGGCGGCCGGCAGCGGTGCCGGATGCAGCTGCACCAGGGTCCAGAGGAAGGCAGTTTCTTCCAGCGCGTCGGCCACGTCATCGGCCTGCAGCAGCAGCTGCACCACCGGCTTCCAGCGCGGCTGGCGCTCGGCGCGCTGGCGCGCCTGCACCACCAGGCCGTCGGCGCGATGCTCCCAGCGCTTGATGCGCGCCACCAGCTGGCTGCTGTCTTCCTCGCCTTGCGCGATCAGGTCGCACACGGTCTGCGCCAGCGCGTGGCAGTAGGCGGCATGTTCCGCCATCAGGTCGAATTCCAGATGGTGCTGGGCCAATGCGCGGCCCATCAGCAGGCGTGCCTTGTCCTCGATCACCGCCTGCGGCTGCTGTTCCAGCATCAGTGCGGTACACATGCGCATCAGCTCCAGCAGGAACTGGCGCGCGCCGGTTTCACCCAGCACGGTGTCGAGGCGGTCACCAAAGCGGAAGGCATCGCTGCCGACGGCTTCCATGGTGCTGTAGACCAGCTGCTCGCCGCCGGACATCAGCCAGCCCATGTGGCCATGGCCACGCGAGGAGGCGCGCTCCAGCAGGTCCACCGCCGTCGCCTTGTTGACAAACATCTGCAGGCGCTTGCGTGCGCGGTTCCAGTCGATCACGAACACGATGCGTGCCGCCACGTCTTCCAGGCCCTGCTCGAGTGCGGCATCGTCTTCGGCGTGCAGCGTGGCCTGGCCCACGGTATAGGGCTTGTTCTCGTTCATGCCCGGCGTCATCACCGATTCCGCCACTTCCCAGCTGAAACCGGCCTGTTCCAGCAGGCGCTGGAAGAACTTGAAGCGGATCACGTGCAGCTCGGAGTAGGTCAGGCGGATGCTGCGGCCTTCGACCGTGATCACCAGCACGTGGGCATCGTTGGTGCCGATGTCGTTCTGGATCAGCAGGCGCTCGCCGTCCCGCGTGACGGCGGTGTCCAGGCCCGGGTGGCCGAACTTGAGCGGCGCCGTGCGGTTCAGGCCGCGCATGAAGGCGCGCACCAGCGGGCGGTCTTCCGGCTGGATATGCCAGACGTGGGCGCCGTCCAGGTTCTCGGTGGCGATCGCGCTGGCCAGGCCGTTGATCTGCTTGTGCAGGTCCATCACCAGCAGGTGGAAGCTGTCGCCGGAGCTGCGGTCGCCATGCGTCAGGCTGTTCAGGTTGGCGGCGCTCAGGCCTTCGTCGTCATGGCGCGATGTCAGCCAGTCATGCCAGTGTTCGCGGCGCTTGCGGAAGGACTCGGCATCGGCCACCATGCCGCCGTCGGTGATCGGGCGGGCCATGGTTTCCAGGTCAGCGTCCAGCGCCTGCAGCAGCTGCGCCATGTTGGGCAGCACCAGCAGCTGGTCGTCCATGTAGGCATGGCGCACCAGATCCTGCGTCCAGCCGGTCTGGCCAAGGCCGGCACGCGCCAGTTCCTGGCTCCAGTTGATATTCGAGTCATCGGCCGTCAGGGCATGGCGCGAGGCGGCCTGCAACAGCGAGAGATAGAGCTTGAGCCGGTCATTGGCTGCCAGGGCAGCGGTGATCCAGGCGGGCATCAGCAGCGACTGCTGGCCGAGGGAGGCAACGGCTTTGTCTTTTTGCAAGGCGGGTGTCCTGTCTGTGAAAAGAGGGCAGCCGCTTGCATGGACGCGAAGCTGCCCGGGCGCTGCAAGCATTGTCCCGGGCCAGCATGAAAGTTCCGTGTCACGCCGGTGACATGGAGCGGGCCGGCTCGCGTGGGCCGGCCGTCGTTGGGCAGATTACTGCTTGAAGGCCTCGATCGTGGCCAGGATGCGCACGCTCTTGGGCATGCCAAAGTCCACGCCGTAGTTCATGCCCCACTGGGTGCGGTCGATTTCGGCTACGAAATCGCCACCGCAGGCTTCGGTCTTGGCCATCGGGTTGGGGTAGCAGTTGAACTGGTTGGCGTTGAAGGTGATCGGGTGGGTCTGGCCCAGCAGCGTCAGCTTGCCGGTCACGGCCTTGACCTTGTCGCCATCAAAAATGAAGTTGTCGGACACGAAACGGATGTCCGGGTGCTTCTCGGCGGCAAACAGGTCGTCGCTCTTCAGGTGGTCGTCAAAGGCCTTGGTGCCGGTGTTGATCGATGCCGCCTTGAAGGTGATGTCGATCTTGCCGGTCTTGCGGCGCTGGTCGAATTCCACCGTGCCGGACTTCTCGTCAAAACGGCCACGGTTCACCGAAGCGCCAAAATGGCCGATCTCGAACGTGGTGAAAGTGTGCATCGGGTCGATCGCGTAGGTAGCGGCCTGGGCCGGTGCAGTTGCGAGCAGGGGCAGGGCAGCCACGGCGGCCAGGGTGAGCAGTTTTTGCATGGGAATCTCCAGAGGGAATCAGGGGGACTGTGGGACTGTGAATAGAAATTGATTTCGTTTACTTTAACAACTGATGTGACGTAAATCACGCAACAGTCGTGTGTAAACGTAACTATTGGCGCCTGGCCGACAGTGCCAATACCCGGCCTCCGGGAGTAGCGCGGCTGTCATGGCCGGCACTTGTGCAGCGACTACAATGGCTTACATTGCACCCATGCCGGGTGCCAGTCCACGCCCATGAAAATCCTGATTTGTAACGACGACGGCTACCAGGCCACCGGCATCGAGGCCTTGCACGATGCCTTGCGCGACCTGGCGGATGTCGAGGTCATCGCCCCCGAATACAACAACAGCGCCAAGTCCAACGCGCTGACGCTGCATTCGCCGCTGTACGTGCAGCGCGCCGCCAATGGCTTCCGCTACATCAACGGCACGCCGGCCGACTGCGTGCATATCGCGCTCACCGGCCTGCTCGATGACCCGCCGGACCTGATCGTTTCCGGCATCAACAACGGTGCCAACATGGGCGACGACACTATCTATTCCGGCACCGTCGGCGCGGCGATGGAAGGCTATCTGTTCGGCATCCCGGCGATCGCGTTCTCGCAGGTCGAGCGCGGCTGGGGCCATCTCGATGCCGCGGCGCAGGCCGCGCGCCGGCTGGTGCAGCACATGATGCAGTTCCTGCCGGAAAAGCCCGGCACGGCTGATCCCTGGCTGCTCAACGTCAACATCCCCAACCTGCCGCTGGACGAGTTGAAGGGCTTCCGCCTGTCCCGCCTGGGTCGCCGCCATTCGGCCGAGAGCGTGATCGTGCAGCAGAACCCGCGCGGCGAGACCATGTACTGGATCGGTGCTGCCGGTGCCGCCAAGGACGATGCCGAAGGCACCGATTTCCACGCCACCACGCAAGGCCATATCGCCATCACGCCGCTCAAGGTGGACCTGACCGACCATGGCGCGCTGGGCTACTGGGCGCAGGCCTTTGCCGTGGGCGGACCGAAGCTGCACGATGGGGAGGGCGGCTAAAGTGGCTCGCCCGACTTTTCCGGCGCGCAACCAGTGGAATCCGGAAGCGCCGTCACCGGCAGCCTCCAGCCGTCCGGCAGCGCGGCTGCCGCTGGGCACTGGTCCGCTGGTGCCGACCCTGCCGCTGGATGCCACGCCACAGGAGCTGGCTGCGGCGCGCCAGGCACTGGCGGCACGCCGTCCGGCCCAGCCGCTCATGCCGCACATCGTGCAGGTGAGCCGTCCCGGCACCGTCGGCAGTTCTGGTACCGGCAATGCGGCGGCGATGCGCGCCCACATGGTGCAATCGTTGCAGCAATCCGGCCTGCACGATGGCCGCGTGGTACAGGCGCTGCTGGCGGTAGAGCGCCACTGCTTTGTCGATAGCGCGCTGTTCACCCAGGCCTATCTGGACACCAGCCTGCCGATCGGACTGCAACAGACGATTTCCAAGCCGAGCGTGGTGGCACGCATGATCGAACTGCTGCTGGCCAGCCCGGCGATGCGCGAGCAGGGGCCGCAGGCGCGGCTAGGCCGCGTGCTCGAAATCGGTACCGGCTGCGGCTACCAGGCCTGCGTGCTCGGCCAGGTCGCGACCGAGGTCTACAGCATCGAGCGACTCAAGGGCCTGCACGAGAAGGCGCGCGCCAACCTGCGCCCGTTCCGCATCCCGAATGTGCACCTGATCCTGGGCGATGGCATGATCGGTTACCCGTCCGGCGCACCCTATGCCGGGATCATTGCCGCTGCCGGTGGCGAGCATATCCCGCAGGCCTGGGTCGACCAGTTGGCCATGGGCGGACGCATTGTGGCGCCGGCCGCCATGGGCACCGGCCAGCAGGTGCTGGTGGTGTTGGACAAGACTGCTAACGGTTTGCAACAGGCTTTACTCGAACCAGTACTTTTTGTTCCCTTAAAATCGGGCATGGCCTGAATGCTGCGGCATCCGGGCTGTTCCGCCATTTCCTGTCCCGCCCTGCACCTGTCGATCCCTTTCCGGGCGGGATCATTCTGCTAGCTGTTACAAGGATTTTCCGCATGACCCGCACTTCAGCCCTTGCCCCCGACACCTGGCGCCACGCGCTGCGCATCACGGTGTGTGCTGGCATGGTGGCCCTGATTGCTGCCTGTGGCTCTTCTCCGCGAGCGCCTGTCGAAAACCGTTCCACGGGTGGCATCGTCCGTGTTGATCCGGCCACGCTGCCCGGTTACGAATTCCGCAACCAGCCCGGCTACTACTCGGTGCAGCCCGGCGACACCATCTACGGCATTGCCCGTACCCATGGCCGCAGCCCGCTCGACATCATGAGCTGGAACACCGCCTGGGTGCCGAACCCCAACCTGATCGAAGTCGGCCAGGTGCTGCGCGTGGATCCGCCGGCCGGTAGTGCGCCGGTGGTGACCAGCACCCCGCGCCGTCCGGCTGCCACGTCGGCGCCCAGCCGCCCGTCCGCCACCAGCACGGCAACTGCCGCAGCGGGCGAGATCGCGCTGTCCTGGCCCACGCAAAGCCGCAGCATCGTGACTCCGTTCGATTCCGTGAAGAACAAGGGCATCGGCATTGGCGGCAAGCAGGGCGATCCGGTGATGGCCGCTGCTGACGGCCAGGTGATCTACGCTGGCTCCGGCCTGCGCGGCTATGGCAACCTGGCCATCGTGCAGCACAACAAGACCTACCTGACGGTCTACGCCCACAACAGCAAGCTGCTGGTGCGCGAGAACCAGAACGTGAAGAAAGGCCAGACGATTGCTGAAATGGGCAATACCGATGCCGATCGCGTCAAGCTGCACTTTGAGGTGCGCCGCAACGGCCAGTCGGTCAACCCGACCAGCTATCTGCGTTGATCGCACCAGCGCCTGATCGCGCCTGACCCGCATCGCTTCTTGTGCCTGGCGCAAGAAGCGATTTTTGTTGCTAGCATGCTGCCCATGGAAACCACGCAAAACCCCGAATCCCCCGAAGCCTCCCAGGAACACGATGCCATCACGCAGTTGCGTGCGCAGTTTGGCCCACCGCCCGCAGGCGTGCAGCCCGACTGGCTGCTGGTACACGCCATGGACCTGGACGCCAAGGGCGTGGCGCGCCGCGATGACGGCAAGGTGATCTTTATCGATGGCGCATTGCCTTACGAATGGGTCAGTGCCACCAGCCACCGCAAGAAGAACAACTGGGAAGCCGCCACGCTGACGCGGATCCACAAGGAATCGCCGCAGCGCGCGCGTCCGGCCTGTCCGCACTTTGGCCTGCATGCTGGCGCCTGCGGCGGCTGCAAGATGCAGCACCTGGATCCGGCGGCGCAGGTGGCGATGAAGCAGCGCGTGCTGGAAGACAACCTCTGGCATCTGGGCAAGTGCACCGCCGGTCAGCTGCTGCGCCCGATCCACGGTCCGGACTGGGGCTACCGCTGGCGCGCACGCCTGTCGGTGCGCCATGTGGTCAAGAAGGGCCAGGTGCTGATCGGCTTCCACGAGCGCAAGAGCCGCTACATTGCCGACATGCAGAGCTGCGCCGTGCTGCCGCGCCATGTCAGTGACTTGCTGCTGCCGCTGCGCGCGCTGATTGCCAGCATGGATGCGCGCGACACCTGCCCGCAGATCGAACTGGCCTGTGGCGACCATGTCACGGCACTGGTGCTGCGCCATCTGGAGCCGCTGAGCCAGGGCGATCTGGACAAGCTGCACGCCTTTGCCGCCGAACATCCGGGCGTGCAATGGTGGCTGCAGCCCAAGGGGCCGGATACGGTGCACTGCATCAGCACCGATTCGCCGCAGCTCTCGTACAGTCTGCCGCAGTTCGGCATCACCATGCCGTTCCGTCCGACCGATTTCACCCAGGTCAACCCGCATATCAACCGCGTGCTGGTGAGCCAGGCGCTGCAGTGGCTGCAGGTGCAGCCCGATGAGCGCGTGATCGACTGGTTCTGTGGCCTGGGCAACTTCACGCTGCCGCTGGCGACGCAGGCGCGCGAGGTGTTCGGCATCGAGGGCAGCGAGGCGCTGGTGGCACGTTCGCGCGAGAACTATGCTGCCAACAACCCGAACGCCCATGGCCGCACGCTGGCGCCGACGCAGTTCGTGGCGCGCAACCTGTTCGAGATGACGCCGGAGATGCTGGTAGCCGACGGCGCTGCCGACAAGTGGCTGGTCGATCCGCCGCGTGAGGGCGCGTTTGCGCTGTCCAAGGCGCTGGCCGATATCCACCAGCAGCGCATTGGCCAGGCCGAAGCCGATGCGTATGTGGCACCCGCTGATTGGCAGCCGCCACGTCGCATCGTTTATGTGAGCTGCAACCCGGCGACGTTGGCACGCGATGCCGGTTTGCTGGTGCACCAGGCCGGCTACCGCCTGCGTGCGGCGGGCGTGGTCAACATGTTCCCGCACACCGCGCACGTGGAAAGCATGGCGGTGTTTGAGCGCGATGATGCGCGCTGGGGGCTGGCGCAGTAAGTGCTAGGGATCCGACCAGTCTGGATCGTTACAGCCCATCACCCACGAAAAAGCCCCGCAGAGCGGGGCTTTCGTCGTTCAGGCGGTCAGCTGATTAGTCGCTGCTGCCACCACCCAGGCCAAAGATGGCCAGGAAGCCCTGGAACACGTTGTAGATGTCCAGGTAGAGCGCCAGCGTGGCAGAGATGTAGTTGGTCTCGCCGCCGTCAATGATGCGCTTCAGGTCGTACAGGATGTAGAGGCTGAACACGCCGGTCATCAGCACGGACAGCGCCATCATCATCGGGCCGGAGCCAATGAAGATGTTGGCCAGCATGCCGAACAGGACGACCAAGGCACCGACGAACAGCCAGGAACCCATGCCGGACAGGTCACGCTTGATCACGGTGGACAGCGCTGCCATCACGCCGAACACGCCGGCGGTACTGGCGAAGGCGCTCATCACGATGCCGGCACCGTTGCCCATGCCCAGCACGGCACCCAGGATGCGCGACAGCATCAGGCCCATGAAGAAGGTGAAGCCCAGCAGCACCGGCACGCCGGCAGCGGAGTTCTTGGTCTTCTCGATGGCGTACATGAAGCCGAAGGCGCCGCCGAAGAACAGCATCAGGCTCAGGCCGGTGCCCAGGCCGGACACGATGCCGGTGCTGACACCGATCCAGGCGCCGATGACAGTCGGGATCATGCTCAGTGCGAGCAGCCAGAAAGTGTTGCGCAGCACGCGGTTGCGCTGTACGGGGGTGATCGAAGCGCGGCCCCAGCTGGGGGAGTGCAATCGGTCGTTCATGGGCGGGTAGCTCCTGTAGTAATGAAAGGTCAGGTGGTCTTTGGGCCCACCATGATGATTTGGATGTGGGCCAAAGCTTGCAGTTCACTGCAAGATGCGAATCATTGTAAACAAGTATGTCGCATTCCGATGACGGAGAGATGTATCCGTCAGTTCAGGTCTGTAGAGCCACTGATGCCGATATGCGACTGGTGGCTGGACAGGCCGCTGCGGCTATAGCCCGTGGAGCGGCTGCTGCCGACGCTGATATCGGCCAGGCCATAGGCCTGCACACCGCTGCCGGAAACGCCCGAGGTATTGGTCGAGCGCACGCCGGCGCAGGCCGAGAGCAGGGACACGGCGCTGATCGCCAGAATGGCAGCCGCCGTGGTGCGGAATCGGGAAGAAGAGATGTGAATCATGCGTAGTACTCCTTGCATACAAGGGTAACGCAAGCCGGTCTGCTGCAGCTGTAGCGAATCGTGAGCGAAGGTAAATGGTGGGCTGGGCTACTTGGTCAGGATCAGCTTGCCCTGGCGCGTCGCTTGCAGCTGGTAGGTGACGCCGCGGTGCACGATGGTGATGCTGCGCTGACCGCGCATCAGCTGCTCGCTCGGGATCGCTGGCGGCGCGGCTGCTGGCGTGCCGTCCGTGGCTGCCGCCGGAGTCGGGGCGGCAGCGGGCGGGCGAGGCTCGTCCGACGCCATCATCGCTGTGGCTCCGTGACGAAGCCGACCTGGCTCAGTCCGGCCTGCTGGGCCGCGGCCAGGGTCTGGGCCACGGCCTCATAGCGCACATTGCGATCGGCCTGCAACTGCAGCTGCGGTTGTGGCCGTTGCGTGGCGGCGGCCTGCAGGCGCGGCTGCAGTTCGCTGGCTGGCAGCGCCTGGCCGTTCCAGAACAGCGCGCCCTGGGCATCGATACCGAGCTGGATCGCATCGGGCTTGCGCTGTTCGGGTTCGCTGCTGGCTTGCGGCAGCGACAGGGGTACGGCGTGGTTCAGCACCGGCACGGTGATGATGAAGACGATCAGCAGCACCAGCATCACGTCCACCAGCGGGGTCATGTTGATCTCGTTCATCACGTCGGTGTCATCCGATTCGAAAGAAGAAAATGCCATGGGAAGACTCCTTGCGCTGCGGCTCAGTGGCTGTCCGGGGCGGTCTGCACGCGCGAGCCGGTCACCAGCCAGGCGTGCAGGTCATGGGCGAAGCGGTGCATGCGCTGGCCGACGCGCTTGTTGCCGCGCAGCAGGAAGTTGTAGCCGAGCACCGCCGGAATCGCTACCGCCAGGCCCATGGCGGTCATGACCAGTGCCTCGCCGATCGGGCCGGCGACCTTGTCGATCGAGGCCGAGCCGGAGCTGCTGATGCCCATCAGCGCGTGGTAAATGCCCCAGACCGTGCCGAACAGGCCGACAAACGGCGCGGTGGAACCAATGGAGGCGAGGATCGCGAGGCCGGATTGCAGGCGTGCCTGGCTGCCGTCCAGGCTGCTGCGCAGGTTCATGTGGATCCAGTCGCTGAGGCTGAGGCTGCTGTGCAGCTCGTTGTCACTCTGTTCGTGGTGTTTCTTGGCCTCCTTGCCCTGCAGCGCAAGTTGGCGGAACGGACTGCTGTTGCCGCCGAGCTGGTCCAGGCCTTCGGCCAGGCTGGCGCTGTGCCAGAACTGGTCGGTGCGGCTGGCGAGGCGGTTGTGGCGCCACAGGTCCCAGGCCTTGATCAGGATCACGGCCCAGGTGGCGACCGACATGAGCAGCAGGATCAGCGCCGTGGTGCGGGTGACCCAGTCGCCCTGTGTCCAGAGCAGGGCCAGGTCCATGGAGGAGCTAGAGGGAATCGACATGGTGAAAAAACCTTTGGATGAAGAAAGGGAAAAACAGGGGGAATCAGCGATTGAGGCGGAAGGCGATCGGGACTGTCACGGCCATGGCAGTGGCTTCGCCGTTGCGCTTGCCGGGCACGAAGCGCCAGCGGCGTACCGTTTCCAGTGCCGACTGGTCCAGCTCCGGGTAGCCGCTGGATTGGCGCAGCGTCACGTCCTGGGCGTTGCCCTTGGCATCAACCATTACGCGCAGCAGCACGGTGCCGGTATCGCCGTTGCGCTTGCTGGCGGGTGGGTAGGGCGGCTTGGGGTTGTGCAGGTAGCTGGCGCGGGTGCTGGGCAGCACGACTTCGGCTGGGGCCTTGTCCTGGCTGCTCGGGCCCGGGCTGGTGTTCGTGGCTGGCGCTGGCTTGGCGGCGGGTGCGGTACTTTCAGCGGCCGGGCTGGGCTGGGTTGGTGCAGCCGCTGCGGTCATGCGCGGTAGCGGGTTCGGCGCTGGCTTGTTGCTGACCGGTTGCGGGGCAGGCTTGGGCTGGGGCCGTGGCTCTGGCCTGGGCAGCGGTTTGGCGACCGGTGGCTTTGCTGGCTCTGGCGCGGCAACGAGCTCCGGCTGCGGGGCAGCCTGCAGCGGAGCCGGTGTCAGCAGTTGCACCGTCAGTGGCGTGGGTGGCTCCGGCGGCGTCGGGCGCGTGGCGTTCAGGCTGGCCAGCAAGGCTGCATGGGCGAGCAGGACAGCGGCCACGATGGCGCCATCGCGCCAGGCCGGCGTGAAACGGGGGGAAGACAGGATCAGGGTGCTCATGGGGCAGGGTGGCGGTTCAACGCTGTGACACCAGCCAGGCGCAGGGCGCCACCACGGCAAGCGACAGAATCAGGCTCCAGATCATGGAAACAAGTCTCATTCAAATTAAAGAAGTGCATTATAAATAGAAATGATTCTCAATCAATAAAAAGATGGGAGGGTTGGATGCTGGCGACGTGCGGGCAGCCGCACAGCAGCATGGCGGCCTCGAATTCATCGCGCAGCAACCGCAGAACATGGGCGACGCCGCGCGCACCGGCATTGGCCAGACCAAAGACTTGTGGCCGTCCGAGCAGGGCGGCATCGGCACCCAGCGCCAGCGCCTTGAACAAGTCGGTGCCACGGCGGATGCCGCCATCGACCAGCACGGGGAAGCCACTGCCCACTGCCTGGCGTACCCGCGGCAGCAGGGTGGCGGTAGCGGGCATGGTGTCCAGCGTGCGGCCGCCATGGTTGCTGACGATCAGGCCGGCCACCCCCAGCGTCTGCGCCAGGCGTGCATCGTCCGGGTGCGTGATGCCCTTGAGCAGCAGCGGCAGCGCGGTCTGGTCCAGCAGCCAGCGTACATCGTCCCAGGTGGGTGCGCTGCTGGCCAGGCCCTGGCACAGGCCGGCGCCGGGCTGATGCACGGCTGCGGGCAGGTGGGCGGAACGGATCTCCGGCGGCCACTGCAGCGGATGGCGCCGTTCGGCATCGCGGATGCCTTGCACCGGTGCATCGACTGTCAGTACCAACGCCTGGCAGCCGGTGGCTTCGGCGCGGCGCAGCAGCGCCAGCGTGTCGGCGCGATCGGGCTGGAGGTAGAGCTGGAACCAGAGCGGCGGTGCCAACGCTGGTTCGTGCTGCAGAATGGCGGCCACCTGTTCCACCGGCGTGTTCGAGAGCGTGCTCAGCACCATGCCGGTCTGGCTGACCTGGGCGGCAAAGGCGGTGGCGATCTCGCCATCGGGATGGGCCAGCCGCTGGTGCGCGACCGGTGCCAGTAGCAGCGGCCAGTCCAGCGTCTGGCCCAGCAGGGGCGTGCGCGTGTGGCTGTCCTGCATCGATGCCAGCACGCGCGGTGCCAGCTGCAGCCGTGACCAGGCCGCACGGTTCTCGGCATCGGTCAGGCCATCGGCAGCGGCACCGGTGAAGAAGGCCAGGCGGTCCGGACCCAGCCATTGTTCGGCATGGCGCTGGTGCGCATCGAGCGAAACCAGACCGGGCGGCAACGGATCGAGGCGGGGCGGCTGCATCAGGTTTCGGCCCACAGGCGCAGCAGGTTGTGATAAGTGCCGGTGAGCTGCGTGGTCTCGGCCGATTCGCCATGCTGCTGGCGCAGGCGCGTCAGCGCCATATCCAGTTCGTAGAGCAGGCGGCGCTGTTCGTCACTGCGCACCAGGCTTTGCAGCCAGAAGAAGCAGCCGATGCGCTCGCCCTGCGTTACCGGCAGGACCTGGTGCAGGCTGCTGGAGGGATAGATCACAGCGCTGCCGGCGGCCAGCTTGATGCGCTGCTCGCCAAAGGTATCGGCAATCTGCAGTTCGCCGCCCGTGTAGCTGGCGGGATCGTTCAGGAATACGGTGCAGGAGACATCCGACCGTACATAACCGTCCGGGCCGCGCAGCACGGCATTGTCGTAATGCGGGCCGTAGTATTCGCCCGGGCCATGGCGGTTGACGCGTGGCGGGAAGATCCGGTGCGGCAGCGCGGCGCTGAAGAACAGCGGGTGCTGGTGCAGCGCCCCCAGCACGATCTCGCGGATGCGCTGCGAGGCCGCGCTGTCGGGTGCCAGTTGCTGGTTGCGCTTGATCTGGCGCGCCACCACGCCGGCGCTGTGGCTGCCGTCGCGCCAGTCGGCATCGTGCAGCAGCACCTGGCGGATTTCGGCAAGTTGGCTGGCATCCAGCACGGAATCAATTGTCAACAGCATGGCGGGACAAGGGAAGAAGACCGGCGACTGCAGGCAGCGCCGGTCGAGTGGCGGAAATCAGAACTGGTGTTTCAGCGTCAGCTGAACGCGACGCGGCTGGCCCGGGCCGTAGAAGCCGCGATACAGGGTGTCGGCGTAGAGCTCGTCGGTCAGGTTGCTGACGTTGAGCTTGAGTGCGGTGGCATCGGTAAAGCTGTATTCGGCCATGGCATCCCAGGTCACGAAGCTGTCGGCCTTGACGGCGCGGCTGCCATCCGGATGCTGGCTGCTGCGGTAGTTGGCACCGGCCCCCAGGCGCAGCTTGGGCAGCACGCGGTAGGTGGTCCAGAGGCTGCCACTGTGTTTGGGCGTCAGGCCCGGGCGATCGCCTTCGACCTGGGCACCACCGCCGTTGGCGGCCAGCACCTGGTTGCTCTTGTCGATCTTCGCCGTCGGAATCCAGGTGTGGTTCCAGAACACTTCCCACTTGGGCGTCAGGCGGCCGGCAGCGTTGAATTCCATGCCCATGGCGTGGCGCTTGCCGGACAGCAGGTACTGTTCGGCGGCGCTATCCGGGTCCTGGTTGCGCTCGTTGTACTTCTCGGAATAGAAGGCGGCTGCCCCCAGCGACAGGCGCTGGTCCAGCACGTCCCACTTGCCGCCAATCTCGAAGTTGCGCGACTTCTCGGCTGGCGTGTTGGCCAGCTTGCGGTTGGCATCTGAGGTCGGGTTGGGCGCAAACTGGTAGGCATCGCCCGAGGTGTTGTACGAGGTGCCGTAGGACAGGTAGTAGGACGACAAGTCATTCGGCTGGTACAGCAGGCCCAGGCGCGGACTGAGCAGGGTTTCGCTCTTGTCGAAGCTGTAGGCGTCCGCAGTGGCAGTAGCCGCCGTGTTGTAGCTGCCCTTGAAATGGTCCAGGCGCAGGCCGGCAATGGCCTTCCAGTGATCGTTCAGTGCCACCGTGTCCTGTACGTAGACGCCGATATTCTTCGATTGGAAGGTGTTGTAGACTGGCTCGCCGCGCAGGTCCGGGCGCCAGTCGCCATTGTTGGGCTGGCCGACGGTGGTCGTCAGACCGCTCGCAGCACCAGGAAAGTTGTTGTTGCGTTTGGCATCTTCGTGGTACAGGTCGATGCCGGCCAGCAGCTTGTGCTCGCGGCCGCCCCAGTGGAATGTATTGCTGTAATCGCTCTGGAACTGCGTCACGTCGCTGCGACCGACACGGCCCTTGGGTGTGCGGGTAATGGTAGTGTCCGGGCCAAAATTCTCGATCGTGGTGGGTTGGCCGTTGGTCTCGCCCAGGCGGATCACGCTGGCCCACAGGTCGCGCTCATAGCGGCCATGACGCAGCTGCGATTTCAGCTCGCCACCATCGTCAAAGCGATGCGTGTGCTGCAGCGTGCCATAGGTGGCCTGGGTGTTCAGCTTGTCGCTGTCCAGGCCGTAAAAGCTTTTTGCTTCCAGCGTCGGAATGATGGTGCCGGAGCGATTGGCGGGGTCGCTCAGGTACCACGGATGGCTGTAGCTGGAGCGGCCTTTGGTATCCAGGTGGTACAGGCCCACGGAGAACTCGTTCCTGGTGCCGATGCCCCAGCGGAAGGTCGGTGCCACGCCCCACTTGTCCTGCTCGGCGCCCCAGTTGTCGGCTTCCTGCTTCATCACGTTCAGGCGGAAGGCGGCATCGTCGCCAGTCTGCCAGTTGAAGTCGCCCTGGATGCGCTTTTCATCGCCGCTGCCCACGGTGGCGCTGACCTCGTGCTGGGTCATCAGGAAGGGCTGCTTGCTGACCTGGTTGATCACGCCGCCGGTCGAGCCCTTGCCGAACAGCATCGAGGCCGATCCCTTGATCACTTCCACGCGGTCCTCGTTGAAGGTGTCGCGTTCGTACAGGCTGCCATCACGCAGGCCGTCGCGGTAGATGTCACCGGCGGTGCCGAGCGAGAAGCCGCGCAGGCGCACATCTTCCTCGCCGGTCTCGCCAGCCAGGAAAGTCACGCCGGCAGTGGTGCGCAGCACTTCGCGGAAATCATCCAGGTTGCGGTCGCTGATGAGCTTTTCCGTCATCACGGTGACGCTTTGCGGAATGTCGCGCAGCGCCTGGTCGCCCTTGCCGATCTGGGTGCGCGTGGCGCGCAGATCGACCTTGCTGGCGGGCGTGACCAGGGTGTCGGTCACTTCCACCGTGTCCAGGATGGTCTCGCCACCGTCGATCACGGGCTGGGCCAGTGCCGAAGCGCTGACCGATCCCATCAGCAGGGCAGCGCCCAGCGGCAGGATGCGGGAAGTAGAAGAGGAAACAGGGGTGTCGGCAGGAGAAAGTGGTCGTGCAGATGGAGTCATGGCCAGATAAACAGAGGTGAAAAACACATGCTGGCTATGTCTGCATCAACCGTCCTGGAGAGGGTGCGCCAGAGGCGGGACAGATGGCAGTGTGGCTTGCAGGAACGTCAGTCCAGATGCTGACGAACCCGCATTGTACACAAATGAGAATTGTTATCGTTACTTTTCTTGCGATTGTTGACGCGCTGCAACATCAGCTCCAGCGTTGCAGCAAGGCCAGCAGTTTCTCGATGCGCGGGCCGTAGGGCGGATACAGCAGGCGCGTGCCGCTCCAGCGCGATTGCAGGAAGACTGGCTTCTCGTGGCTGAAGCGGCGGAAGCTCCAGACGCCGCGATAGGCGCCCTGGCCACTCGGGCCAATGCCGCCAAACGGCTGATGCAGCTGCGCCACCTGCCAGATGCAGTCGTTGATGCCGACGCTGCCGGCATGGGTTTCGCGCAGCAGCTGCTGTTGCGCCTGCCGGTCCTGGCCAAACCAGTACAGCGCCAGCGGGCGAGGCTGCTGGCGCAGCTGCTGCAGCACCTGCTCCGGCTGGTCGTACACCAGCACCGGCAGGATCGGGCCGAAGATCTCCTCCTGCATCAGGCGCAGGTCGGGTGCCGGTTGCAGCACCAGGCTCGGTCCGAGCAGGCGGCGCTGCATGTCGGTCTCGGCCAGTACCTCGATCTGGCAGCCGGCGTCGTGCGCTTCTTGCAGCAGGCTGATCTGGCGCTGGAACTGGCGCGCATTGATGATGGCGCAGTAGTCCGGATTGGCCGGCAGGCCGGGGTAGAGCGCCTGCACGGCTTCGCGGTAGTGCGATACAAACGATGCCAGCTGCGAACGATGCACCAGCACATGGTCCGGTGCGACGCAGGTCTGGCCGGCATTCAGCAGCTTGCCGTGCGCGATGCGGCGTGCCGCCTCCGCCATGTCGGCCGACAGGTCGATCAGCGCCGGCGACTTGCCACCCAGTTCCAGCGTCACCGGTACCAGCTGGCTGGCCGCCGCTTCGGCCACCTGGCGGCCCACCTGGGTGGAGCCGGTAAACATCAGGTGGTCAAACGGCAGCGCGACAAAGGCGCGGCCGACATCGGCATCTCCTGTCACCACGGCCAGTTCGGCCGGGTCAAACAGGCGTGCCACCGCTTGTTGCAGTGCTTCGGCAAAGCGCGGCGTCGATTCGGAGGGCTTGATCATCACCCGGTTGCCGGCGGCCAGCGCGCCTATCGCCGGCGACAGCGCCAGCTGCAGCGGGTAGTTCCAGGGCGAGACGATGCCGACTACGCCGAGCGGCTGCGGCAGCAGGCGGTTGCCGGCCGGCCAGAAGGCCCAGCCGGTGCGCACGCGGCGCATGCGCATCCAGCGGCCCAGTCGCTGGCGGGCATGGCGCAACTCCTGCTGCAGTACCAGCAGCTCGGCCATGCGCGTCTGTACCATGCTGCGCTGGCCAAAATCGGCACAAATCGCTTCGGCCAGGGATTCGCCCTGCAGTTCCAGCAGGCGCTGCAGCCGCGCCAGGCGATCCTGGCGCTGTGCGTGCGAGGGGTAGGGTTGGACCAGCGCGGCATCGCGCTGCAACTGCAGCAGCTGCTGCAGTCCGGCATCAGGTGGGGGGGTGGACATCAGACCTCCAGCCAGACACTGCCGCTTTCGGCAGTGGCCAGCATGATCTCGTCGAGCGCACGGTCGAGCCCGGCCGCCAGCGCGGCAGCGGCCAGTTCCGGGCGGTTGTTGCGTTCGCTCAGGTGAGCGGCTAGCACATGGCCGAGCCGGTCGTGCTTGAGCAGGCGTGCCAGTTCACCGGCAGCCGCATTGCTCAGATGGCCATAGGCTCCCGCCACGCGCGCTTTCAGGAATCGGGGATAACGGGATGCTTCGAGCATAGCCGGATCGTGGTTGCTTTCGAGTAACAGCGCGTGACACTGTTGCAGCATCTGTACCACGTGGATGCTGGCATGGCCGAGGTCGGTCACCAGGCCCATGCGGCGGTCGCCGTCGCTGCAGACCAGTTGCAGTGGCTCGCGCGCATCGTGTGGCACGGTGAACGGCTGCAGCTCCATCGCGCCAAAATCGATCGGTTCGCCGTCGCGCGCAAAGCGGATCAGCTCCGAGAGCGATTCCGGCTGGCCGACGGCGGCGTGGGTGCCGCGGCTCATCCAGACCGGAATACGATGCCGCGCGGCAAAGCCAGGCGCGCAGCCGATATGGTCGCTGTGCTCATGCGTGATGAAGATGCCGCTGAGCTGCTCCGGCTCCACGCCGGCCTGCTGCAGCCGCGCCGTGAGCTGGCGCTGCGGCATGCCGCAATCGACCAGCAGGCGGCTGACGGAAATGCCTTCGCGTGCTTCGATCAGGGTGGCATTGCCAGCGCTGCCGCTGCCCAGGCTCTTGAATCGGATACTCATGGAATCGTGCCAAGCCAGCCTCCAAAAGCAAGCGCCCGCTCAGGAGGCGGGCGTTGCAGGAGGGCTGGCGGATCAGGCTCAGAACTGGCGCAGGTCCTCGGCCAGCACGCGCAGGATCGGGGCACTTTCGGCCTGGCTCACCGGCTGGCCGCCTTCGTTCAGCACGCGCACCAGGCTGCCCTGGGCTTGCGGCTGCACCTGTACCTGGTAGCGCACCGGCTTGGGCGTGTCCTTCTTGCTCTTGCCGAAGAGGCGCGTCAGGATGCCAGGATTGCTTTCGCGTTCGGCGCTGGGCTGCACATAGCGCACCAGATAGCTGCCCGATTGCGGGTTGCTGCTTTCCACCGTGTAGCCGGTGCGGTCCAGGGCCAGGCCCAGGCGGCGCCAGGCCTGTTCGGTACCGTCCTGCAGCAGCAGCGTACCGGCAGCCGTATCGTGTTGCACGGTGGCGCGGGCCTGCTGGCTGGCGGTCTTGGCAGCAGCGCCTTGCTGGCGTACCACGGCATCGGCCTGCGCCTGCGGCACGCCCAGCGACACCATCAGGCGGCGCAGCATTTCGTTTTCCAGCTCGGGGCTGTTCGGGCGCGAGCGCCAGGTCGAGGTTTCCTTCTCGCGACCGGTCAGCACTTCTTCCATGCCACGGTGCGTGATGAAGATGTTGGTGCCGCCAGCGGCATTGCTTTCGACGCGCGTACGGTAGCGGTCCAGCTCGCCGGTGGAGTAGAGCGAATCGATCGCCTTGCCCAGCAGGCGGCGCACCGGATCCATCGGGATGTTGGCGCGGTTCTCGGCCCAGTCGGTTTCCATCACGCCCAGGCGCGGGTCATCGGTGGTCAGCACGAAGCCGTTGTTTTCCCAGAAGGCCTTGAGCGGATTCCACAGCTGTGCCGGCTTGCGCGGCACCACCAGCCAGCGCTGGTTGCCTTCACGCTTGATCTGCACGTCACCGATCTGGTCGGTGGCGACGTTCTGCACGGTGCCGACCTGCTTGTCCGTCACGGCGCGCTGCGCCTCGAAGGTGGCGGCACTGGCGTCACCCGGTACGTTGTAGCGGGTACTGGTGTCCAGGCGCGTCAGGTCCGGCGGGATTTCCAGCGCGTTGCCGCGTTCGGCAGACTTGTAATCGATGCCGCTGGTGCCGCCGGCAAACGGGGAACAGGCAGCCAGCAGGCTGGCGGCCAGGGCGGTCAGCGTCAGTTTGTGCAGATTCTTCACGGGGGAATGTCCTTGGTACATCGGGAGTCGGTCGTCAGATCAGGCCGGAGGCCTTCAGTGCAGCTTCCACCACGGCGTGGTTGGCGCTGCTCAGCGGGGTCATCGGCAGGCGCATGGTGCCACCGCACAGGCCCATGCGTTCCATCGCCCACTTGACCGGAATCGGGTTGGCTTCCACGAACAGATCGCGGTGCAGCGGCAGCAGGCGGTTCTGGATCTGCATGGCGGTGTTGCGGTCGCCGGCAATCGCGGCCACGCACAGCTCGTGCATCAGGCGCGGTGCCACGTTGGCGGTCACGCTGATATTGCCCTGGCCGCCGCACAGCATCAGCGCCACGGCGGTCGGGTCGTCGCCGGAATAGATGGCAAAGCCCTCGGGCACGTCACGGATCAGCCACTGTGCCTTGGCGATGTCGCCAGTTGCTTCCTTGATGCCGATGATGCCCGGGATCTGCGCCAGGCGCAGCACGGTGGCGTTGTCCATGTTGGCCACGGAACGGCCCGGCACGTTGTACAGCACCATCGGCAGGTCGCCCACGGCTTCGGCAATCGCCTTGAAGTGCAGGTACTGGCCTTCCTGGGTCGGCTTGTTGTAGTAGGGCACCACCTGCAGCTGGCTGCTGGCACCCACGCCCTTGGCGTAGCGCGCCAGCTCGATCGCTTCGGCGGTGGAGTTGGCACCGCAGCCGGCCATTACCGGCACGCGGCCAGCGGCTTGCTCGACAGCGACGCGGATGATTTCGCAATGCTCTTCGACATTGACGGTAGGGGACTCGCCCGTGGTGCCCACCACGCCGATGCAGTCGGTGCCTTCGGCGATGTGCCAGTCGATCAGCTTGCGCAGCGAGGCGTAATCGACTTGTCCATCAGGCTGGAACGGAGTGACGAGGGCGACAATGCTTCCGGTGAGGGTGGTCATGCAGGACTCTTTTCAGGTACGGTGCGAAACGGTGCACGCAGCACGCCATGCAGCGGCTGCCTCTGCCTCGGATTGTAATCCCGGGATGTTGCCACATTTTGCCGACTTCGTGCAGGACTTGCCGGCCGGCAAAGGTTACGGCAGGTTAACGTACACGTCAGCGCGGCGCCAGCCCGAAGCAGCTCCACATCAGCGCGTCCACGTTGAGCATGAAGTCGGGCTGGGTGTAGAGCAGGAACACGAACAGCAGCGCCAGGCCGGCCAGCAGCCAGGCACCGATGCGGAGCAGGGGGGATCGATGTGTCATGGCCATCAGGATGCCACGACCCGGGTCGGTCGCGCAATGGCGGATTCCCGGATCGGCAGGTTCAGCGCCGCTGCCATGATGCCCAGCGCAATCGCCAGATACCAGACGATGTCGTAGCTGCCGGTCTGGTCATACAGCAGACCGCCCAGCCAGACGCCCAGGAAGGAGCCAATCTGGTGGCTGAAGAAGGCCAGGCCGCCGAGCATGGACAGGTGCGCCACGCCGAAGATCTGCGCCACCAGCGCGTTGGTCGGCGGCACCGTGGACAGCCAGAGGAAACCCATCACGGCCGAGAAGATATAGACGCTGGTCGGGCTCAGCGGTACCAGCAGGAAGATGATGATGGCCAGCGAGCGCAGGATGTAGATGCTGGCCAGGATCACTTTCTTGCTCATGCGCTGGCCCAGGCTGCCGGTCAGGTAGCTGCCGAACACGTTGAACAGGCCGATCAGTGCCAGCGAATAGCTCGCCACCTGCGGCGAGAAGCCGTAGTCGCGCAAATAGCTCGGCATGTGTACGCCGATGAACACGACCTGGAAGCCGCAGACAAAGTAGCCGGCAATCAGCATCAGAAAGCTCGGATGGCTGGTAGCTTCGCGCAGGGCATCGGCCACGCTCTGTTCGCGCTGGCGCGGCGCGCTGCCGTGAAAGCCGGGCTCACGCAGGCCCCAGGCCAGCGGAATGATCAGCAGCGCCGCCATGCTGAGCCAGACCAGCGACAGCTGCCAGCCGGAGGTGGCAATCAGCCAGCCTTCCACTGGCACCATCAGGAACTGGCCGAAGGAGCCGGCGGCGGCGGCCACGCCCATTGCCCAGGAGCGGCGCTCTACCGGCGCGTTGCGGCCAATCACGCCGTAGATCACGGCATAGGTGGTGCCGGCCTGTGCCATGCCGATCAGCACGCCGCAGGTCAGCGCCAGCATCATCGGCGTGGTCGAATACGCCATGCCCAGCAGGCCCAGCGCGTACAGCAGCGCGCAGCCGACCAGCACCTTGAAGGCGCCGTAGCGGTCCGCCAGCATGCCGGCAAAAATGCCGCAGAAGCCCCAGGCCAGGTTTTGCACCGCCATGGCAAAGGAGAAGTGCTCGCGCGTCCAGTCATTGGCCTGGGTCATGGGTTGCAGCCACAGGCCGAAACCGTGGCGCACGCCCATCGACAGGGTCACGATCATGGCGCCGCACAGCAGGATTTGCCACAGGGGGAGCGGGGGATGGGCCGGGCTGGGCGTGGGGGTGCTGGACATGGGGCTGTCAGGAGGGCTGGAATATAGAGATCGCACACGCGCGTGCGCAACAGAAGGCTGATGGTAGCAGTTTTGACCTGCGCCTGCTGGCCGTCGCATACCTGTAAAAATTCACAGGTATTGTCGGAGGAATCCTACTAAAATGAAATGATGGTCAGTACCGCATCCCATCTTCCTTCCTATTCCGAAGGCTCCATCCGTGTCCTCAAGGGGCTGGAGCCGGTCAAGCAGCGTCCGGGCATGTACACCCGTACCGACAACCCCTTGCATATCGTGCAGGAGGTGATCGACAACGCGGCAGACGAGGCGCTGGCCGGTTTCGGCAAGAAGATCAAGGTGATCCAGCACGAAGACGGCTCGATCTCGGTCGAGGACGATGGTCGCGGCATCCCGTTCGGCATGCACCCCGAGGAAAACGCGCCGGTCATGGAACTGGTGTTCAGCCGCCTGCACGCCGGCGGCAAGTTCGACAAGGGGCAGGGCGGTGCCTACAGTTTCTCCGGTGGCCTGCACGGCGTTGGCGTCAGCGTCACCAATGCGCTGTCCAGCCGGCTCGAGGTCAGCAGCTACCGTGACGGCCAGGTGGCGCGCATGGTGTTCTCGCACGGTGACGTGATCGAGCCGCTGCAGCTGCGCCCCAGCGCCAGCGGTGATCGTCGCCAGGGCAGCACAGTGCGCGTCTGGCCCGAGCCACGCTATTTTGAAAGTGCCCAGCTGCCGCAATCTGACCTGGTGCACCTGCTGCGCAGCAAGGCAGTGCTGATGGCCGGTGTCTCGGTCAGCCTGCATAACGAAAAAACGCGCGAGACGCTTTCCTGGCAGTTCAAGGGTGGACTGGCCGACTACCTGTCGCAGACGCTCACCGCCGATCCGCTGATCCCGCTGTTCCATGGCGAGCAGTTTGCCGAAGACGGTTCCGAGCAGTTTGCCGAAGGCGAGGGCGTGTCCTGGTGTGTCGCCTTCACCGAAGAAGGCGGCCCGGTACGCGAAAGCTATGTCAACCTGATTCCCACCCATTCCGGCGGCACCCATGACAGCGGCCTGCGCGATGGCCTGTTCCAGGCGATCAAGAGTTTTGTCGAGCTGCACGCGCTGCTGCCCAAGGGCGTCAAGCTGATGCCCGAAGACGTGTTCGCGCGCGCCAGCTATGTGCTCAGCGCCAAGGTGCTGGATCCGCAGTTCCAGGGCCAGATCAAGGAAAAGCTCAACTCGCGCGATGCGCTCAAGCTGGTGTCCGGCTTTGTCCGTCCGGCGTTTGAGCTGTGGCTGCACGAGCACCTGGAAGACGGCAAGAAGCTGGCCGAACTGGTGATCCGTGCGGCGCAAAGCCGCCAGCGCGCCGGCCAGAAGGTCGAGAAGCGCAAGGGCAGCGGCGTTGCCGTGCTGCCCGGCAAGCTGACCGATTGCGAAAGCCGTGACCTTGGCCTGAACGAGGTCTTCCTGGTCGAGGGCGACAGCGCCGGTGGCAGTGCCAAGATGGGTCGCGACAAGGAAACCCAGGCCGTGCTGCCGCTGCGTGGCAAGGTGCTGAACACCTGGGAAGTCGATCGTGACCGCCTGTTCGCCAACACCGAGATCCACGATATCTCGGTGGCCATCGGCGTTGATCCGCATGGCCCGGGCGACCGCCCCGACTTGTCCAACCTGCGCTACGGCAAGATCTGCATCCTGAGCGATGCCGATGTGGACGGTTCGCACATCCAGGTACTGCTGCTGACGCTGTTTTTCCGCCATTTCCCGGCGCTGATCGATGCCGGCCATGTCTACATCGCGCAGCCGCCGCTGTTCCGAGTCGATGCGCCCGCGCGCGGCAAGAAGCCGGCCTCCAAGCACTACGCGCTGGATGAAGCCGAGATGCAATCGATCCTGGAAAAACTGCGCAAGGATGGTGTGGCCGACAGCAAGATCAGCATCAGCCGCTTCAAGGGCCTGGGCGAGATGTCGGCCGAACAACTGTGGGAAACCACACTCAATCCTGATACGCGCCGACTGTTACAGGTGCATCTGGGAACCTGGGGGCTGGAACAGACTCAGGAACTGATGGGCAAGCTGATGGGCAAGGGCGAGGCTGCTGCGCGCCGCGAGCTGATGGAGTTGCATGGCTCGGCCCTCGAACTGGAACTGGATATCTGACATGAAACCTGTTTTTCGTACCTGGCTGCTGGCCACCCTGATCGGGGGCGGTCTGCCGCTGGCGGCGCAAGCCGATGTCTGGGGCTATGTGGACGATCAGGGCATGACCCATTTCGCCGAATCCCAGCTGGACAGCCGCTACAAGCTCTACTTCAAGAACGAGAACTTCGACTTTGATCCGCGCAAGTCGGCGCTGGCGCAGAAGCAGCAACGCAAGCCTGGCCCGGCGGCCAGCGGCCTGGTCTTCAACGCGTCGGCTGACGCCGCCGCCGGCAGCAAGGCGGTCCGGCTGGCATCGCAGATCAACCGCTCGCGTTCCTACAGCCAGGTCAGCAGCCATATCAGGCGCGAAGCGAAGCGCAATGGCCTGGATTACAACCTGGTCAAGGCGGTAATCGCGGCCGAATCCGGCTTCAATGCCGGTGCCGTATCGCCAGTCGGTGCCGTTGGCCTGATGCAGATCATGCCGACCACCGCCATGGATCTCGGCCTGCGCTCCGATGCCCAGTACTCGGTCGAGGACAAGCTGACCGATCCGGCGCTCAACATCCGCCTGGGTACGCGTTACCTCAAGTTCCTGGTCAACAAGTATCCGGGTCGTCTGGATCTGGCGGTGGCGGCCTACAACGCCGGCCATGGTGCCGTGGCGCGTGCCGGCAACCAGATTCCGCGCTACCGCGAAACGCAGAACTACGTGCGCACCGTGATGGCGCTCTACAACACGCTCAACCCGGCCAGTGCCAGCCCGCTGGCCGTCGCGCGTGCCATGCCACTGGGCAAGGCGCAGGTCGGCAAGAACCGCGTCAGCATGAGCATTCCGGCCACGGCCAGGGTCGCTCCGCCACCTCCTGCGGATCCGATCGTGGTCCAGCGCCTGCGCTCCGAGAACCGGTTGGCAGAGCTGCCGCCAGCGCCAGTGGGTAACACGCCGTCAGCGCTCGATACCGTCTCGACCAAGATCGCCGAAGCCGACCTCGATGCCACCCGCCTGGGGGCAGATGTGGTAGTGCAACCGGCATCGCTGGCCCACCCCTGACCTGATTCCTGCAGCCTGCGCGCTGTGGCCTCCCCCTGAGCGGGCAGGCCGGTTGCCGCAGGCTGTCTGCCGCCCGGCAGCCTGAACCGATTCACCATGAGTACCGATACCACTTTCCCCGAACTGATGCCCGACGGGCAGGACGACCAGCCCAACCTGGCCATGTACGCGCAGCGTGCCTATCTGGAATACGCCCTGAGCGTGGTCAAGGGTCGTGCGCTGCCCGATGTCTGCGACGGCCAGAAGCCGGTACAGCGCCGCATTCTCTACGCCATGGACCGTATGGGCCTGTCCTTTGGCGGCAGCAACGGTGCCAATGGTGCCAAGCCGGTCAAGTGCGCCCGCGTCGTCGGTGACGTGCTCGGCCGTTACCACCCGCATGGCGACCAGGCGGCGTATGACGCACTGGTGCGCATGGCGCAGGATTTTTCGCAGCGCTACCCGCTGATCGATGGTCAGGGCAACTTTGGCAGCCGCGATGGCGACGGTGCCGCCGCCATGCGCTATACCGAGGCGCGCCTGTCGAAAATCGCCACGCTGCTGCTCGACGAAATCGACCAGGGCACGGTCGATTTCATTCCCAACTACGACGGCAGCACCGAGGAGCCGGCGCAGCTGCCGGCGCGCCTGCCGTTCGTGCTGCTCAACGGGGCCAGCGGCATTGCCGTCGGCATGGCGACCGAAATCCCGAGCCACAACCTGCGTGAAGTGGCCGATGCCTGCATTGCGCTGATCAAGCAGCCCAACCTGCCCGATGAGGAGCTGCTCCAGCTGTTGCCCGGACCGGACTTTCCCGGTGGCGGCCAGATCATCAGCAGCGCCGAAGACATCGCCGACGCCTATCGCAGCGGCCGTGGCTCGCTCAAGACACGCGCGCGCTGGGTGATCGAGGACCTGGCGCGCGGCCAGTGGCAGCTGGTGGTGACCGAGCTGCCGCCCAACGTCAGCGCGCAAAAGGTGCTCGAGGAAATCGAGGACCTGACCAACCCCAAGATCAAGAGCGGCAAGAAGGCGCTCAGCCAGGAGCAGCTGCAGCTCAAGGCCAGCCTGCTGGCGGTACTCGATGGCGTGCGTGACGAATCGAGCAAGACGGCGCCTGTGCGTATCGTGTTCGAGCCGCGCACGCGAACCGTCAGCCAGCAGGACCTGATTGGCGCGCTGCTGGCGCACACCAGCCTGGAAACCTCGGCCTCGATTAACCTGACGCAGATCGGCATCGACGGCAAGCCGACGCAGAAATCGCTGCGCCAGATGCTGCAGGAGTGGATCAGCTTTCGCCAGACCACGATCCAGCGCCGCAGCCGCCACCGGCTGGACAAGGTGCTGGACCGCATCCATATCCTGGAAGGGCGCCAGCTGATCCTGCTGAATATCGATGAGGTGATCGCCATCATCCGTGCCAGTGATGATCCCAAGGCGGCGCTGATCGAGCGTTTCCGTCTGACCGAGCGCCAGGCCGAGGACATCCTGGAAATCCGCCTGCGCCAGCTGGCCAGGCTGGAAGCGATCAAGATCGAGCAGGAACTGTCCGAGCTACGCGCCGAACAGCAGCGGCTGGAAGATATCCTCGGCAGCGAGGCCAGCCTGCGCCGCCTGATGATCAAGGAGATCGAGGCCGACGCCAAGCAGTTTGCCGATGCGCGCCGCACGCTGATCCAGCAGGAGCGCCGCGCCGTGGTCGAGGTCAAGGTGGTGGACGAGCCGGTCACCGTGGTGATCAGCGAAAAAGGCTGGGTGCGTGCGCGCACCGGCCACGGCCATGCGCCGGACAGTTTCAGCTTCAAGTCCGGCGATGCGCTCTACGGCACTTTCGAATGCCGCACGGTGGATACACTGCTCGCCTTTGGCAACAATGGTCGCATCTACACGGTCGCGGTCTCCGGCCTGCCGGGTGCGCGCGGCGATGGCCAGCCGATCTCGGCCATGATCGAGCTCGAGGCCGGCACCCATCTGCTGCACTTTATCGCCGGTGCGCCACAGAGTACCTGGCTGCTGTCCGGCAGCGGGGGCTACGGTTTCCTCGCCAGCATCGAGCACATGAGCTCGCGCCAGCGTGCCGGCAAGGCCTTCATGACCTGCAACGCGGGTGAGACGATTTGCGCACCGTCCCGCGTCAGCGCTGCCGATACACCCGGCCAGCAGCTGGCCGAAGCCACCCATGTAGCCTGCGCCAGCACCGATGGTCGCCTGCTGACTTTTGCCATCACCGACTTGCGCACCATGCCCAACGGCGGTCGCGGCCTGATGCTGATGAGCCTGGAGGACAAGGCCAGCCTGGTTGGTGCTGCAGCGTATGCCCGCAGCATCCGGGTCAGCGGCATCGGTCGTGGCAGCAAGCCGCGCGAGGAGACGCTGGAAATCCGCAGCCTCAACAACGCCGCCGGCGTGAGGGGCCGCAAGGGCAAGGACGCTGGCTGGACCTTCAAGCTGCAACGCATCGAGAAGGTACAGTAAGCCATGGCCAAGACAGAGAAACTGCGTCCGATGGCGCTCGATGACATGCTGTTCCAGCAGGGCTTTGGCACGCGCCGTGTCTGTGCCGGGCTGGTGCAGCAAGGCCTGGTGCAGGTCGAAGGCGAGATCGTGCGGGATGCACTGCACCCGGTGGAGCCGCGCGAAGGCCTGCGCTTCAGCGTGCAGGGGCAGGACTGGGAATACCATGCCAAGGCCTACCTGATGCTGCACAAGCCGGCCGGCACCGAATGCTCGCAAAAGCCCTCGGCCTGGCCGAGCATCTATACGTTGCTGCCGGCACCGCTGCGCCAGCGCCCGCAGAAAAGCAGTGTGCAAGGCGTACAGGCCATCGGCCGGCTGGACCAGGACACCACCGGTCTGCTGATCCTGACCGATGACGGCCAGCTGATCCACCGTATGGCCTCGCCACGGCATCAGGTGCCCAAGCTTTACCAGGTACAGTGCAAGCACCCGATCGAGGAGCGCCAGGTCGAACGCCTGCTGGCCGGTGTGGTGCTTGATGACGATCCGAAACCGGTGCAGGCGGCTGCCTGTGTCATCACCAGCGAGACCACGCTGGACCTGACGCTGACCCAGGGCAAGTACCACCAGGTCAAGCGCATGCTGGCCGCCGTCGGCAACCGGGTCGAAGGCCTGCATCGGCACAGCATCGGTGCGCTGCAGCTGCCAGCCGATCTGGCGCCGGGTCAGTGGCGCTGGCTGACGCCGGACGATCTGCAGGCGCTGCAACAGAAATAGGCCGGCTTCGCTACACTGCTGTCTATCATGAAAATCCTGCTTGATGCCTTCTGGCGCGCCGTCGCCTACTGCCTGCGGCCGCGCGTGATCCTGCTGTCGCTGCTGCCTTTTGTCGTGATGCTGCTGGCCGGGCTCGCCTTTGCCCAGTGGGGCTGGTGGCCGGCGGTCGATACCGTGCTGGAGTGGCTGGAAGGCACGACGCTGCTCGCCACCCTGCACCAGGCGCTGGACTGGCTGAATCTGCCACATTTCAAGAACGTGATCGCGCCGCTGGTGGTGGTGTTTTCCATCACGCCGCTGATCGTGCTGGCCTCGTTGCTGCTGGTGGCCGGCTTCATGACGCCGGCACTGGTCAAGCTGGTAGCCGAGCGCCGCTTCCCGCAACTCGAGCGCAAGCACGGTGCCTCGCTGCTGGCCAGCATCGGCTGGTCGCTTGGCCACACTGTGCTGGCGCTGTTGCTGCTGTTGTTCAGCATCCCGCTCTGGTTCATTCCGCCGCTGGTGCTAATCGTGCCGCCGCTGATCTGGGGCTGGCTCAGCTACCGCGTGATGAGTTTCGATGCCTGGTCCGAGCACGCCAGCAAGCCGGAGCGCCGCCAGCTGATGCAACGCCATCGCACCGAACTGCTCATCATCGGCATCATCACCGGTCTGCTCGGTACCGCGCCCAGCATTGTCTGGGCCTCGGCCACGGTGTTCCTGGTCGCTTTTGCCGTACTGATTCCGGCGGCGATCTGGATCTACATGCTGGTATTTGCGTTTTCCTCGCTCTGGTTCGTGCACTTCTGCCTGGCCGTGCTGCAGCAGCAGCGCCAGCAGGAAGAGCGTGAACGCGCCGCCTTTGTCGCCAGCCAGCCCGGCTTTGATGTCGGGAGCCGTCCCGTCGTGCCGGTTGCCGAGACCCTGACTCTTCCCGCTGCGGCCAGCCGCGCCTCCAACAAGGATTCCGCATGACTGCTCCCGTTCTGCCCCATGGCATCCAGGCGCCGCCGGCACATGCCAGCATGCCGCGCTTTCACCTGCTGCTGATCGGTGACGAGCTGCTGTCCGGCCGCCGCCAGGACAAGCATGTGCCGCACACCATCCAGACCCTGGCCGAGCGTGGCCTGACGCTGAGCTCGGTGCGCATCGTCGGGGACGGTCGCGCCGATATCGTTGCGGCCCTGCGCGATGTCCTGGCCTGCGGCGATGTGGTGTTTTCCTGCGGCGGCATCGGTGCCACGCCGGATGACCAGACACGCCAGGCGGCTGCCGAAGCCCTCGGCGTGGAGCTGGCGCTGCACCCCGAGGGTGCGGTGCTGATCGAGCAGCGCTTCCGGCAACTGGCCGAGCAGCGTGGCGTGCCGTACAACCCGACCGATGCCGAACACCAGCAGCGCCTGCAGATGGCGATGTTCCCGATCGGCTGCCAGATCGTGCCCAACCCCTACAACCAGATCGCCGGCTTCTCGATCGGTCACGTGCATTTCTATCCCGGCTTCCCGGCCATGGCCTGGCCCATGATGGCCTGGACGCTGGACCAGTACTACGCACGCTGGTTTGACCAGCGTGAGTGGGCCGAGCGTTCGCTACTGGCCTGCAAGGCCTCCGAGGCCAGGATCACGCCGCTGCTGGAAGCCATCGAGGCGCGCTACCCGCTGGTCAAGGTGTTCAGCCTGCCGACACTGCAGCATCCGGTGCATGGCCCGCACATCGACCTGGGCGTCAAGGGCGCGCCAGACCAGGTGCCAGCCGCTTTTGCCGAGATGGAGCAGGGCCTGCGTGAACTGGGCATTCAGCTGGTGTATCCGCAGGCTGCGGATCCGGCCTGATTCGGCAACGACCAATGCACCAAAAAAGTGCGTCATTGTCCTCATTTTGGTGCGTCATGCAATTTTTTCATGAGCGGACAGATACGCGTTGGCCGGCAACAGGCACAATACCGGGATAGTTCCGTCTGCAGCCGTGGGTTTCGCCCTTTCTGGCGTGAAAAACACCCTGATCTGAAAGTTGGCACGCTTGTTGCATGCAATTCCGGATATCCAGAAGACCTCCGGAATGTCCCGGCGGAGCGGCGGATCTGAACAGTCACTTTGTTAGGAGAAAGTACGATGGCCAAAAGCGTCCAGGACGTGATGAACATGGTGAGCGAGAATGAAGTCAAGTTCGTTGACTTCCGTTTCACCGATACCCGTGGCAAGGAACAGCACGTCACCGTGCCGGTCTCCCACTTCGATGAAGACCGCTTCACCGACGGTCAGGCCTTTGACGGCTCCTCGGTAGCCGGCTGGAAGGGTATTGAGGCATCCGACATGCTGCTGATGCCTGATCCGAACACGGCCAACATCGATCCCTTCTTCGAGGAAACCACCCTGGTGCTGACCTGCGACGTGCTGGAGCCGGGAGATGGCAAGGCCTACGAGCGCGACCCGCGCTCCATCGCCAAGCGCGCCGAAGCCTACCTGAAGGCTTCCGGCCTGGGCGACACGGCTTACTTCGGTCCGGAGCCCGAGTTCTTCATCTTCGACAACATCCGCTGGAAGACGGAAATGTCCGGCTGCTTCGTCGAGATCGACGAGTACGAGGCACCCTGGAACTCCGGCCGCCAGTTCGAAGGCGGCAACAAGGGTCACCGTCCCACCGTCAAGGGCGGCTACTTCCCGGTGCCCCCGATCGACAGCACGCAAGACCTGCGCGCCGAAATGGTGCTGATCATGGAAGCCATGGGCATCCCGGTCGAGGTGTTCCACCACGAAGTGGCCGGTGCCGGCCAGTGCGAGATCGGTACCCGTTTCAGCACCTTGGTCGAGCGTGCCGACTGGACCCAGCTGCAGAAGTACATCATCTGGAACGTGGCCAATGCCTACGGCAAGACGGCTACCTTCATGCCCAAGCCTTACGCCGGTGACAACGGTTCCGGCATGCACGTGCACCAGTCCATCTGGAAGGACGGCAAGAACCTGTTTGCCGGCAACGGCTACGCTGGCCTGAGCGATTTCGCCCTGTACTACATCGGCGGCATCATCAAGCACGCCCGTGCCTTGAACGCCATCACCAACCCGTCCACCAACAGCTACAAGCGTCTGGTGCCGCACTTCGAGGCGCCGGTCAAGCTGGCTTACTCCAGCCGCAACCGCTCTGCCTCCATCCGCATCCCGCACGTGGCCAGCGA
The DNA here is from genome assembly GCF_036312245.1 of Brachymonas sp. J145. Classification (NCBI taxonomy): domain Bacteria; kingdom Pseudomonadati; phylum Pseudomonadota; class Betaproteobacteria; order Burkholderiales; family Comamonadaceae; genus Allobrachymonas; species Brachymonas sp. J145. Next base: position 5,306 of record NZ_JAZDCI010000002.1, on the reverse strand, counting down.
CAAGGCGCGTCGTGTCGAGGCCCGTTTCCCGGATCCGATGATGAACCCCTACCTGGGCTTTGCCGCGCTGCTGATGGCCGGCCTGGACGGTGTCGAGAACAAGATCCACCCGGGCGAAGCCGCCACCAAGGACCTGTACCACCTGCCGCCGGAAGAGGACAAGCTGATCCCGACCGTCTGCCACAGCCTGGACCAGGCGCTGGACGCACTGGATGCCGACCGCGCCTTCCTGACCAAGGGCGGCGTGTTCAGCGACTCCATGCTGGATGCCTACATCGAACTCAAGATGGGTGAAGTCACGCGCATGCGCATGGCACCGCACCCGCTCGAGTTCGAGATGTACTACTCGCTGTAAGCGTAGCAGCAGGGCGGCAGTCGTCGCTCTTGCCGGTACACCAGCCTCGTCACTCCGGTGGCGAGGCTGTCTTGTTTGTGGCATGTCATGCACATGTCATCGGCATGTCAAATGCCTTGCCGACAATCGATGCGTTTCTGCGGCTAGAATAGCTGCAGAAATTAATACTTAATAATTCACATGTTTCGCATCGATTCCCGTCTGCCGGTCGGCCTGCTGGTGCTGCTGTCGCTCATGAGCCAGGGCGCGGCAGCCAGCCCGATCTACCGTTGCGGCAACGAATACACCAACCAGGCCAGCCGCATCAAGCAGGGCGGTTGCGTGCCGGTCGCCGGCCAGGTCACGCGCGTGGCGCGCCCGGATGTCAACTGGGCCAAGCCGGCCAGCAACAGCAAGCGCAGCACGACGCCGCCGCGCGTACAGCGTACCAACCATGTGCCGGCACAGCAGCAGCGGGCACGTGATCGCGATGCCCGCGCCATCCTGCAGGCCGAACTGAACAAGGCCAGCGCCCGCCTGCGCGAACTGCAGCTGGAATACAACCATGGCCAGCCCGAACGACTCGGTTCCGAGCTGAATAACCACCAGAAATACCTGAATCGCGTGGCCGGCCTGCGCAATGACATCCAGCGCGTGGAAAGCGATCTGGCCGGCCTGCGCCGTGAACTGGGTCGCGCCGGCGGCTGATCCCGGCAGGCGTTAGACTGGAGTTTTTCCGCCACTACCGCCCATGTCCGATTCCCTGTCGCACCCGTCAAGCCGCCGCAGGCAGACTGATGCTCGCTCGCTGCAAGAGGCTGGCTCTTGGGCGGCGTTTGATGCACTCGCCACGCTGGTCGCCGTGGTGCGCCAGGATGCCACGCTGCTGTTCGTCAATGCCGCGCTGGAAGATGTACTCGGCCATTCCCGCCTGACCTTGTGCGGCCAGTCACTCGCTCCCTGCTTTGCCGAACCGGAGGCCTTGCTGCAGGGCATCCACCAGGCCTGCACCGCACAGTTTGCCACCCAGCGCTACGACGCCCAGTTGCTACGACAGGGCGCCGATGCGCTGCCGGTACATGTGGTGATCGCGCAGACCGACAATCCGGAGCAGGTGGTCATTGAACTGGTACAGCTGGACACGCAAAACCGCCATGATCGTGAAGGCCGCCTGCTCAGCCAGGGCCTGGCGAACAAGGAACTGGTGCGCAATCTGGCGCACGAAATCAGGAACCCGCTTGGCGGCCTGCGCGGTGCCGCCCAGCTGCTCGACATGGAGCTGGAACAGCCGGCACTGCGCGAATACACCCAGGTCATCATCCGCGAGGCCGATCGCCTGCAGGCCCTGGTGGATCGTCTGCTGAAGCCGCACCGCAGTGCCCCCGAGCTGGGCCAGGTCAATATCCATGAAGTTTGCGAGCGCGTGCGCAGCCTGGTACTCGCCGAGTACCCGCAGGGCCTGAGCGTGGTGCGCGATTACGATACCTCGATTCCCGAATTCACCGGCGACCGTGAGCGCCTGATCCAGTCGGTGCTGAACCTGGTGCAGAACGCCGCGCATGCGCTGGAAGCGCGGCGCCAGGCCGGCGATGCGCAGATCGTGCTGCGTACCCGCGTGCTGCGCCAGGTCACGCTGGGCAAGCAGCGCTACAAGTTGGCACTGGAATTGCTTGTCATCGACAACGGACCGGGCGTGCCGCCGGCCATGCAGGACCAGGTGTTCTATCCCCTGGTCACGGGCAAGGCCGGTGGCACGGGCTTGGGCCTGACGCTGGCGCAGACCTATGTGCAACAGCATCAGGGCCTGATCGAATGCGACAGCGTTCCCGGCCATACGGTATTCCGGGTGCTGATTCCGCTGGCGTGAAGCGGCTCTGGTTGCTGTGTACGGGCAGGCGAACCTGTTGACAGGTAGCAGCTGCCAGTCAATTGACAGGGTAATGCACTAATATGGTGCATGCCTGATGCGATAAGGAAAGCCATGAATGCAGTCTGGATCGTGGACGATGACGCGTCCATCCGTTTTGTGCTGGAGCGCGCGCTACAGCGCGAGTCGCTGCCGGTACGCTGTTTCGAACAGCCGTCGCAGGTGTTGCAAGCGCTGGAAGAGGCCAGCGGGCAGCCCGCGGTACTGATCAGCGATATCCGCATGCCCGATGCGCAAGGTCTGTCCGGCCTGGATCTGCTGCAGCGGGTGCAGCAGCAATGGCCTGCGTTGCCGGTAATCATCATGACGGCGTTTTCCGATCTGGACAGCGCCGTGGCGGCGTTCCAGGGCGGTGCCTTCGACTATCTGCCGAAACCGTTCGACTTGCCCAGGGCAGTCGAGCTGGTGCGCCGTGCCATCGAAAGCAGCGAAAGCCAGGCCGCCACGGCCGATGACAGCCCGCTCGAACATCAGGAAATGCTGGGCCAGGCACCGGCCATGCAGGAGGTGTTTCGTGCCATTGGCCGACTGGCGCACAGCCAGGCCACGGTGCTGGTGACCGGCGAAAGCGGCTCCGGTAAGGAGCTGGTGGCACGCGCGCTGCATCGCCATTCCTCGCGCGCCAGCGGGCCGTTCGTGGCGATCAACACCGCGGCGATTCCGCGTGATCTGCTGGAAAGCGAGCTGTTTGGCCACGAGCGTGGCGCCTTCACCGGTGCGCAGCAATTGCGCCGCGGCCGCTTCGAGCAGGCCGAAGGAGGCACGCTGTTTCTGGACGAGATTGGCGACATGCCGCTGGAGCTGCAGACCCGGCTGCTGCGCGTGCTCAGTGATGGCCATTTCTATCGCGTCGGCGGCCAGCAGGCGATCAAGGCGAATGTGCGCATCATCGCGGCTACGCACCAGCAACTGGAACAACAGGTGCAGCAGGGCGTGTTCCGCGAAGACCTGTACCACCGGCTCAACGTGATCCGCCTGCGTCTGCCGCCGTTGCGCGAGCGTCAGCAGGATATCGGTATGCTGGCGCGCCACTTCCTGCAGCGTAGCGCGCAGCAACTGGCGGTCGAACCCAAGCGCCTCGGTGAGGCCGCCTTGCGCGAGCTGCAGCAGTTTGCCTTTCCGGGCAATGTGCGCCAGCTGGAAAACATCTGCCACTGGCTGACGGTGATGGCGCCCGCATCGCTGATCGACAGCAAGGACTTGCCGCCGGAGGTGCTGGGGCAAAGTCAGGGCAGCGTCTTGCCGGCAGCAACGGCCAGGGAGCTTGTCGTGCCACAGGACGCGATCGTCTCCTGGCAACAGGGGCTGGAGCAGCAGGCCACGGCGCTGCTGCAGGCCGGCGAGTCCGATATCTGGCCCGGGCTCATCGCGGAGTGTGAGCGCGCCCTGATCCGGGCGGCGCTGGCGGCCACGCAGCAGCGCCGTGTCGAGGCCGCCCAGCGGCTCGGCATCGGCCGCAACACGATTTCGCGCAAGATGCAGGAGCTGGATATGGGCTAATTGCCATTATTGCTGTGATATTGCGGCAATTAATACCCGTGTTCGGGGAAAAAGCAGGCTTTCGACACGGTTATGACCCCGTCACGGCGTACACTTTGGCAGTCTTTGCATTTTCTGTTTCCAATTGTCATGACCCAGTCCGCACCGTCCAATCTGCTGGACAAACTGTCGCTGCTGACCCGGCTGCAGGGCAGCCCCTTGTCAGCCCATGCGCTGGCAGCGCAAACCCTGCGCAACGAGGCTGGTTGGAGTTCCCCCCATTTGACGGACACTTTCACTGAGAAGAAAGGAGCCCCCATGGGAAAAACCAAGCCCCCGTACCCCGAGGCATTCAAACAGCAGATCGTCGAGCTGTTTCATTCCGGTCGCAGCCAATCCGAGCTGGCACGTGAGTTCGATGTGTCAGCGGTGAGCATTGCCAACTGGGTTGCACGCGCTGCAGCCGATGCTGGCAAGCCGTTATCCGGCAAGGATGTGTTGACAACGTCCGAGCGCGAGGAACTCGTCCGCTTGCGCCGGGAGGTCAAGCGTCTTCAAACGGAGCGCGACATCCTGGCAAAGGCTACGGCCTGGTTTGCCGGACAAAGCGAGAAGACGTCCACGCCGTCTACGCGCTGATGCAGGCGAACCAGGCCGATCTCCCAATACGCACCATGGCCCGGGTGTTGGGTGTGTCCAGCAGTGGTTACCACGACTGGCTAAATCGCCGACCCAGTGCACGCGATCAGGCCAATGCCGAGCTGCTGCTGCGCATCAAAGCCATCCATCAGATGAGCGATACCACCTACGGCGTGCCGCGCATGGTCGCGCAACTGGCGCGCGATGGGGTGATCGTCAACAAGAAGCGCGTCGAACGCCTGATGCGTCAGGCGAGTCTGAAGGGTGTCAGCCGCCGGCGCGGCTGGTGCGTGACAACGCGCCGTGATCGAGAGGCTGGGCTGGCCAGCGATCTGGTCAATCGCCGCTTTGCGGCGGATGCTCCTAACCAACTTTGGGTGGCAGACATGACCTACCTGCCTACCTGGAGCGGGTTTGCCTATCTGGCGGTAGTCATCGACGTATACAGCCGCAAAGTAGTGGGTTGGGCCTTTGGCACGCGCATGACGGCCGATCTGGTGGTGCAGGCGTTGGAGATGGCCGCCTTCACGCGCAAGCCCCAGGGCGTCATCCACCACTCCGATCAGGGCAGCCAATACACCAGCACGGTGTTTGGCAAGCGTTGCGAGGAAATGGGCGTGCGCCCAAGCATGGGATCGGTGGGGGATGCTTACGACAACGCCATGGCCGAGAGTTTCTTTGCCAGCCTGGAATGCGAACTGGTCAACCGAAGAAGCTGGAAAAGCCAGACCGAGGCCAGGCATGCCGTGTTTACCTGGATAGAGGGCTGGTACAACCCACATCGGTTGCACAGCGCACTGGGCTACCTTGCTCCCAACGAATTCGAGCAAATCAATGCACAATCCGGGCAGTCCCCGGTAGAAAATACCACCGTTACCGCGCTGAATTCTTCAGCGCTCAACCGTCCGTGAGATAGGGGGAACTCCA